>JBOGIV010000426.1:0-7659 GCA_050747925.1 Vicinamibacterales bacterium
TCTTTGCGCCGTCGGTGGGTGCGCTCTTTCGCGTCACCGCCTCCGGTGGAGAAGCCGTGCCGCTGACTCAGGTGAGTCCGCCTCACGAAACCAGCCATCGCTTCCCCCAGTTCCTGCCCGACGGCCGGCGCTTCTTGTACTTCGTGCAGGGCAGCACCGAGTCGCAGGGCGTCTACCTGGCGTCGATTGACGAGCCGACGGGCAAGCGCCTCTTTGGCGCCGATGCGCACGCGGTGTTCGCGGCGCCGGACACGCTGCTGTTCCTGCGGCAGGGCACCGCCTTTGCCCAGCGACTCGACGTGGCGGCAGGTGTCATGACCGGCGATCCCATCGAAGTGGCCAATCAGGTGATGTTCGACGGCGCGTTCAACACGTCCGCGCTGTCGGCGTCCGCGACAGGCTTGATCGCCTACCGGACGGGCTCGACCAATGCGCTGCTGTGGGTCGATCGAAGCGGAAAGCCGATCGAGTCGGTGACCGCGCTCGAACCAGGCTCGCAGAATTGCCCCGAGATCTCGCTCGACGGCCGGCGCGTGGCTCTCGACCGGACCGTCGCCGGCAACCGGGATATCTGGCTGCTCGACCTCTCACGCGGCGTCCCGACGAGGTTTACGTTCGACTCGGGCATCGACGCGACGCCGTTGTGGTCGCCGGACGGGACGCGGATTGCGTTTCGCTCGAACCGGACCGGGGTCAACCAGATCTACGTGAAGGCGTCGAACCCGGCAGCGACAGAGGAAAAGCTGGCGACGCTCGACCTGGGCGTCGGCGTGTCGGACTGGTCGAGGGACGGGCGCACGATCTTGTTCGCCGCGCTCGATCCTGTCACCGCTCTCGATCTCTATGCGCTCCCGGTGACTGGTGATCGCACGCCCGTGCCGGTCGCGCGCACTCCTTTCGAAGAGCGCGACGGCCAGTTCTCTCCAAACGGCCGTTGGATCGCCTACGCGTCGAACGAATCGGGGCGAATGGAAGTCTACGTTCAGGGGTTTCCCGAGCCTGGCGAACGCTGGCAGGTCTCCACGACCGGCGGATCGCAGCCGCGCTGGCGCGGCGACGGCTCGGAGCTGTACTACGTGGCCGCCACTGGCATGTTGACGGCGGCGTCGTTTCGGGCAGCAACGACGGGCGCGTCGCCGCTGACCGGGACGCCGGTTGCGCTGTTCGCTGCTCGGATCGTCAGCGCGCAGGGAGGACTACTTCGCCACCAGTACGCCGTGACTGCCGACGGCACCCGGTTTTTGCTCAACGCCGTGGCGGAGGGCGCAGCGAGCGCGCCCATTACCGTCATCGCGAATTGGCGCGGGTTCACCACGGGGCGATGACGCACGTCGTGCGCTGCTGAAGAAGGGGCACCGCCGCGCCGGTTTTCCCAGGGCCTGCGCCAACGCCGACGGTCGCCGGCCGAAGGAACGTAGCCTCGAAGAAGAGTTGAGGCGAGTCCGCGCGCGCGGACCCGCCCCTTCAGGTCCAGATCACCGGCGTGTCGTACGGCTCCAGTTGGCGATCGTGCGTCACGAGGGTCGCGCGCTCGACGCGCGCCTGCGCCACCAGCATCCGATCGAACGGGTCGGCGTGATGTGCAGGGAGATTGCCGAGTTGCTCTGTGTGACCGACGGTGAGCGGCAACTCCGTGAAGTCGTCTGCGCGCACCAGGATCGAGAACAACTCCAACAGCTGAAGCCGGCCGAGCGCGGCCTTGATCGCGACTTCCCAGCCCGAGACCGCGCTCACCCAGACGACGTCGGCGGTGGCGATGGCTCGCCGCGCTTCGCGCTTCAGACGCCGATCGTCACGCTGCCACCACAAGATCACATGGGTGTCGAGCAGCAGCTTCATTCCGTGCCGCCGAGAAACGCTTCAATCAGTGCCTTCGGCAACGGGGCGTCAAAGTTCGCGGCCATCTTGATTTTCCCTTTCGCTCGTCCCGGGCGACGGCGCGCCGCATCACGAATGGGCACGAGCTTGGCCATCGGACGGCCGTGCTTGGCGACGATGATCTCTTCACCCGCCGCGGCACGGTCGACCAGGGACGACAGATGGGTCTTGGCCTCGTACAGAGTGAGCGTGGATGACATGTGACGACGCTATCGCGAAAACCAGAATTGGTCAAGTTGGTCTAGTGGCGAGACACCGGGCACGGTCCGCCGCCGCCGAAGATCGCTCGCGTTAGTTCCGGCGCGTGATGCGATAGAGCCTGGTCGCGGTCCGCATGATCAGGCTGCCGTTGGCGACGGCGGGGCTCGCCAGCGTCATCTCGTCGAGCGAGTTCCGGCCGAGCACTTTGAACTCGGGACCGGTCTGAAGAACAAACGTCTCGCCGTCTTCGCTGACGGCGAAGATCCTGCCGTTGTACGACCAGGGCGACGCCGAGAACGTCCCCGCATCAACGGCAATCCGGTGGCGGCCATAGATCTCCTTCCCTGTCACTGGATCGTTGGAAGTGACAAATCCCCGATCCATCAGCGTGTAGTACTGGTCGCCGACCACCAGCGGCGATGGATACGCGGAGGCGAGCGTCGGATGCGACCAGACGATGAACGCGTTGCTGCGCTCTTCACCCTTCAGGCTGATGTCTCCGGCGGCGCCCGGCTTGATCGCATAGGTCGGTCTCAACGAGTCAGGAAAATAGCCGGAGCTGACAAACAACAGCCCGTGACTCGAGAACGGTGTGACGGCGTGAATCGACGTCATGCCCGCAAGCTCCCACAGCTGCTTTCCGCTGGTGTCGTACGATCGCACTCTCTTACTACCGGTAGTCACAATCTCGGTTCTTCGATCGTTTCGCCACACGAAGGGCGTGGACCAGTTCGAACCCTCGCCCCCGCGATCCGTACGCCACACTTCGTTTCCGGTGCGTGCGTCGTAGGCCGCGACGAACGATCCTTCCTCGTTGTCGTTGACGATGTAGAGCCGGCCGTCGTGAAGGATGGGCGATGCCGCTGAGCCCCAGCCCGTGCGCATCTTCCGCGCTCCCATCGGCTTCGACCACACCGGCGTCCCGTTCAAGTCGAAGGCAAAGAGCCCGACGTAGCCGAGGTACACGTAGACCCGTTCGCCGTCAGTGACCGGCGTCTCCGAGGCATACGAGTTTTTCTGGTGCACCGAATGCGGCGGCACTGCCGAGTGAATCGCACGCTGCCACTTGATCGCCCCGGTCTGGAAGTCGACGTCGTACAGGATCCAGCGATGCTCGTCGGTTGGCTGAGTGATGTCTCCGCCGGTCATCGGCCCGCCGAGCGACCGTGCGAGGTAGGCGCCGACCGCATTCAGCGGTTGAACGGGCTGCCTCATGTTGATCGCCGTGAGGACGAACACGTGGCTGCCCCACACGACCGGCGAGCTCCAACTGCGCCCGGGGACGTCGATCTTCCAGGCGATGTTCTCGGTGGGGCTCCACGTGTCGGGAAGCCGCGCGTCATCGGCGGCGACGCCGGCGCGATTGCCGCGGAACTGCGGCCAGTTTTGCGCGGACGACGCGGTTGCGGCGGCGAGGACGGCGAACAGTGCCATCAGCGCACTCGCGAAGCTTCGCCTCAAACCGCCCAGAACAACACGTCGGCGCCGCTTTGCTAGGGGGCAGTGTCTTCTTGCCCCGCTCCGCGGGGCGGACATCTTCTGCGGCCTGTCAGAAACTTGCTTCAACTGTCGCCATGCAGGCCTTAGAAGATGTCTAGTGATGACGTATCGCCGCTCGACACTCGACTCTTCTCATGTAGTAGCGTAAGTCGGTCTACCGAATTCGTTGGCCACCCCCCTTGGCTCGAGCCGATAGACCGAGCAGTGTGCGAGGCCCAGGCCATTCACACCATCCTGAGACGACACGCCGCCGAGACACCGGAGGCGATCGCGCTTCTCGCGCCACATCGTGCACCGCTGACATATGCGCGCCTCTGGAGTCAGATTCTCGAGGCTACGGCGGTGGCGTGCGAGTCGGGTGTCGCGCCGGGGGATCGCGTCGCGCTCGTGCTTCCCGACGGGCCAGAGATGGCTGTCGCGTTCCTGGCGGTTTCAGCGGTCGCCACGGCAGCGCCGATCAACCCGCAGTACCGCCAGGCCGAGTTCGAACGCTCGTTTGAGGACCTCCGAATCACGTGGCTCCTGACGTCCGCACCAGCCGACTCGGCGGTCATCCATGCGGCCAAGGCTCGCAAAGTGGAGGTCGTTCGATTAGCCATCGACGAAACGAAGCCGGCCGGGATTCTTCGACTCGACGGAACTCGACACACCTCTGCGTTGAATGACTTCGCGAGTGGAAGCGACGTCGCGCTGATCCTGACGACGTCGGGAACAACATCGCGCCCAAAAATCGTGGCGTTGACACACGCCAACATCCTGGCGTCGGCCGGCAACATCGCCGCCAGTCTCGAGCTTCGCGCCGAGGATCGCTGCCAGGTCGTGATGCCGCTGTTTCATGTGCATGGATTGATCGGTGGGGTCCTCGCGTCGCTCACTGCTGGCGCCAGCGTGATCTGCTGTCCGGGTTTCGACGCACCCTGCTTCTTCGAATGGATGGACCAGGGGCAGCCGACCTGGTACACCGCCGTACCGACGATGCACCAGGCGATTCTCACGCGCGCGCGTCAGCACCGCGACGTGATCGCCCGACGCCGGCTGCGACTTGTCCGATCGGCGTCTGCGTTCCTGCCCGAGACGTTGCAGCGCGCGCTCGAAGAAGAGTTCGGCGCTCCGGTGATCCAGGCGTACGGCATGACGGAGGCGTCGCATCAGATCGCGCAAAACCCGCTGCCTCCCGCGAAGCGGAAGCCGGGCTCGGTCGGACTCCCACTCGGAACCGCCGTCGCGATTCTCGACGAGGCGTCCACCCCTAGGGCTCGAGGCCTCACCGGCGAGATCGCCATTCGAGGACCCAATGTCATTGCCGCGTACGAGGGCGGCGGAGCCGCGAACGCTCAGTCGTTTGTCGATGGATGGCTGAAGACAGGTGACGCGGGACACATCGACAACGACGGGTATGTGTTCATTACCGGCCGGTTGAAGGAAACCATCAATCGCGGTGGCGAGAAGGTGAATCCGCGGGAGGTCGATGAAGTTCTGCTCACGCATCCCGCCGTCGCGGAGGCGGCGGCGTTTGGCATGTCACACGCGACGCTGGGACAGGATGTGGCTGCGGCTGTCGTTCTGCATGAGGGCCGAACGTGCACTGAGCAGGCGCTTCGCGAGTTTGCGGCGGGGCGCCTGGCACAGTTCAAAGTCCCTGCGCGCGTGATCTTTCTTGATGAACTGCCAGAGGGTCCTACCGGCAAGGTGCAGCGTAGCCTCTTGGCCGATCAGCTAGGAATTCATTCCGCTCCGCTGCGCTCCGGCGGGCGGCCTGCGTTCGCGGCCCCCGACGGCCGGTTTGAAACGTCACTGGCTGTGCTGTGGAGCGAATCGCTTGGCGTCGCCAGCGTCGGCCGGCTCGACAACTTCTTCGAGCTCGGCGGAGACTCGATCGCCGGCGCGCGTCTGCTCGGACGCGTCGAGCGCGATCTCGGCGCCAGCATCTCGTTCGTCGCGCTCTTCGATCGCCCGGTGCTCTGCGACATGGCTCGAGCTATCGCCGATCACGCGAGCGGTGAGCGTGACGACGGTGCACCAGCGAGCGGCCCCCCTCTTCTGGAATCTCCCGTCTCGTTCGGCCAGGAGAGGCTCTGGCTCCTCGATCAGCTGCGACCTGGCAGCGTCGAGTTCAATTCCTCGATCCGTCTTCGCATCAAGGGGCCCTTGCTGGTCCAGGCAATGCAGCAGAGCCTGACGACCCTGGTAAACCGACACGACGTGCTTCGGACAACTTTCCCGGCGGTTGATGGCCGGCCGGTTCAACGGACGGCTGCTCGAGTCGGCCTGTCTCTCGAGGTCGTGGATCTGCGTTCCAGCCCGTCGTCCGATCGAACGGCGGAGCTCGACCGGCGCATCGCCGCGGGGCTCTACAAGCCCTTCGATCTGGCGCGCGGACCACTGGTTCGCGCAACGCTGTTCGCGCTGGACCAGAACGATCACGCGCTCATCATTGCCATCCATCACATCGTCTGCGACGGATGGTCGCGCAGTATTTTCCTTGGGGAGCTCGGCGTCATCTATGAGCAGGTGGTTCGAGGCGAGCCGGTATCCCTTCACCCGCTGCCGTTTCAGTACGGGGAGTATGCGCGCAGAGAAGTCGCTTCAGGCGAACTGATCGATCGGCATCTCGCCTTCTGGGTAAAGCAACTCGCCAACCTGCCACGGCTGAACCTTCCCTACGATGGGCCATGCCCTGAGACCGCCGATGTTCGGGCGGAGTGTTGCGTTCGCCTGCTGCCGCGTTCTCTGACCCACAGCATCAGAGCCCTCAGCCGTCATGAAGGCGCCACTCCGTTCATGACGCTGCTTGCCGCGTTCAGCATCCTGCTCTCCCGTCTCAGCGGCAGCAAGGACGTCGTCATCGGGTCACCCATTGCGGGGCGGACCAGCGTGGAAACCGAGACGCTCATCGGGTTCTTCGTCAAGACCCTGATTCTGCGCGTCGATCTGTCGGGGACGCCCTCGTTTCGTGACCTCCTCCAGCGGGTTCGGACGGTCACGCTGAACGCACTCAGCCATCAGGAGGTTCCCTTCCAACGGCTCGTCAACGCGCTCAAACCGGCGCGGGTCCCGAATCGGAACCCGCTGTTCGACGTGACGATCAACTTCCGGAACTTCCCTGAGTCCGATCTCGGCGTCGCGGGTCTCGAGTCACAATCGATCTCACTGAAAGAACACGTCTCAGAGTTCGCGCTGACGATGGACATTGCGAACGAGGACGACACGCTGTCCGTGCAGCTGATGTATCAGCCAGCGCTCTTCACCAGTGATCGCGTCGCTGTGATGCTCGATCAGTTCGAGTTCCTGCTGCGGCAGATCGTCACTGAGCCCACGGCGCTCATCGACGCCTATTCATGGCGCGTGCCGTCGGCGCCGTCGGACGAGGTCGGCGCCACCGACCGCCAGACGCTGTTGGCGAATTGGAACGACACACGCGCGGTATACCCGGCGCATCTGGGCTTGCATCAGCTCTTCGAGGCACAAGTCGACCTGACACCGGAGGCGATTGCGGTAGTCAGCGGGGAGGACGCCGTCTCATTTGCAGCCCTCAATGCCCGCGCGAACCAGCTCGCGCGTGTGCTGCGCAGCCACGACATCGCACGCGATGCGGTCATTGGAGTATGCCTGGAACGGTCCATCGACCTGGTCGTGGCGCTGCTTGGCGTTCTGAAAGCTGGAGCTGCGTACCTGCCGCTCGACCCGAATTACCCCGAAGCGCGCCTGCGGCTCATGCTCGAGGACGCACGGGCCCCCATCATCCTGACCGAGTCGTCACTCACGGCGCGACTTCCGAGCGGAACCGCACGCCTTCTGTGCCTGGATCAAGATCGAGCGTCGATGGCGAGTGAGGCCAGCGGGAATCTGGAGAACATCACCACACCCGACAGCCTTGCGTACGTATTGTTCACGTCCGGATCGACAGGCCGGGCCAAAGGGGTCATGATTCCGCACCGCGCGGTCTGCAACTACATCTGGTGGATGGGATCAGCCATTCCGTTCACTCGAGACGATCGCGTCCTCCAACGGACGCCGATCAGCTTCGACATCTCGGTGTGGGAGATCTTTACTCCACTTTCGTTCGGAGCGACCCTGGTC
>JBOGIV010000427.1:0-4685 GCA_050747925.1 Vicinamibacterales bacterium
CTACATCGGCTGGCCCGCTATGCAGCAGGCGCTTGTCGGTTATCGCGAACGGCTTCGCGGCGAAGGGGGCTCGTCGGAGACATTCGCTGCCATCGTGTCAGAACAGCGCGGGCGCGACCTCTCGTGGTTCTTCACCGAGGCGTTTCGTTTCGAGGCGCGATTCGACTATGCGATCGGCGTCCTGAAGAGTGAGCCGCAGCCCGACAACTCCTCGCAGTTTCATTCCATCATCGGCCTGCGACGCATGGGCGACGCCGTGTTCAGCGGGACCAACGACGCACCGGTTGGAGGATTCGAAGGCGGCCGCGCCCTTCAGGTGTCGGCGGTCTTCGACGACGGATCAACCGTCCGCGACACTTGGGACGGACGTGACGCGGAGAAACAGATCGAGTACGTCGGTCCGTCGCCGATTGTGGCCGCGAGCGTCGATCCTGATGCGGTCATTCTGCTCGACGCCGATCGATCGAACAACACCAAGACGCTGCGATTTCATCGGAGCGCGATCGGCGTCCGGCTCGCCCTTCATTGGCTCATCTGGCTTCAGGACCTCGTGCTCAGCTACTCGGCGCTGGCCTGACAGGCGATGTGTTGCACATGAGCCATGCGCTTCGCGCGGTCGCTTCTGGGCTGCTGACCGTCCTGGCGGCGCCGCTGCTCGTCGCCGGCGTTCTTGTCGCCACGCTGGCGGTCGCCATTCCGTTTGGCGTGGTGCTCGGCTCGCGCCTTCAGGCGGCGCTGGCGCAGCAACAACCCGTGTCGGCAGGGGCGCCCGACATCGATCCCGAGTGGTGGATGGAGTACCGCGAGCACACCAGGGGCCTCGAAGCGACGTTCACGCCCACCATCCTCGGCTTTGCGGCGCCGCTCGACAACCTCAGCGCGCTGCTCGACGCATCGCCGCGGCCATGGGCGCTCGCCGGGCCCGTCGCGCTGTCGGGTCTGGCGTGGGCGTTCTTGTGGGGCGGCACGCTCCATCGCTTCACTCGCGCGAGCCGTACGAGCGTTCGCGAGTTCATGGCCAATGGCTTCGCTCACTGGCCCCGGCTCGCCGTGATCAGCGGAGCTGCCGCGGTGTTCTACGTGCTGTTGTATGCGACCGTACATGCGCTGCTGTTTGGCCCCGTCTACGGCCGGCTCGCCGCCTACGCCTCAAGCGAACGCGACGCGTTTCTGTTCCGCGTCGTTCTCTATCTGATCTTTGGCGCCCTTCTGCTTGCCGCTGCGCTGGTGGTCGACTACGCGCGGATCGCCGTCGTCTCGTCTCGGTCGTCAAGCGCCTGGGTCGCGATTCGAACGAGCGCGCGATTCGTCCGCGAGCACACCGTCGCGGCGGCCGGCGTGTACTTCTGTTACGGAGCTTTGTTTGCGGCCCTGCTGATTGTCTACGGTGCAAGCGAGATCTATGGCGGCACGCGCCTGGGCGGGTGGCGAGCCGTTGCGATTGGACAGGCGTACATCGTGGTGCGCCTGGTGCTTCGCCTCGCACTGGCCGCTTCGGAAGTCAAACTCGTGGGTCTGCTCGACCGACCATCTCACCTTCGCGCTGATCGCTGACCCGTCGCCGATCGCCGAATCGGCGTTCGAGTAAGCTGCTGAGGGCCTACAGCCAGGGATGCAAACGGACACACGTGCCGGATCGACAGGCGCTCGACGCGTGCTGGCCCTCGGCGCCCTCGCCACCCTCCTCGCCTGCACGCTCTACGTCGTGAAACTCGACGACGCCCCCGCCTACATCAGCAATGACGAGGCGCACGTCGCGAGCAACGCGCAGTCGCTCTCCGTCACCGGTCGAGACCTGCACGGGGAGTTCCTTCCGATCTTCGTGTTGATGATCGACCCTCTGGTGCCCGACAACGTCGAGACCGCTCGCTGGCAGCCGTTTCTGTTCTATCTGACCGCCATCAGCCTGAAGACGTTGCCGTTCACTCAATGGACGGTGCGGCTTCCGATCGCCCTCATGGCGATCCTGGACGTCTGGCTCGTCTACGCCATCGCCCGACTGTTGTTTTCCCAACGGGGCCTCGCCGTGATCGCCGCCTTCCTGATGGCGACGACGCCCGCGCACTTCATCATGGGCAGACAGGCGCTCGACTCGTTCTGTCCGCTGACCTTTGCCCTCGGCTGGGTCTGGTGTCTGCTGGCGTTTTTCAAGACGGGGCGAGTGCGCTTTCTGTCGGCCGCCGGGTTCGTCTTGGGGGCCGGACTCTTCACCTATGTCGCAGCATGGGTCTTCATGCCCATGTATCTCGCGCTCACGCTCATCGCCTTGCGAGTCCGAGGAGCCGCCATGCGTTCCACGACGCTTGCCGTCTGTGGCGGCTTTGCAGCCCCGTTTCTCGTGGTCGTGCCGTGGGTATGGTCGAAGCCTGATGCGCTGTGGCAAACCGTCGCGCGCTACGATCTGTTCAAGTTCCAGACCAGCCTCTTCGAGAAGCCGGCGGGCAGTGGAGGATTCGACCTGGCCGAGCGGGTCGCACTGTATTGGGACTTCTTCAACCCGTCCTTTCTGTTCTTTGCCGGAGGGGCCGACCCCACGCAGACGACGACGCGCGCCGGCATGTTCCTGCTTCCAGTCGCGGCCTTTCTCGCCCTTGGGATCTACCGTCTGTGGACGCTTCGCTGGTCCACACCGAGTCTCATTCTGTTGGCGGGGTTCTTTCTGGCCCCGCTGCCGGTCGTCTTGATCAAGCCGACTGCACCAAATTATTCAACGGCTCGGGTGATGATGCTGCTGCCCTTCGGCGCCTTGATCGCCGCCTATGGAGTCGAGTGGTGGCGTCAACAGGCTCGGCCGGCAGTGCGAGCGATCGGAATGGCGCTGGTGTTGATGGTGCCGATTCAGTTCGTCGGACTGGTTCGGCTGTACTTTACCGACTATCAGATGTGGTCCGCCCCACGGCGCGATCCGCTCAACACCCGTGATGTGGCCAACTTCGTGATGGCCCACGACGATGGCGCCCCGTTGGTGTACTTCCGGGACGATCTGGACTCCAAGGCGGTGCGTTGGCGGTTCTACCTGTGGAAACACGATCGCAGGGATCTCTGGGTTCGAACACGCTATCTCGGTCAGAATGCCAATGCCGACGAAGTCGCGCCCGGCAGTTTCGCCGTGTTCTATGCGACCGATCCGTCGGTGAGGGCGCTGATCGAGAGCGGAGCCTACTCCCTCGCCACGACGATTACACACGAGTCCGGAGAGCCCGCGGCGATCGTCCTTCGGCGCAGCCGGTAGGAGAGATCCCAGCAGGCGCCGAGCGTCGAATACGGTGAACATGAGCGACGTGACAGTTGAGGCGAGACCGGGCGAGCCATCGATGAAGACCCGTGTCGATGCCGGGCAACGATCCCGGTACGGTGCGGCGCTGGCCGTTATCGCGTTACTGGCAGCGTATTTTTACGGCACGAAGCTCGACCAGGCGCCCCCGTTTCTGCATCACGACGAAATCTTTGTCGGTCTCTTAGGGCACTCGATCGCCGAGTCGGGGCGCGATCTCAGCGGCCGCTTCATACCCGTCTACTTCCAGATCCCATCCACCGTTAATTGGTACCCACCGATCGTCGTCTATGCGACCGCCGCGTGGCTCAGCGTCCTTCCACTCTCCGACTTCGCCGTTCGGCTGCCCAACGTCTGCGTGGGCGTCTTGAGCGTCGTGTTGATGTACTTCGTCGCTCGTCGCGTCAGTCACAATGACCGGCTCGGTCTCCTCGCCGCCGCTTTGCTGGCTGTGACCCCGGCGCACTTCATCCAAAGCCGGATCTCGACCGACAGCTTGTATCCCGTGGTGTTCATCCTCCTGTGGCTCCTCAGCCTGTTCCGATTCCTCGATCGGCCGAGCTCGTGGCGCATCTTCCTTGCGACCGGCGTCCTCGGGATCGGTGTTTTCAGCTATATCGCGTCGGTGGTGATGATGCCCCTCTATCTGGCGATGACGCTGGCGCTGCTGCTGTGGGACCGCCGTCCCATGCGTCACGTGGTCTTCGCGGCAGCGGGGTTTGCGTGGCCGATGCTGCTAGCCGCCGCGTTCCTGGCGCAGCACCCGGAAATTCTGGGCGATTTTTCGACAAAGTACAGCCTCAGTGGGGGACAGGCCGACCTGAATCCCCTTCAGCGGCTGCGTGAAGCCTTCACCTCGTGGAACATCTCGGACCGCCTCAATCTGTTTCACAGTTTCTTCGATCCCGGGTACCTCTTCGTGACCGGCGGCACGAACATCGCCCATTCGACCAGACAGGTCGGTGTGTTTCTGGCGCCGCTGGCCGCGTTCATTGCCGTCGGCGCCTACGAGGCGATCACGCGTCCAAACCGAGCCGCGCTCCTCGCGTTGGCGGGGTTCGTGACCGCGCCGACCGCAGCCGTGATCGTCTCGGAGAGCTACGCGATTCCCCGCGAACTTCCCGTACTTCCGTTCGGTGTCCTCCTCGCGACGATGGGAGTCGCGGTCATGTGGCGGGCGCCGCTGTCGAGGTCTCCAAAACCCATCGCCGTGACGCTCGCCGTCGTGCTGCTGATTCTCGGAAGCGGCTACGCGGCACGCATGCTGATCGGGCAGGGGCGCTTCAGTGGCTCGGCCGTCGTCCTGATCGTGATTGGCGCGGCCCTATGGGTCGTCGGGCGTGAGTGTGAGCGACGCCGCAGTTGGAGGCCGGTTGCGGCCGGCCTTCTTTTGCTCATACCTGTTCAGTTC
>JBOGIV010000428.1:0-3372 GCA_050747925.1 Vicinamibacterales bacterium
CTATGACAATCATCCAGAGCTGAACGACAGCTACCACGGCGTGGATCTGACCGTTCAGAAGCGCATGAGCAATCGCTGGATGATGATGGGGGCCGTCAGCCTCGCGAAGAGCGAAGGCGACATCAACACCGAGGCCGGGCAGAACACCGCCGATCTGAACAATCCCAACTTCCGGTTCCGCCGCGGCCCTCAGCCGGGTACGGTCGGCCGCAACGTCAAGTTGGCCGCTATCTACGAGCTGCCGAAGGGGTTCCGAGTATCCGCGAACGCCATCCACAACCAAGGTGTGCCACAGCGGACGACCGTTCGAGTCAGCTCGAACACGGTCAGGCTCACCCAGAACAACCAGAACATCGACGTTGAACCGTTCGGTGCGGTTCACATCAAGGATGTGACGATCGTCGACGTCGCGATCTCGCGCCGCCTCACGCTTGGCAGGTTCAAGATTCAGCCCAAGATGGACGTCTTCAATCTGTTCAATGCTGGTGTGATCACGCAGCGAGTGACACAGCTCGGACCGTCTTATGGCAACGCGCTGGCGTTCCTGGGGGCGCGCCTGATTAAGTTCGGCGCAACCGTCGAGTTCTAGCGCGCTGGCTATTTCCTCCCGATGTCTTCCAGGACGGCGTTCAGAAACGTGAGGTCCGAGACATCGCTGGCTTTCATACCTGGTTTGAGACCTGCCGCTGCGACGGCAAAGTCGAGGTGTTGCTGCATGATCTCCGGCGTGTAACGTCCGTTCACATCCCAAAACCTGTTCTCGAGATAGGTGACGGCGGTCTTGTGAGCGAAGGCTGGCGCCATTCCCAGACGTCTGACCAATTCCTCGGTGAGCACTCGGGGATCCTGAAGCCGGCGGCGCGCGTCGAGCAAGGCGCGCAGCCAGTCTTTAACCGTCGCCGGATAGTTCTCGGTCAGTTCGCGGCGGGCAAAGTGGCTGCTGATAGTCAGCCCCGGAAATTCGTCAGCGAACACGACCAGTGCAGACAATTCGCCTGGTCGTGTGCTTTCCACACTCTCCAGGTCCGTCCGGTCGATGACCACTGCGTCCAATTCGCCCGACAGCAGGCCTGCCAACCGGGTCGGTTCGCCGGCGACCACGAGGAGTGCCGGCCTGGTGCCGGGACAGTGCCTCTCGATGTAGCGGTTCAGCATGACGGTCTTGCCGCCGGTGAGATTTGCCACCGCCACGCGCTTGCCGTGCAAGTCCGAACATCGTTTGATGGCGCTCTTGGCCGCGAGAACGGCCGGATTCACCGAATCGTCAATCACTGCGACAATCGCCGCGCCCTGTTCGATGGCCGCCCAGCCGGTCACATCCTGCACGTTCGCAAAATCCAGGTCGCCTCTTTCGAGCGCGAGCATCGTCGAGTTGGTGTCGGCCATCGCGAGTGTTTCGACGGTGTACCCTTGTGCGCGCATCGCTTCAATGGCCATGAGCCGTGGGACGTCTCCGACATCCGGCGCCGTCGATATCTCAATCCGAACTGTAGCGGGGCGGGCGAGGGAAGCGGGTGATGCGCTCGGGCTTGCCTCGGTTTGCGTCGAACGGCAACCGGTCATCAGCAGCAGTGGCACGACCAGCCAAACACACACGAGCGTGTTCACTGAAGGTTGCCCTCCTGTGGCATTGAGCCGTCGTGACGGCGCGGGATGTGGAGTGGCAACAATTTCCCACGTTCGGTCCAGACCGGTTCCGTCCGCTTGATTTGAATCGTGCGCGCGTGTTGCCACGGCACGCGGGCCGCATCCGCCATCGAAGACGATTCACTGAGCCGCTCGAGCATGTAGTCAACCACCGCCTGTTCGTCATTGATCTCGACGCGTGGGCTGATGATGAGATACAGACGCGTGAACCCGTGCGCGTCTTCTGCTTCCATCAATTGATAGTCCAAAGGGCTTCCGCCAAAGCGCGCCGGCAAGCTGTCGTTGAGAATCGTCAGCATCTCGGTGCCGATGAGCGTGACGCCCTCGCCCGTCAATTTGCTGTAACTGCGAATCTGCCGCAAGTGCGTCGTGTACCCGTACGACTCCAGCTCGCATCCGCAGTGACGCTCCTCGACGATGCCATAGTCATCTGTTTGAACGTTCAGCATGATCTTTGGCGTTGTCGGCAACAGCGTCGTCATGTTGAACGAGGGGACGGTGACGCCAAACGTGTCGACGTGATAGGGATGCGTGAACAACGCCACCGCGTCCTTGAACAAGTGCACATCACTAGCGTCAACGGGATTCACGCAACCGGAGCCTGGTTGACTTGCCTCGCTCATTCCGTAGTTCGGGACAAAGCGCGCTCCGCTACGATTGATGGCGCCGACTTTGGCCAGCGTCGGCGGCTCTCCGCCACCAGTGAGGGTTACCCCGGTCAAGTCGAGACCGTTGGCCTGCGCCGCCAGTGCGAGCCGTACGCCACGGCTGATACCGGTGCGGATCAGGCACCGCCCGTGGGCCTTGGCGGTGTCAGCCGCCCATCGCGCAACGATGATCGCGTCATCCTCGTTGACATACGTGGGCAGCGGCACGTGTAGACCCGCCAGACGCATGCACAGCATTGGGTAGTAAGTGGCCAGAACGTACTTCAGCCACGATCTCGACTCGCGACGCCCGAACGGGGAGAACCATCGCTGCGGCACGTTGCCGATCAGCGCGCCGAAGAAAATCTGGCCGATTCCCCGGTCGGGAAGGATTCCGCGCCATAAAGCGGTCGGCGCGCCCAACAGTCCATGGGCGGCGAGAGTGACCACGCGATTCGGTGCACGCGCCGCGATGTGATCCAGATTGGAGGCGACGGTCGATGCCGCGCCGGTGGAGCCGCCGGTCTGAAAACGGAATTCGCGCCGCGCAATCGGGTTGTCGAAATCGCGCGCGGTCACGGGAATGGTCTGACCGTTGCGCACGATTGGTTGGCGTCCTTTGAATTCTTCGAACGTGACGTAGACGCCCTGGTCGCGCAACTGGCGCAGTGCGCCTTCGACGCCCTCTTGTCTGACGAGCGTCCTCAGATCACCCAGTCCGCATCCCGCCATCTTGAGCAAGGGCAGGTACGGACTGCGCGGATAGCCGTAAATACTGGTTTCGATCATGCGCAGGAAGTGTTCTTCGCGATGCGCCATTCGATCGCGCACAATCTGCTTGGCTTCCTCGAGCGTCAAGCGATGCTTGAGAAATCGTCGGAGCGCGAATGGAAAGTGGGCAAAGGTGTGGAGGTATTCGAGCGTTTCGTTCACGCGGTCGGTCCTGTCCAACGCGTGAGGCGCAACTCGACCTGGCGCACCGCTTGGGTGCAGATGAGGGCCACGGCAACCACGATCAACAAGACAGCGAAAACGCCGACCGCATCGAAACGATGGCCGTACGCGCGCAGGTGTGCTC
>JBOGIV010000429.1:0-6243 GCA_050747925.1 Vicinamibacterales bacterium
CTCGTGGAGGTCACGATCGGGACTATTCGCATTGAAGGATCCGATCGCGCCGATGCAGAGATCGTGATCGATCGCGAGGCGCCGACCGTCGAGGCGCTCGTTCCCGTGGCCATCGACGAAACACCAACCCGCGTGAGCATCCGCGGCGTGCAGCCTGGCGGCGCCACCGACCCCACACGCCGCACCGACATTGTCCTGCGCGTCCCTCGCGGCGCTGTGATCGAACGCGCACAAGTCATGGAAGGCCGACTGACGCTTTCGAGCTTCAGCGGTCAGATCGCTGGTGATGTTCGACGCGGCCCCATCGAGGGCGCCGATGTGTCGGGCATCCTGCGACTGGAAACCGGGATTGGCTCGGTCGTCCTGACCCGTGCGCGCCTTTCACCCACTGGTTTGCTGCGCCTGCGTGCCTTCAACGGAGACGTTCGACTGACGCTCGCCGAACGCCCGGCCAACGCGCGAATTCTGGCGCTCGCGCTGAACGGCCACATCAAGTCTGAGATCCCGCTGACGATGCGCGATACATGGGGGCCACGATGGGGAGAAGCCACGCTCGGTACCGGCGAGCCGGTCATCTCGATCGATGTGGTGACTGGGAATGTGGACCTGCGCAGTCCCTAACCGAGCGCGACGGTTCGTCCGGCCCGTTCTGCCTTCGGCCTTCTCTTAACGGCGCAGACGCCGCTGAGCGTCGCCGTAACGGGGCGATTCTTTCGGAACCCTGGCGTACGCATCCTTCGATTTCAGCGGATCGTTCAACCGTCGCTCGTAGATCTCACCCAATCGGAACCAGACCTCCATCGGGTTGCCCGGAAAGTTTTCGCCCAGACTTTCGAGCACATTGGCCGCTTCGGCCCACCGGTTCATGTCGGCATACATTGTCGCCAGGCGGTTGTAGGCGACGATCGATTGCGGATGCGTCGGGAACTGCTCGGTAATCGATCGCAGCGTGACCATGATGGCCGGCACTTCTGTCTTGAGCACGGGATCGATGTCCTTGATTTCCCGGCGATCCGACTCGACTTTCATCTTGATCGCCAGCGCCTGGAGCGCCTGCGGTGTGCCCGGGAAATCTCTGACCACCTCGTTCAGCAACGCGCGCGACATGAGCTCTGCCTTCGGCTGCCGAGTGCGGCCGAGCATCAAGGCGCGGCGCATCTTCGACTCTACGACGCGCCGATCGCCGGCGAAGCGACTGTCGAATTCCACGAGCGCAGCCATGGCATCGTCGATGCGGTTCATCTTTTCGAGCAGATTCGCGGTGAGCAGCGATGCCTCGGCGGCCGCTGGCGTCGCTGTGTAGTCGGCGACGATTTCCCGCAAGTCCGCGAGCGCCTGATCGTTCAGGTTGTTGGCGATCTTTGCCTTCGCAATATCGAGTCGCTGCTGCGCCTCGACGGTGCGGTTGACTGGGGAAGGAGGCGCAGTCACCGGCGCGCCTTTGGCCGCCGGCTTGGCGCCAGCCGCGGAACCCTTCGTCGGATCCCCGGTCGTCGGGGTGGCGCTCGACGGTGTCGAGGGCGTCGCGGGGCGTGGGGCCGGGTTCGGCGAGGCTGTCGCCGCTGTCTGACCAGCGCCTGCCCCAGCCGGTCCGGTCGCTGGCGCCGTTGCCGAATCGGTTGGCGCCGGCGCCGACGCCGGCGCCGTCGAAGTGCCGGGTGCAGCAACAGGGGCCGGCGCCGTAGGCGTTGCTGCCGCCGCAGCGGGATCGGGTGTTGGCCCAGCCGCAGTTTGATCCGCTGGGTCCGGGTTGTCGAGTCGAGCGATGAACGCCGCACTCGCAAACGAAATGGCGATGGCCACGGCGACGATCGCCACAAGGCCGCCACCGAAGAGCCAGAAATTTCGTTTTGTTGCCGGGGCGGCCACAACCGACGAGGGCGGCGAGGACAGTTGGCCCGAACCGAGAGCCGCAATCTGCGCCGCCGAGGCTTGACCGCTTCCTGGCGCGGGGTCGGCGGTTGGGTAGGCCGAGCCTGAGCCGGCCGCCGGCGGCATCACATTGGTGCCGGAGCCCGTCATCGCCGACGCCGCTGGAACACGCCGCGACCCCGAATCTCGGCGCAGACGTTTCAGGTCTGCTCCCAGATCCGCCGCCGTCTGGTAGCGCAGCGTTCGGTCCTTCTCGAGCGCCTTCGCTACGATGCGATCGATCTCGACGGGAATGCTTGGATTGATCGTGCTTGGCGCCGCCGGGTCACGATTAAGAATGCCATCGAAGACCACCGCCGTACTGTTGCCGGGGAAGCTCTGCCGACCCGTCACCATCTCGTAGAGGACGACGCCAAAGGAAAACAGGTCCGTGCGCGGATCCACTTCCTCGGCTCTCGCTTGCTCGGGCGACATGTAGGCGATCGTGCCCACGGTGGTGCCTGCCATGCTCGTGAACTGCTCTTGCACGACCGTCTCGTGCGTGGCATCGACGTGGACGCTCGAGCGGCGATCCGGCGACAGCTTGGCCAGGCCGAAGTCCAGCACCTTCACGACGCCTCGGCGGGTGATGAAGATGTTGGCCGGCTTGATGTCCCGATGCAGGATCCCGCTCGCATGCGCCGCATCCATCGCATCGCAAACCTGTGCCGCAATATCGAGGACCTGGTTCAACTCGAGAGGCCGTCCGGCCAGCCGCCTGTCGAGAGGCTCTCCCTCGAGCAACTCCATCGCCATGTACAGCTGTCCCTCGTGCTCATCAAAACCGTAGATGGTGCAGATGTTCGGGTGGTTGAGGGACGAGGCCGTTCGCGCCTCACGCTTGAAACGCTCGTTAGCCTCCTGGCTGGCGCCGGAGCCGGCCGGCAGGACCTTGAGCGCGACCATGCGCCCAAGCTTCAAATCCTGAGCGCGGTAGACCACGCCCATGCCACCGGACCCGATAGGCTCTGAGACTTTGTAGTGTCCGATTGTCTTTCCAAGCAGGGGATTCGACACGTTACGACCCGACCATAGTAAGCCCCCGCAACGAGCGAGGGAAGGGTCTTTGGCCTCACTTTTCTTCTGATCGAAATCCTTTTCCGTATAATGGAATCGTGTCGATGACGGCTCGTGGTTCCAGCCCGGTGACATCGATCGACAAGGCGCTAGAGCTGTGCGAGATGCTCAGCGGGAACAGCCGCGGGATGAGCCTCTCGGACCTGGCTCGTGGACTGCGGCAGCCCGCGTCGAGTGTCCATCGGCTCCTCGCTGTCCTCAAGCGGCGCGGCTATGTCCGCCAGGACGATGAGACCCAGCGCTACGGTTTAACGCTGAAAATGCTGGACTTGAGCTTCCGATCGCTCGGGCGGTCGGAGCTGCGCCTCCACGCCTACCCGATCATGCGGGGGTACGTGCTGCGGACGCCGCATCGCGGGTTCATCGCCATTCCCGAGACGGGCGAGGTGACCTATCTGTGGGGCATGGGTCCTGACGAGGTCGGGATGCGGACGGTATTTGGCAAAGAGATGCCCGGTCACTGCGCGCTCTACTTTTCCCCGCGTCAGGCGACGCGCCGGCTGAGCTGTCTGCGGTTGACGACGCCGGGCGAGCTCGCCAAGCCCGAGGAAACGGTGATTCATTTCGGCCCGCCGCCAGTGGAACCCGACGCGATGCAGCGGCTTTTTTGCACGTGCGCGCCGGTACGGGATTACACGGGGCAGGAAGTGGCGAGGGTGGGTGTATTTGGACACGGCGCCAGCGATGGCCCGATCTTGACCGAACACCATCGTGGGGCTTGGGATCTGGCGAGACGGATCTCACTGCGCCTGGGGTACTTGCCTTCGAGCGTCTTGGAGACTTCGTCGTAAACCATTCAATCGAGAACCATGGCCTACATCATTTGCGAACCCTGCATTGGCACGAAGGACTCATCTTGCGTCGACGTGTGCCCGGTCGACTGCATCCATCCGCGCAAGGATGAGAGCGACTTCGAAGGCGCGACCATGCTGTACATCCACCCCGACGAATGCATCGATTGCGGAGCGTGCGTGCCCGCGTGCCCGGTGGAGGCGATCTTTGCCCTCGACGAAGTGCCGGAAAAGTGGGCCAGCTACATCGAGGTCAACGCCAAGCACTTCCAGAAGTAACTTGAGAGACAGGGGCCGCTGTTTCGTCTAGAATCACCCCGAACCCGAACGGTGGTAGTACTTCCCTCCGGGTCGCGCCCCCGGGGCTCTGTAGTCTTGAAAGAGGGTGTATGCGGAGTCGACCTCGCTCTCTGGCGGTTGCTTGGGCCGTTACGGCCGCGCTGATCTCGGGCGTCTATGCGCAAACGCCCACCAAGGACGCCGATCTGCAGTTCCAGCTCGGGTCGCTCCTCTTCGAAGAGACGCGATACCGAGAGGCGCTGGAAGCCTTCCGCCATGCCACGGGGACCGACGACAAGTCGATTTCGGTCCCGGCGCGCATCGGCCTGGTCCGATCGGCGCTTCGTCTCGGGGAGTTCACAGAGGCCCAGCAGGAAGCCATGACGCTCAAGGCCGATGCGCCCCGCAATCCCGAAGCGCTGACGGTCCACGCCGACGCGCTCTGGTCGGCCGGCCTCTTCGACGAGGCTGAGCAGGAATTTCGCGATGCCCTCGCGCTGTCGCCCGATCTGTCTCGCGGTCACCACGGCATCGCGCGCGCCCTGGCGTCCAAGAACCGCCTGGAAGAGGGGCTCAACGAGGCGCAGATCGCGCTCAAGTCTTCGCCACGAGACGAGGAGATTCACCATACCGTCGGTGCAATCTTCGAACGCATGCGGCGATTCGAGCAGGCGGCCGCAGCGTACACGAACTTCGTGAACCTGCTCCCGAACAAGGATCGCAGCGAAAAGGCCGCCTGGTCGCGCTCGCAGATCCGCTTCCTCAAATCATTTGGCGAGCGCGAGCCGATCGCCATCGAGGATGAGGCGGCCACGCAGATCCATACGGTCGACTTCAAGCTGATCGACGAGAAGGTCATCGTGAAGGCGCGCGTCAACGGCGGACGCCCGCAGGATTTCGTCCTCGACACGGGGTCGGAAATGACCACGGTTTCGCGTCAGACGGCGGCGTCAGCCGCCGTGCGGCCCATCACCTACACGCTCAGCGCGGGCGTCGGTGAGGTCGGACTCCGAGGCCTGCAGCTCGGTCGGTTGGATACCTTCGAGGTGGGAACGCTCAAGCTGAGCAACGTACCGACGCTCATCAAGGCGCCGCCACTTCGCGGCATCCCGAAGCGCGAAACCGAAAGCTTCTCGCCGCTTGCCCTCGGGCTGTCGCTCACCATCGATTACGGTGCCAAGAAGATCTCGATCGCGAGGACGCTGCCCGAAGAGAGCGCGGATTTTCGCCTGCCGATGCGCCACCATCGCCTCTCGATGGTCCGCGGTCTCATCAACCAGACGCGCCCGACCTACTTCGTGGTGGACACCGGTGGGGAAGTGATCTCGATCAGCACGGCCACGGCCGTTTCGCTCAACCAGAACCTGCCCAGACGAATCGGCCTCCGGGTCTATGGCACCTCAGGTTGGGATCGCGACGCGTTCCTGATGCCCGGCGTCAACTTGCGCTTCAACAACATCGCCTACGACAACTTCTCGGTCGTGGTTCTGAACCTTCAGGCGCCGAGTGTGCTGCTAGGCTTCCAGGTCGGCGGCATCGTCGGCCACAAGTTCTTGAGCCCCTACCGCGTGTCACTCGATCTCGACCGCGCCGAGCTGCGAATGTCGAAGGCGTCGAACTAGCCCTTCGACTCGCCGCAAGAGTCAGCGCGGCTCGCTCAGGCCTGACGGGCGCTTCTTGCGCGCCAGCCGCTCGGCTCGTCGCGCGTGCGCCTGCCGGCAGCGTTCCTCATCCTCCGGCGCGTCCACGAGGAGGGGCACCACCTCCTGAGGCGTGCCGTCGCGATCGATTGACACAAAGGTCAGAAACGCTCGGCTCGTCAGCCGGCGAGTCCCCGTCTCGATCTCCTCGGAGAAGACCTCGACTTCCACCTCGAGCGACGTCCGGAAGGTGCACGTCACGCGTGACTTTAGGATGATCATGTCGCCGACTTTGATCGGATGAAGGAACTCCAGACCGTCCACCCCCGCCGTGAGCGCGAGCGTGTTGGTGTGCCGATGGCAGGCGATCGCACCGGTGATGTCGATGAGGTGCATGACGGCGCCACCGAGCATGAAGCCGAGAGGATTGGAATCGTTAGGCAGGACGACCTGAACGGTCTCGGTTGCGGAATCCTGCCAACGCTTGGGCGGCATTTGGTCGGGGATCAGGGATCGGGGATCGGGGATCGGGGATCGGGGATCGG
>JBOGIV010000430.1:0-8340 GCA_050747925.1 Vicinamibacterales bacterium
GTCCAAGAGCGTGTCGAATCGGTAGCGTCCCTGAAGATCGGTTGCGACCGAAGCCACGAGCGTACCATTCACGGTCTGCAGATCGACGGTCGCGCCCGGGAGCGACGCGCCGGTTTGGTCGGTGACCTTGCCAGCGATGCCAGCGCCTGCCGCGCCGGCCAACGACGTCGACGGCAGACTGAACAGGACAGCGACGAAAATGGTCGCGAGGCGATGCACGACTCCCTCTACGCGTGGCTCAACGCCTGGTCAGAACCCAGATCGCGGGCTATCTATTCCCCGAGTTCGATGCAACGAGAGCGCATCGTGCGCCGGAGCACTGCTGAAGCAGTGCCCTACGGGGTCGGCCGGATCTTTTGCCACTCGGCCAGCGCCGACTCCAATGCAGCGGACACACTCTTCCACGCTTCCAGTACTACGGCGTGGGTGCCGCATCGGATGTTTCGACGGCGCCAAAGAGTTGGAGGAGCGGTGCGCTGGCCCGCACCAATCGCTCTTCGAGGGCCGACTTCGGGGTCAGTCGCCGAATCTCCGCCAGCGCCGCTGAGGCGCGGCGCATGGCCGCATCGATGGCGCGCGACGTGTCGTACTGCAGCTCGAGGTCGGCCGGCGAAGCCTTCGCCCTCGGATCCAGTTTCACAACCAGTGGCTGATTCGACACGCGACCATCGACCGTGAGGCGCACTGTGTACGTGCCCGGCAGGGCCCACGATCCGAGCGGCACCGGCGGCGTGTTTTGGAACGTCGCGGAGATCGGATACGTGAAGTTCGCGACCGCCGGTCGTTCGTGATGCAAGTCCCACACAAACCGGTGCAAGCCGGCGGTCGCGACGAGCGGACGATGAGGCCGGATCCGATAGTCGTGCGGGTCACGGTAGACCTCCAGGAATCTCGCAAGTGCAGATCGCCGTAGGGCATGACTTCAGTCATGCCATGGGTGCGTGCGATACTTCCGCGCATGCGTCCGACACCCTTCTTCCGCTCCGTGGCTCTGATCGCTGTCTCGCTCGCAACCGTTGGCACCACGGTGACGCGAGCGCAACAACGCTCAGCTCGAGCGGCCCTCACCACCGAGGACTACACGCGCGCGGAGCGGTTCATGCCCTACCACACGAACCCGCTGGTCTCGAACGGCCGCGTGCAGGCGACGTGGCTGCCGCGCGACCGGTTCTGGTATCGCAACCAGACGGCATCGGGCAGCGAGTTCATCCTCGTGGACGCGACACGCGGCTCACGCGCGCCGGCCTTCAACCACACGGCGCTCGCGGCGGCGCTCGGCGCGGCGACGGGCAAGAGCTACGAGGCGGCGCGCCTGCCCTTCACGCAGTTCACGATGGCCGATGACGGCACGACGATCACGGTAAGCGTTGAGGGCAAGCGATGGACGTGTGATGTGCAAGGCACGAAGTGTTCGGCGTCAGCCGACGGGCGCGGTGACGGCAGCCGCAACGAATCGCTCTCACCCGACGGCAAGCAGGCCGCGTTCATTCGAGACCACAACCTTTGGGTGCGCGATGTCACGACCGGCGCCGAAAAGCAATTGACGACCGACGGCGTGAAGGACTTCGGCTATGCCACCGACAACGCCGGTTGGACGCGCAGCGATCGACCGATCGTCGCCTGGTCCCCGGATTCGAAGAAGATCGCCACCTACCAGCAGGATCAACGCGGCGTCGGCGAGATGTACCTGGTCAACACCGTCGTCGGTCACCCGACGCTGCAGGCGTGGAAGTACCCGCTTCCAGGGGACGAAGTGATCACGATGATTCAGCGCGTGATCATCGAGGTGGAGCCCGCGCGCCTCGTGCGATTGCAAATGCCGCCGGACCAGCATCGATCGTCGCTCTGCGACGACATCACCTGCCGTGGCGATGAGTGGGCGGACATCGACTGGCACCCAAACGGCTCCGAGCTGGCCTTCGTGTCCACCTCGCGTGACCACAAACACGAGTGGCTGCGCGTCGCCGACGTGGCGACCGGCGCCGTGCGAGACATCCTCGAGGAGGCGGCTGAAACCTTCTTCGAGTCAGGGAACGGCCGGATCAATTGGCGTTATCTGCCTGCCTCGAGCGAGGTCCTGTGGTTTTCCGAGCGCGACAACTGGGGCCACCTGTATCTCTACGACTCCGGCACAAGGCGTGTGAAGCAGCAGATCACAACCGGCGAAGGCAACGTGACGCAGTTGCTTCGTGTGGACGAGCGGAACCGCATGCTCTACTTCCTGGCCGTCGGCCTGGAGCGCGGTCGAGACCCGTACTTCCAGCATCTCTATCGGATCGGGATGGACGGCAAAGGCCTGACCCTGCTGACGCCGGAGGACGCCAACCATGACATCTCGCTCGCGCCGTCAGGCGAGTTCTTCGTGGACAACTACTCCAAACCGGACGTGCCGTCGGCATCGCTGCTTCGTGATCTGAATGGGAAGCTCGTCTCGACGATCGAGAAGGCCGACATCTCTCGCCTCACCGCAACCGGCTGGAAGCCGCCCATCCCCATCACCGTGAAGGACAGAGGCGGCGTCAACGATTTGTACGGACTGATGTTTCGGCCGACCAATTTCGATCCGACGAAGAAGTATCCAATCATCAACCACATCTATCCAGGTCCGCAGAGTGGCAGCGTCGGCGGTCGCGGCTTCAACGCCGGACGCGGTGACAATCAAGCCCTCGCCGAGCTCGGCTTCATCGTCGTCGAGATCGACGGCATGGGCACACCGTGGCGGTCCAAGAAGTTTCACGCCGCGTATTACGGCGACATGGGCGACAACACGCTCCCCGATCAGGTCGCGGGCATGAAGGAGCTGGCCAAGCGGTACTCGTGGATCGACATCGATCGCGCGGGAATCTGGGGCCATTCTGGCGGCGGATTCGCTGCGGCGGGCGCGATGTTCCGCTACCCTGACTTTTTCAAGGTCGGCATTTCAGAGGCGGGCAACCACGACAATCGTGTGTATGAGGACGACTGGGCGGAAAAGTGGCAAGGGCTGCTGGTGAAGAATCCGGATGGCTCGACGAATTACGACAATCAGGCCAACCAGCTCGTCGCGCAGAATCTGAAGGGCAAGCTCCTGCTGGCTCACGGCACGCTCGATGCCAACGTCCCTCCCTACAGTACGCTGCTGGTCGTGGATGCGCTGATCAAAGCCAACAAAGACTTCGAGTTGCTCATGCTGCCGAATCGAGGACACAGCTTCGCGAACGAACCGTATATGGTTCGGCGACGCTGGGATTTCTTCGTGCGATGGTTGATGGGGGCCGAGCCGCCAGAGGGATACGAGCTCAAGCCGCCGGCGAATCCGCCCGGCACGACAACCTTCTTTCAATAACGTCGAGGCAACCCGTCAACCGGCCTCAGCGGCCGATTCGAAGAAGCTTCGTCAGGTTGCCGCTGAGGATCGTTTCTTTATCCGCGTCGGTCAGAAACGGCGCAGTCAGAACGAGGTCCACTGTTACAGGCCAGTTGAACGGGACGTCCGTGCCGTACACGACCTGGCCGATTCCCGCCTCGGCCACCAGGTGTCGCAACCCCTCCTCTGAGAACACCATCGTGTCCACGAGAATCTGCGACTTCAGATACTCGCTGGGTTTCCGCTTGTTCGCGCAGTTCGCGTTCGCGCGCACCACGCACGCCGCTTCCGTGCGCCCGAGATACGACGGCAAATAGCCGCCGGCGTGAGCGGCGCAGACTCGGAGGCCGGGAAACTTGTCGAACGTCCCGTCGAAAATCAATCGCGACAGGAAATAGGTCGTTTCAAGTGGATTGCCGATGATGTTGCCGAGGTCGCCGCGGCCGCGGAGCGCGCCCTCTTTGATGATGTTTGCCGCACCGCCGGGGTGCATGAAGACCAGCACGCCGAGCTCGGCGGCTTTGGCCCAGAACGGGTCGAACTTCGGGAGCGAGAGATCCTCGCCGTTCACGTGGCCGCCAATCGAAGCGCCACGGAGTCCTAAGCGCTGAACGCCATCCTGGAGCTGCTCGGCGGCCAACTCGGGATGCTGCAAGGCGACCGACGCTATCGCGACGAAGCGATCGGGGTGTGTCGCCACCCATTTCGCCAGGCCCTCGTTCTGCGCCCGGACGATCCGCTGCGCGAGATCCCGGTCGGCCGCGTACCACCAAAACCCGTTGATGGTCAGCGCCTGAACGTCAACGCCTTGCTCGTCCATGATCGCGAGGCGCTGCGGGCCAAGGAGGTTGTTCCCGGCGCCGCCTCCCATCTTGGCCAGAGGAGTGCCATCGACGATGTCCTGCACTGGGATGACGCAGTGCGCGTGCCCGTCGATCACCCGGATGCGTCGTCCACCTAACATCACTTGACGACGGGCTGACTGACCGTGAACTGCGGTGATCCGAGTCTCAACGCCGCCTCGGCTCATCACATATGCGCCGGCCGCGCTCGACATGACCCGGCGGAAGAAGGCCCGACGGCTGGGCATATGACCTCCTGGCGGTAGTTTCTCGAACACCGCAAGGCGGAACGTAGCACGTTCGTCGGGTGAGATGTTGAGCGGCGGGTTTAGAATGGCTCCCTCCCAAGGAGCCGTCGCCATGACAAGATCCGCGCGCCTTTTCTCCATTGCCGTTCTTCTCGCAGTTGGGTTGCTGCTCATCGATCGGCCTCACGCCCAGGCGCCGCCTCCGGCGCCGCCGGCAGTCAATCAATCCGACGACCCGCTGCTCAAGAACTTCCGATGGCGGTCGATTGGACCCGCCAACATGGGAGGGCGCATCGACGACATCGCCGTCGTCGACAGCAACCCCTACGTGATGTATGTCGGGTACGCGACCGGCGGCATCTGGAAGACCACGAACAACGGCACCACGTGGACGCCAATTTTCGACACCTATCCCGTGTCGTCGATCGGCGACATCGCCGTCAGCCAATCCAACCCCGACATCGTCTACGTCGGCACAGGCGAGGCCAACAACCGTCAGAGCTCGGCCTGGGGCGATGGCATCTACAAGTCCACCGATGGCGGCAAGACGTTTACCAACGTCGGGCTCAAGGACACGCAGACGATCGCTCGGATCGTGATCGATCCTGTGGATCCGAACATCGTGTACGTCGCGGCGCTCGGGCATCTCTTTGGCGCCAACCCCGAGCGCGGCGTGTTCAAAACCATCGACGGCGGCAAGACATGGAACAAAGTGAAGTTCATCGACGATGACACCGGGTTTACCGACATCGTGATGGACGCCAAGGACAGCCGGGTGTTGTACGCCGCCTCCTACCAGCGACGCCGCACGATTTGGGGGTTCAACGGAGGCGGCGCGGGAAGCGGTATTTGGAAGACCACTGACGCCGGAAAGACGTGGACGCGTCTCGAGGGTAACGGTCTGCCGCCGGGGCCATTCGGCCGAATCGGCCTCGACGTCAGCCGCTCGCGGCCGACCGTCGTCTACGCGCAGATACAGGTGGAGATGTCGGGTGGTCCCGGCGCGGGCGGGGGTGGCGGCGGAGGCGGGGGCGGAGGCGGCCAGCAGGCGCAGGCTGATGCGCCGCCCGATCCGAAGCGCAGCGGCGTGTGGCGCTCGGATGATTCTGGCAAAACGTGGCGGCTGATGAGCAACAACAACAACCGGCCGATGTACTACAGCCAGATCCGTGTCGATCCGTCGAACGATCAAATCGTCTACACGATGGGCGCGCCGTTCTTCAAGTCCACCGATGGCGGCAAGACGTTTCAGCAGGTGGGAGGCATCGCGCACGGCGATCATCACGCGCTGTGGATCAACCCGCGCAACGGCAACCATCTCGTGCTCGGCAATGACGGCGGTCTCGACGTCAGCTACGACCAGGCGAGCACGTGGGAACACATCAACACCGTGGCGGTCGGCCAGTTCTACGCGATCGCGGCCGACATGCGACGCCCGTACTTCGTGTGCGGCGGGCTGCAAGACAACGGCAGCTTCTGCGGTCCGAGCGCGCTGCGATCCAACGGGCCGATCATCAACGCCGACTGGTACCGCATCGGCGGCGGCGACGGGATGTTCGCGCAGCTCGATCCGACTGACTTCACGACCGTCTACACCGATTCGCAGAACGGCAACATGAGCCGGCTGGATCTCCGCACCGGTGAAAGCGTCAACATCCGGCCGCGCGCGCGGCCGCGCCCGGGCCAAGGCGGCGGCGGGGGCGGGGGCGGATTCAACCCGCAGGCTCAGACGCCGAACATCGTGCCGGAACCTCCGCAGGGAGAGCAATACCGCTTCCACTGGACGACGCCAATCCTGTTGTCACCGCACAACCCGCGCGTGGTCTACACGGGGGCGAACAAATTCTTCAAGTCGTTCGACCGGGGCGAGACATGGACCGCCAGCGCGGATCTCACGAAGGCGATCGATCGCAACACGTTGCCGATCATGGGTGTTCCGGGCAACCGGCCGATGCACGCGAAGAACGACGGCGTGTCGAATTACGGCAACGTCACCACCATTGCCGAGTCGCCGGCCCAGCCGGGCATCATCTGGGTGGGTACCGACGATGGGAATGTTCAGGTGAGCCGGGACGGCGGAATGACATTCACCAACGTCGCACCCAAGTTGACCGCCGCGCCCACCTACGGCCACGTCTCACGCGTCGAGGCGTCGAATTTCGAGGCCAACACCGCGTACGTGAGCATCGACGCGCACGAGAACAACGACTTGAAGCCGTACGTGTGGGTGACGCGCGATCTCGGCGCCACCTTCACCTCCATCGCGACGAACTTGCCGGCCGTGGGCAGCGTAAACGTGGTCCGCGAGGATCCCAAGAACCGCCAACTGCTCTACGCCGGAACCGAGTTTGGTGTCTACCTCTCGCTGAACGGCGGGCAAGAGTGGAAACGCTTCATGACCGGTCTGCCGACTGTCAGAGTTGACGATCTCCTGGTTCACCCGCGCGAGAACGATCTGATCGTCGGCACGCACGGCCGCAGCATCTTGATTGTCGATGACATGACGCCGCTGCAACAGTGGGCGACGGCAGCTCCACGTCGCGAGACCTCTCAGGCAGCAGATAACCCAGCGCCCTCGGGTTCGCGCGCAATCGGCGGTCCGTCCGCAGAAGGCAGCCAAGCCGCCACGGCGGCGCCGTCAGATGTCCACCTGTTCGGAGTGCGACCGGCTGTGCAGTGGAAGACCGACACGTTCCTGAGCCGCACCGTTGGCGCGGCGAAGCACTTCCGCGGCGAGAACCTCGGCGCCGGCACGTACATTCATTACTACTTGCGGAGCCCCGTGAGCGGGAGCGTCAACATCACCATCGCCGATATCACCGGCAAGGTGGTGCGGACGTTGCGCGCGACCAATGACGCGGGCATCAACCGCGTGCGGTGGAACCTGCGCGCCGATCCTCCACCGCCTCAGGCTGGTGCTCAGCAGGGCGGCGGTGGCGGTGGCCAGGGCGGCCAGCAGCAGGGGCCCGCAGTTGCCCCCGGTTCATACCTCGTCAAGCTATCCGCAGGCGGCAAGGATCTCACGCAGCTTGTTCAGGTCGAAGAAGATCGTTGGCTGAATCGTTGAACGGCTCGAAAACCAAAGGGCGGGTCGAAAGACCCGAGATCACCTGCGAGGGCCGCGCCGTCTGACCATCGCGGACCTCGTCAGGTGCATCTCGTTGTTGGGCAGCGGCGCACGCAGCTCACGCCAGCGCGTACTCGAGTGAAACCGTGCCGGTCTTCTCATAAACGCGATGCCTGGTCAGTCGCAGCCTCGCCCGGTCAGCCGGATCTGGGAGCACGCGTATGCCCCCGCCAAGGAGTACGGGCATGACGGCGACCTCGACCGTATCCACAAGTCCCATGCCCAGGAGGCTGCGGAAGAGCGATCCGCCTCCGAACAGCCAGATGTCCTTGCCGTTTGCGGCCTTCAGCTGCTCCACCGTCTGCCTGGCGTCATCCGAGACGGTCACGTCCGGGCAGTCAGCCTGGCGCAAGGTGCGGGACAGCACGTACGAGTGCATCCCTGGCATCTCCGGCCCCCCGCCCAGCTCGAGCGCCGCCTCGTACGTCTTCCGGCCCATGAGAATCGTGTCGAACGAACTGGTCAAGGACGCAAAGTCGATGTCGGGATCCATCGGGATCCAGTCGCTCTCACCATTTGGGCCGGCGACGTAACCATCGAGGCTCATCGCAACCGAGTACCGAACTCGCCTCATGCCCCCTCCTCAGCGCGACGCACTATCGCTGACGTAAATCTATTCCCGGCGCTCCTGCCGGAACGGCAAAATGTGGCGAGGCACAACCCCGTCTGAGATCTTGAGCCATTCAACGTCGAAGCTTCCGCGGTACCCGAACAGCAAAACAAAGGGCGGGTCCGGAGACCCGCCCTCTTTGCTTCTCATCAAGGCAACCCTAAAGG
>JBOGIV010000431.1:0-17365 GCA_050747925.1 Vicinamibacterales bacterium
GACTCGGCATGATAGGCTCGGCGCGTCCGTAGGGCGGGCGCCGGGTAGTGGCAGTTTTGAATCAGCCATTACACACCAAGCGCGGACTTGACCGACCCACTAGACCCAAAGTCCACTTGAGTTGTTACCATCACCCGTTATCACCCACAGGGAGATCGGGGAGATCAGGAGAAAAAAGTGGCTCCCTGACCACCCTGAACTCCGTGTGAATACTCAACTCAAATGAGGTCGGGATTAGTGCCTGAAATGCCGTCGCCCCGTGAACACCATCGCGAGACCGTGCTCGTCGGCGGCCGCGATGACCTCCGCGTCGCGGACTGATCCACCGGGTTGCACAACCGCGGTCGCTCCAGCAGCCGCGACGGCGTCGAGGCCATCTCGAAACGGAAAGAACGCGTCGGACGCGGCCACCGACCCATCGAGGCGTGAACCCTTCATGACCGCGACCCTGACGGCGTCCACGCGGCTCATCTGGCCCGCGCCAACGGCGAGCGTTCTCACGTCGTCTGTGAAAATCACCGTGTTCGACTTGACGTGAGCCATCACCCGCCACGCAAACCGCATCGCCTGCCATTCGCGCGCCGTGGGCTGGCGTTTGGTCACGACTTGTAAGGCGTCGCTGGGCCAGACGCGACGCGCTTCGATGACCTGGTCGCGCTCCTGCAGGAGCAACGCACCAAGTACGGTGCGCAGCTCCCGTCGAAGCTCGGGCGGCGCGGCGGGATCCGCCAGCGCGCCGAAGTCAGCGATCACTACTCGCAGGTTGGGCTTGGTGGCGAGAACTCCTCGAGCGGCTTGGTCGGCGGCCGGTGCCACGACGGCCTCGATGAACGTCGAGACGATCGCACGGGCCGCCGCTTCGTCGATCGGTCGGTTGAGCCCGACGATGCCACCGAACGCCGCGAGGGCGTCGGCGTCTCGCGCCTGTAGGTACGCTTCTTCAATGGTTGCGCCGGTTGCGGCGCCACTGGGATTCGTGTGTTTGATCACCGCGGCGGCCGGCTCGTCGAACTCGAGCACAATGCGTGCGGCGGCGTCCAGGTCGAGGAGATTCGTGAATGACAGCTCTTTGCCCTGCAGGACTCTCGGTGCCCCGAGACCCACGCCCGGCGCCAGCGCGTACCATGCGGCCGCTTGATGCGGGTTCTCGCCGTATCGCAAGTCCCGCACCTTGCCGGCCGCAATGCTCAGACGATTGGGCGCCAACCCGTGGCTCGTCTGTCGCGTGAGCTCCGAGCCAACGACCGACACATCGCCAAGAGTGGCCGCGATGGCGGAGTCGTACTCGCCCGTATGCGAGAACGCGCGCTGCGCAAGGGCGAAGCGAAACGCGATGGTCGGTCCGTCGTCGCGGTCCAACTCGTCGATCACGCGGGAGTAGTCGTCGGGCGACACCACGATCAGCACGTCGCGAAAATTCTTGGCCGCAGCGCGGATGAGACTGGGGCCACCGATATCGATCTGTTCGATGAGATCATCAAACGCCAGGCCGGGCTTGGCGGCAGTCGCGACGAACGGATAGAGATTTACCGCGACGAGGTCGATGAGTCCGATGCCGTGCGCCGACGCAGACGCGAGGTCCTCGCCATGATGGCGGCGGGCAAGGATGCCGCCGTGAATCAAGGGATGAAGCGTCTTGACGCGGCCGTCCATCATTTCGGGAAAGCCGGTTACCTCCGAGACGTTGACGACCGTCAGGCCAGCCTCAGCCAGCGCTCGCGCCGTACCGCCCGTTGAAACGATCTCAAAACCCCGGGCGCTCAGGGCTTGGGCAAATGGCAGAAGACCAGTCTTGTCAAATAGGCTCAAAACGGCACGGCGCATCGATAACCTGGCTCCGGGGGATCGAATCTAAAGCGAATAACAGTGGGGAGAACGTGCTTCGAAACAATTGACACCAAATGTAACGGACCAGTATTATCCGCAAGCAGTCCCAAGTTCTGCGGACCAGCGAAGGCCGCAAGTTGCGGCCTTTTTTGTTGCCTCCGCGTACCTGACCAGGGTGCGATGGAGGTCGATCACTACGGTGGCATGACCACCAGCAAGACAGGAAGAGAACGGTATGCGCATTACAGGCAAGGTCAAGTGGTTCAACAACGCGAAGGGCTACGGTTTCATCGAGCGCGAAGGCGGAAGCGATGTCTTCGTGCACTACTCTGCGATTCAGGGCGCCGGATTCCGATCGCTCGAAGAGGGCCAGCCGGTTGAGTTCGAAATCGTTGACGGACCGAAAGGTCCTCAGGCCGGGAACGTGACCGGCGCCGCCCAGTAGCCGCTTGATCCACCCGGTGCCGAGCGCCCACTCGGCACCGGCTTCCCCCTCTCGGAAGTTCAAGTTCTCCCTAGTCCTTTACCGGTTTAACTGTCAGCGAGACCTTTCCATCTTTCACGGCGATTCGAAACGCGACCTCGCCGTCGGCGTTGCCGTGTTTCTGCAGTTGGGCGTTCACGAGCGCGGCGATGCGGTCACGGCCAAGCGAAGTTTCACCAACCTGGCGTTTGGCTTCGGCGAGACGCTCGTACAGCTCGGTGACGCGATCGGTGGTGGCGCTGGCGTGCTCAAACGTCACCACGTGCAACTCCCGCTCAGCGGGTGGAGGCGGCGGAGCCGGTTCTGTAGAGGCTGGCGGTGTGGGCTCGGCCGGCTTGGTCGCGGCGCGAGCTGACGATCGTCCTCGTTTGGTCTTGGGCCGTCCACCCTCCTCTCGATCTCTCAGCTGGCGGTCCCACCGCTCGAGAAACTTCACGAACCGCGTCTGTAGCATTTGAAAGCGGAAGCGATCGGCAGTGTTGCGGCCCTCCGCACGATCGAACGTTCTGACCAGCGTCTCGACGCGAGCTTTTCGCTCCCACGGCAGGCGTGGGAGACGACCGGAAAAGAACATCGTGTACTCGGCCTCGAGGCGCTTGAGCTCGCTCTCGAGCATGCGCATCTCACGGTCGAAGTCGTTCTGAGGAGGCGGCATGTCAGGGCAGCAACGCTCCGCCGGCGTTTGCCTCATTCATCACGGTTTCGGCCTTCGGAGCCGTCTCGGGTCATGGGCGCCTCCTCAATCGAGCAACAAGAGCCAGATCAGCGGGAGCCACAACTCGCGTGAGTACGGAAGCGGCCGATCGTCGATGAGCACTTCGCATCCGGGCTGAGGCCCGACGAGTTGATAGAGGTGGCGAAGCCGCGCCGCGTCGCCGGAAAAGAATCGTGCACGGTGACGAAGGCTCGCGCCATGTCCCAACTCGCGGTACTCAGACGACGCCTTGGCCTGCTCGACTGCCGGCGTGTAGTCAGGACCGTCGAACACCGGAAAGACGAGCGTCACCGAAAACGGCACGTCGCGCTGGCCAAACAACGCGGCGTGCAGCTCTGGATCAAGCGAGGCCAGCTCGTCGGCGGTCGGCTCTTCTGGTTTCTCTACATACGGCCAGAAGCGTTCGACCGGGCGATGTGTTCGCTGCGTCGACATTCGATGACGGATCGTAACACGCCGAATCGACGTGCCAGAGGTGCCAGAACGTGCCAAGCGTGTCAGAGGTGCCACGGCGCCAGGAATGCGATGCAAGTTCCGTGGCACGCTGTGCACCATTGGCACTTTGCTATCCTTGCGCGTGCCTTCTTACCACGTGATTCCGTCCATCGAGCAGCTGCGGCAGCGCGCCGCGGTTCGCGCGATGGAAGAGCGCTTCGGATCGAGCGCCACGCTCGAGGCCCTTCGCGACGCCGCCGCGCGGTTGCGCACCGCCATCGCAGAATCCTCATCGTCCCCACCCGACAGTCGCGATCGAGCGTCGGCCATCATCGAGCAGGCGGCGGAGTCCGATCTCATCGCTCGATCGAGGGGTTCGCTGCGATCGGTCGTCAATGCGACCGGCGTCATCATTCACACCAACCTTGGTCGCGCCCCGCTGGCGGCCACCGCTCGCCAACGGCTGAGCGAGTTGGCCGCGGGCTATACAAATCTCGAGTACGACCTAGTGAACGGCGTGCGCGGATCTCGGAACGTTCACGCGGAGCCGCTGCTCAAGAGGCTCACCAGCGCCGAGGCCGCCGTGGTCGTCAACAACAACGCGGCGGCGACACTGCTGATGCTGAGTGGCCTGGCTTCCGGGCGTGAGGTCTTGATCTCTCGAGGCGAATTGGTGGAAATCGGCGGCGGCTTTCGAGTGCCCGACGTCATGCGCCAGTCGGGCGCGATCCTGCGCGAGGTGGGCACGACCAATCGCACGCGCGTCACTGACTACACGGCTTCGTGCTCTGAACGGACGGCGATGATCCTTCGCGTGCATCCGTCGAACTTCCGTATCGAAGGCTTTACCGAACGGCCATCGCTCGAAGGGCTCGTGCAGGCCGGCCGGGCGATGGGCGTGCCGGTCGTCGAGGATCTCGGCAGCGGGTGCCTCGTGGACGGGCTGCCCAACGAGCCCAGTGTGCGAACCTCGATTGACGCTGGAGTGGATCTGGTCTGCTTCAGCGGCGACAAACTGCTCGGCGGCCCACAGGCCGGAATCGTCGCTGGCCAGGCGACGCTGATCGATCGGCTGCGTAAACACCCGCTGATGCGTGCGCTTCGGGTCGACAAGCTCACACTGGCCGCGCTCGAAGCCACCCTCGCGGAATACGTGGCGGGCCGCGCGAACCAGACCATACCCGTCCATCGCATGTTGCACGCGTCGGCCGAAACGATCGAGGGGCGCGCGCGAGTCCTCGCCGAGCGCTTGCATGGCCACAGCTGGCGCGTCGCGTTGGTCAGCGGCTCGTCGGCGGTCGGCGGAGGGAGCGCGCCGGGCGTCACTGTGCCGACGGTTCTACTCGCGATCGAGCGTGAGGGGCTCTCACCCGATGCTCTGGAGTCGGCGCTCCGATCGCTCGATCCCCCAGTGATTGCTCGCATCGAATCCGACCGTGTCGTGCTGGACTTGAGGACTGTTTTTGAAACGCAAGATGAACGGCTGGGCGACCTGTTGATCAGCGCCTTTCCCCCTAGGCAACCCTAACCAGCCTCCGCCAAGGCTACGGCGGTCCGCCGAAGCGCTTCGCGCGAAGGCGGAAGGGTTGCCTCTACAAGAGGCGAAACTCCAGGCAACCCTAATTGAACAATGTACAGGCGACCCTTTAGGGTCGCCTATGGGGTGCACTTGCGAAGGCGGAAGCGCTGCGCGCGATGGCGGAAGGGTCGCTTCCACAAGGAGCTCCCTCAAGCAATGTAGAGGCGACCCTTTAGGGTCGCCTATGGGGCGCCGCTAAAAGATTGTGCTGATCGAGGCTTGCGCGAGATCGATCACCGCGGTTGGCAGGATCCCGAGGTACAGCACGCCGATCAGAGACAGCACCAAGCCGAGCATCGCCACGCCGGAGATGGCCTGCGGCACGGGCCTGGCGTCGCGCTCGGTCATGAACATCATCACGACGATACGCAAGTAGAAGAATACCGATACCACACTCGACAGCACACCGATGATCGCCAGGCCGTAATAGCCCGCTCCGACCGCAGCAGTGAACACATACCACTTGGCGATGAACCCCGCAGTCGGTGGGAATCCTCCCAACGACAAGAGAAACATCGTCATCAACGCCGTCAGCGCCGGGTGCGTCTGCCACAGGCCCGCGTAGTCGCGCAGATCGTCATTGTCGCGCTCACGAGAGCCAATCAGGGCGATGACGCCAAACGCGCCGAGGTTGGTCAGCGCGTATGCGGCCAGGTAGAAGAGAATGGCCGCCTTCCCGACGTCGTTGCCCGCGACCAATCCGGTGAGCAGATAGCCGCCGTGCGCAATACTGGAGTACGCCAGCATGCGCTTCAGGCTCGTCTGTGCCACACCAACGACCGTGCCGACCATCATGGTTGCCGCGGCGATCACCCAAAGCACCGGCGCCCAGTCGGTAATGGTCGGCTCGAGTGAGGAGAGGAAGACGCGCGCGAATGCCGCAATCGCGGCCGCTTTCACACCCGTGGACATGAAGCCGGTCACGACAGCCGGCGCGCCCTCGTATGCGTCGGGCGACCACATGTGGAACGGCACGGCCGCCACCTTGAACGCAAATCCGACGATGAGGAAGGCGACGCCGAGCAGAATCATCGGATTGCCGCTCATCGACTGCGCGGCGATCACCGATCCGACCCGGTCGAGGCTCGTGCTGCCCGTGACCCCGTACAGAAACGCGATGCCGTACAGGAAGAAGGAGCTGGCGAACGCGCCGAGCAGGAAATACTTGAACGCCGCTTCCGTGCTCTGCATCTGGTCGCGCCGGAATCCCGTCATCACATAGACGGCAATCGACATCGTTTCGAGCGCGAGAAACACCAGCAGCAGATCGCTGGCCTGCACCATCAGCATCATCCCGACGATCGCAAACAGCATCACCGCGTAGTACTCGCCGACTGGCATGCCATCCCGGTGAACGGTCTGCGACGAGAAGATGACGGTGAGAATCCCGACGGCGACAAGAACCAAGTTCACGAACAGCGAGAAGTTATCCGCGGTCACGACACCGAAGCTCGTCGCGTTGCGGTTCCAGAGCAACACAGATGCGACGGCCGCGCCGACGAGTCCGATGATCGCAAGCCCGCCAATCGGCATCCGCTCGTCCTTGCCACGGAACGACTCGGCGAGCAGCACGACGAGGCCTGCGAGCGTCACGCAGAGGATCGGGATGACGGCGTCGAGGGAAGAGCTCATCATCGGACGAGTCCAGGGGGGGTTCCGCCTTCGCGGCCAACGGCCGCTTCCGCCTTCGCAAATGCTTCGGCGGACCGCCGTAGCCTTGCCCGCCTACGCCCGAAAGGCTCCGGCGAGGCCTCGACGTAGCCTTGGCGGAGTCGGGGCGGGGGCTGGTCGGCGAGACCACGCCGAAGCTCGGCACGCCCGGGACTGCGAGCGGAGGCGGGCAGAACGGTTCCGACAGGTGCAGAAAGGTTCTGAGAGGTTCGGACCGGTTCAGAGGGGTTCGCTGCGCGCAACGGTTGATGCGCCTGCACGCGTTCGACGACGCGTTGCACGGCAGGCTCCATCGGCTTCAAGAAGACGTTGGGCACGACGCCCATTGCGATGGCCATCGCAGCCAGAGGTCCGACGATCGCCCATTCGCGGAACGACAGGTCGGGCAACTTCTCGTTCTCGTGGTTGGTCACCGGTCCGAAGAACACACGCTGGAACATCCAGAGCATGTAAACCGCAGACAGAATGACGCCGAGCGCAGCGACGACGACGAAGCGTGAGTCCCACCTGAACGCGCCCAGCAGGATCAGGAACTCCCCGATGAATCCGTTCATGCCGGGCAGACCGACCGACGAGAGTGTGATCAGGAGAAACCCCGCCGTGAGCTGCGGCATGCCTCTCTTCAACCCACCGAACTCGCTGATGAGACGCGTGTGCCGCCGATCCGAGAGCATGCCGACCAAACAGAAGAGCGCGCCTGTGCTCACACCATGCGCGAGCATCTGATATGACGCGCCCTGAACGCCCTGCACGTTCATCGCGGCGATCCCCAGCACGACAAACCCCATGTGGCTCACCGACGAGTACGCCACCAGCTTCTTGAGGTCAGGCTGCACCATCGACACCAGCGCGCCATAGACGATCGCAAACACCGAGAGCGTGGCAAGAGCGGGGGCGAAGTAGAGTCCCGCTTGCGGGAAGAGGGGAAACGCAAACCGAATCAGACCGTATCCCCCCATCTTGAGCAAGACGCCGGCCAGAATGACGGAGCCCGGCGTCGGCGCCTCAACGTGCGCGTCTGGCAGCCACGTGTGAAACGGGAAGAGCGGCACCTTGATCGCAAACGCGACCGCAAAGGCGAGGAAGAACCAGTACTGGGTGTCCTCTGGGATCTGGAGCTCGTAGAGCTCGAGCAGGTCGAAGCTGTACTCGCCGGTCGTTGACTGATGAATCCACGCCAGGCCAATGATGGCGACGAGCATCAAGACGCTCCCCGCCATCGTGTAGAGCATGAACTTGATCGCCGCATAGATTCGGCGGTCGTAGCCCCAGACCCCGATGAGGAAGTACATCGGGATGAGCATGAAGTCCCAGAAGATGTAGAAGAGGAAGGTGTCGAGCGAGCAGAACACGCCGATCATCGCCGCCTCGAGCAGCAGCATGAAGATCGAGAACGCTTTCACCTTCGTGTGCACGCTCTCCCACGACGACAGCAACGCGATCGGCGTGAGGAACCCAGTGAGCACGATCAGCATCAGGCTCAGTCCGTCGATGCCGAGGTAGTACTCAATCCGGAACGCCGGAATCCACTCGTGGCGCTCGACGAACTGGAACGGCGCCCCAGTTCCCGAGCCGTCAAACCCCGCCCACAACGCCAGGCAGACGGCAAAAGTCGCTACCGACGTCGCGAGCGTGACGTTCCGGATCAATCCCTCGTTCGAGTCGTCGCGGTTCGAGATCGCCAGCAGCAGGAGCGAGCCGACGACCGGCAGGAAGATGGCGATGGAGAGGAGCGGCAGGCTGGTCACTGTCCCCTATCTCCAGAGGTAATAGGCGAGGATCGCCACGACGCCCACGAAGGTCGAGGCGGCATACGTCTTGACCGACCCGTTCTGCACGAGCCGCAGGACCATGCTCGCGCCGCTGACCAGATAGCCGGCGCCATTCACGGCGCCGTCCACCACCTTCACGTCCATACCCCGCCAGAGGCCTTCTTGCGAGACGATTTTGATGGGCTGCACGATGGTCGCGTCGTAGGCCTCGTCCACGTAGTACTTGTTGAGGAGCAGACGATACAGACCGCCGAACTGCGCCGCCATCCGCTCAGGAATGTGTGGGTTCTTCAGCCACAGGTGACGCGCGAGTCCGATGCCGAGGATGGCGATCAGGGATGACACGATCATCAGGGTGCGTTCGAGGCCGACCTCCTCGGGCGCTTCGCCCTCTGACGCTTGGTCGGTCAGCTGGGCAACTGGGGCGGGTAAGGCTGGTGGGGCCGCCAATTCCAACGACGCCTTCGCCGCGTCACCTTCGGGTCCGCAGTCCTCAAGCGCCATCCCAGCCAGCGGCCCCGTCTGCGCGACCGTCTCGGCAGGCGCGCAGTTCGCGGCGATGAACGACGGCTCGAGCCACGAGCCAAGACGGTTGTGTCCGCCCAGGCCGTGCGGAATGCCGAGATAGCCGGCGAACACAGAGCCGATCGCCAGAACAATCAGTGTGAACGCCATCGCTGGCGGGGCGTCGTGGAGTTGGGCCGGGTGAGCCGGGTGGGCCGGGTGAGCCGGGTGGGCCAGGTGGGCCGGGTGGGCCGGCGTCTGGTGTGCGTCATGAGCACCGCCGTGACCCGAGCCTGCCTCGACGAAGCCCGCCAGCCGTGATTCCAAGGCGGGCGAAGTCGGGCCGTGGAACGTGAGATAGACCAGCCGGAACATATAGGTCGCCGTTAGCAGCGAGGTGACGATGCCAACGGTCCACAGAATCTGGTGACCGTTATGGAAGGTCTCGAACAGGATGTCGTCTTTGGAGAAGAATCCGGCCAGCCCTGGGATGCCCGCGATCGCCAGCGAGCCGATCAAGAACGTCCAGTAGGTGATCGGCAGGTGCTTGCTCAAGCCGCCCATGTGGCGAATGTCCTGCTCGCCGTGCAGCGCGTGAATGACGGCGCCCGATCCAAGGAACAGCAAGGCCTTGAAGAACGCGTGCGTGAAGAGATGGAAGATGCCCGCGCCAAATGCGCCCACGCCCATTGCCAGGAACATGTAGCCGAGCTGTGACACGGTTGAGTACGCGAGCACGCGCTTGATGTCGTTCTGCACCAGCCCGATCGTGCCGGCCATGAAGGCGGTCGCCACGCCGACGATCGCGACGATGTTCAGCGTGATCGGCGCGTGTTCGAACAGCACGGCGTTGCGGCCAATCATGTACACGCCCGCCGTCACCATCGTCGCCGCGTGGATGAGCGCCGACACTGGAGTGGGGCCTTCCATCGCGTCCGGCAGCCAGACGTAGAGCGGAATCTGCGCCGACTTGCCGGTGGCGCCGATGAACAGCAACAGCGAGATGAGGGAGAGTGTCCCGAACGCGACTTCTGGTTCTCTCGCGCCGATCGTGGTCGCGATGGTCTGAAAGTCGAGCGATCCGACGGTCACCACCAGCATCAGGGTGCCGAGGATGAAGGCGAAATCGCCGACGCGATTGACGACAAACGCCTTCTTCGCCGCGTCAGCGGCCGAAGGCTTCTGGTAGTAGAAGCCAATCAGCAGGTACGAGCACAGCCCGACGCCCTCCCAGCCGACGAACATCACCAGGACGTTCGCGCCGAGCACGAGGACGAGCATGAAGAAGACGAAGAGATTCAGATACGAGAAGAACCGCGCGTACTCGGGGGCGGTCTCCTCGTGCATGTAGGCGGTCGAATAGATGTGAATCAGCGATCCGATGCCGGTGATGACCAGCACCATCACCGACGCGAGGGGGTCGAGCCGGAAGGCCACGTCGATGACAAAATCGCCCGAGGAGATCCACGTGAAGACCGTCTGCGCAATCGCGCGGCTTTCGGCGGGCATGCCGGCGAGCGTCCACACCTGAGACGCGGCGATCACGAACGACGCCACCATCACGGCGCACGCGAGGCCGCCCGACACGGTCTTGGACAGACGTCGGCCGATCGCGGCATTGACCACGAACCCAGCCAGCGGCAATAGGGGGATCAGTACCAGCACAGTCTCACCACTTGAGCGACGTAAACGCCTCGGGATTGAGCGACTCGCGATGGCGGAAGAGCCCGATCACCAGCGCGAGGCCGACCGCCGCCTCGGCCGCGGCGACCGTCATCACAAAGAACGTGATGATCTGGCCATCGACCGTCCCGAACTGCCGTCCAAACGCGACAAACGTGAGATTCACCGCGTTCAACATGATCTCGACCGAAAGCAGCAGCGTGATGAGATTCCGGCGGAGAAACACGCCCGCCGCACCAATCGAGAACAGCAGACCCGACAGGACGAGGTAATGGCCGATCGGCATTATTCGTCTCGTTTCCGCGCCAGCACCACGGCGCCGATCATCGCGACGATGATCAGGACCGACGTCACCTCGAACGCGAACATGTAATCGGTGAACAGCGATTGGCCGACCGCCGCAATCGATGTCACGGCGTGGCGTTGGTCGGCCACGCCCGTGGTGAGCCCTGACGTGCGGGAGAACGCCCACCCGAGCTCGACCACCATCACGAGCGCCACGACCGCGCCCACTCGAACCGCCCCAGGGCGATAGAGCGGGTGGGAACGATCCCATTCGGCGGCATCTTCTCTCGGCACATTGAGCAGCATGACGACGAAGAGGAACAGCACCATGATGGCGCCGGCGTAAATGATGATCTGAATCACGGCGACAAACGGCGCCTCGAGCAACACGTACAGGCCCGACAAGCCGAAGAACGCCGCGATCAGCGACAGCACGCTGTAGATCGGGTTGCGTTGCGAGACGACGAGCAGCGATCCAAGGACCGTGACTGCGGCAAACGTGTAGAACAGCAGCGCGTCAGACGCCAAAGTAGAGTACCCCGGCTGCGGTCAGCAGCAGATTGATCGTCGCAACCGGCAACAGCACCTTCCAGCCGAACGCCATCAACTGGTCGTAGCGGAAACGCGGCAGCGTCCAGCGCAGCCACAGATAGCCGAAGAGCAGGAGACCGAGCTTGATGAGGAACCAGATCCAGCCATACTCCGGCGGGATGAATGGGCCGTACCAGCCACCAAGGAAGAGGTTCACGGCCACGGCCGAGACCGTGACCATGTTCACGTATTCCGCCAGGAAGAACATCGCGAAGCGCATCGAGCTGTACTCGGTGTGATAGCCGGCGACGAGCTCCTGCTCAGCCTCGGGGAAATCGAACGGTGCGCGATTGGTTTCGGCAACCCCGGCACACGCGAACACGAAGAAGCCAACGGGCTGAAGGAACAGGTACCAACGCGGGATGAACCCGAACCAGTAGCCAGACTGATGATCGACAACTTCCCTGAGCGACATCGTCCCTGCCAGCATCACGACGGTGGCGAGCGCCATGCCGTACGCGAGCTCGTAGCTGATCATCTGGGCGGAGCTGCGAAGGCCTCCGAGGAGGGAGTACTTGGAGTTGCTGGCCCAGCCCGCCAGCACGATGCCGTAGACACCCATCGAGGCCACGGCAAAGATCACGAGCACAGCGACGTTGACTTCCGCGACCTGCAGCATCATCGGCTCGTCGAGCCAGCCGAAGAGCGTCGTCGGAGCGCCGAACGGCACAGGCGCGAACGCGAGATACGCGGCGGCGACAGAGAGGATCGGCGCGGCGCTGAACAGCAGCATGTCCGCGGCCTTCGGCTTCAGCTCCTCTTTGAACAAGAGCTTGACGATGTCGGCGATCGGCTGCAGGAGGCCTTTCGGCCCGACGAGGTACGGACCGTAGCGCTGTTGCATGAGCGCGGCGACTTTCCGCTCGGCGTACACCATCACGGCCGCGGCGATCTGCAGGCCGAAGAACACGACCAGCACCAACCCGGCGTACGCAATGGTGGACGGCGCGGTGAGAAAGCCGACGACGCCCGACATCAGTGTGTTCCCACTGGTTGGCCTGCCCGATAATCGGCGGGCGCCGGCGCCTGGTGATTCACGTACGCCTCGTACTCGGACTTGAAGAACGTGAGCGTCGTCAGCACCGGCGTCGCCGCCGCATCACCGAATGCGCACAACGTCTTGCCGTTGATGTTGTTGGCGACGCTCTCGAGCAGCGCGATGTCCTTCGTCGATCCGTTGCCCGCCATCAAGCGCTGCAACAGACGGTAGAGCCAGTCAGTCCCCTCGCGACACGGTGTGCACTTGCCGCAAGATTCGTGGCGATAGAAGTGCAACAGATTATCGGCCAACCAGACCATGTCGGTCGTGTCGTCGAGCGCGATGATGGCCGCGGACCCCAAGAGCGATCCCGCGCGCTGTATATCGTCGAAGCTCGCTGGAATATTGATCTGATCCGGCATCAGGATGGGCACCGAGGATCCACCAGGGATCACGGCTTTGAGCGTGTGCCCGTCGAGCGGACCACCGGCGTAGTCGTAGATCAGCTCGTGCAGCGTCACCTTCATCGGCGCTTCGAAGACTCCCGGATTCTTCACCGCACCACTCACGCAGAAGAGCTTCGGACCGCCGTTCTTCTCGGGACCAAGGCCCGCATACCACTCGACACCGCGGGTCAGGATCAGCGGCACATTGCACAGCGTCTCGACGTTGTTGACCGCGGTCGGGCAACCCCAGGCGCCGACTGAAGCCGGGAAGGGGGGCTTGAAGCGCGGCTGCGCCCGCTTACCCTCCAGCGAATCGAGCAGCGCCGTTTCTTCTCCCGCCTCGTATGCACCCGCGCCGCGGTGCAAGTAGACCTCGCAATCGAAGCCCGAACCCTGGATGTTCTTGCCAAGGTAGCCGGCCTTCCGTGCATCCTCGATCGCCTGCTCCATGATCGGAAACAGGTGGTAGAACTCGCCGCGGATATAGATGTAAGCGGCCTTCGAAGCAATCGCGTAGCACCCGATCAGGCAACCCTCGATCAACAGGTGGGGGTTGCGCTCCATCAGCAGGTGGTCTTTGAACGTCCCGGGCTCGCTCTCGTCGGCATTGCAGACGATGAACTTCGGTTTCGGCGATTTCTTGTCAACGAACTGCCACTTGAGGCCGGTCGGGAATCCCGCGCCGCCGCGGCCGCGAAGACCCGATTTCTTGACGTCTTCGACCACCGCGTCTGGCGTCATCGTCAGCGCCTTGTTCAGCCCCTGATAGCCCTGCTGATGCTGCAGGTAGTGGTTGAGGGTGAAGCCGTTGGGCGTGAAGGCGTACTTCGTCAACACCGGCTCGTAGTCCGGCATCGACTTCGGCTTCACCGGCGTCGTCGTCTTGCCCTGCCAGTCGCTTCGGTGTTCCACGTCCAGGTGGCAGCCATTGAGAGCGTTGATGCCCTCAGTCTTCAACGTGTCCACGAGGCCCGCGGTGTCTTCGGGTTTCAGACACTCGTGCCAGTGTTCGTTGTTCACCATCAAGACGGGCCCGCGGTCGCAGGCCCCGAGACACTCCATGGGCTGGATGGTGAACATGCCGGTCGGGTCGGTCTGTCCGGGCTTGATGTGGAGCTTCCTCTCGAGCTCTTCGACGACGCGCTCGGCGCCCATCAGTGCGCACGACAGCGTTGTGCAGATCTGAAGGACGAACTTTCCCACCGGCGCCCGGTGGAACATCACGTAGTAGGAAACAACGTCTTCAACGTCCGCGGTCGTGCAGCCGAGCACTTCGGCGACGTGTCGTGTGGCGTTGGCGCTGATGTAACCCTGCTGCTCCTGAGCCAGGTAGAGTGCGTGCAGAACCGCCGATTGTCGATGTTCGGGCGCGTACTGCGCGGCAAACGCCTCGAACGCGGCGCGATTTTCGGGCGTGAACGTGAATTCCGGTCCCTCCGGCAACGTCACTCGCTGAGAGCGATGCCACTGCTCGGTGCCGTACGGCATCGTGGGATGAAAACTCATCGATCCACGTCCCCCATCACCACGTCGAGCGACCCGATGACCGCAATCACGTCGGCGATCATGCCGCCGACGATGAACTTCTGCAGTGCCTGGCAGGCCATCAACCCTGGCGCTCGCATGTGTACTCGCGCCGGCCGATTCGATCCATCCGACACCACGTAGCACCCGTGCTCGCCGCGCGGCCCCTCGACTGGCACGTAGGCATCGCCGGCGGGCACGTTGAAGCCCTGCGAGTAGATGAGGAAGTGCTGAATCAAGGCTTCCATTTCGGTGTAGACCTGATCCTTGGGCGGCGGCACCACGTGTTTGTTGTCGCAGGCCCACACGCCGACCGGCGTGATGCGATCGAGCGCCTGCCGGCACATCTTGACGCTCTCGCGCATCTCGGCGACACGTACCAAATAGCGGTCGTACACGTCGCCGTTTGACGCGCCGATCACGTCGAAGTCGTATGTCTCATAGCCGATGTACGGAAACGCGCGGCGCACATCGTAGTCGCCACCGGCCGCCCGCGCGATCGGGCCGAACAGACCCCACAGGCAGCAGTCCTCGTACGAGATGACACCGACACCGCGAGTGCGGCCGAGCCAAATGGGATTCTTCGTGATCAGCGTTTCGTATTCGTCGAGCTTGCCGGGAAAGCGATCGAGAAATGCCGAAACCGCTTCCTTGAACCCGCGCGGGATGTCCTCGCGCAACCCGCCGACGCGAATATAGCTCGGGAAAAAACGGAACCCGGCGAGCATCTCGTTCAGGTTCATCAGAATCTCGCGCTCACGAAACGCATAGAGCATTCCAGTGATGGCGCCGATTTCCATCGCGTGCGTGCCGAACCACACAAGGTGGCTGCTGATGCGCTGCAGCTCGGCGATGAGAACGCGGATGGCATTCACACGCTCAGGCATCTCGAGCCCGAGCAGCTTCTCGACCGACAGCGCGAAGGCGAGGCTGTTTGACTGCGCGCCCAGGTAATCCATCCGCTCGACCAGCGGGATCACCTGCTGCCATCGCTTCTGCTCCGCGGTCTTCTCGATGCCCGTATGCAGATAGCCAATCGTGGGGGCCACCGACACGACGGTCTCGCCATCGAGCTCCAACACCAGCCGCAGCACGCCGTGCGTGCTGGGGTGTTGCGGCCCCATATTGACCGTCATCGTTTCGGTGCGAAGTCCGGCCATCTCGTTCTACATGAAGAACCCGAGAATCAAGGACGGTGCAGTCGCGCGTAGCGATCGCGCTCCATGCTGGCCTTGAATTCTTCTTCGGTGACCTGAAGCGGCATCGCCGTCTGCGCGTCCTTTCGAAGCTGCACCGGATAGTCTTTGCGCAACGGATAGCCTTCCCAATCCTCTGGCATCATGAGGCGGCGCAAATCCTCGTGCCCATCGAACACGATCCCAAACAGGTCGAAGATCTCGCGCTCCGGCCATCCGGCGCCGGGCCAAATCCTGGTGATCGATGGAACGTGTTGGTCGGCGGCGACGCGAACCTTCACGCGCACGCGCGCGCGGCGGTGCGGAGAAACGAAGTGGTATACCACATCGAAGCGCGGCTGGCGGTGAGGAAAGAAATCAGCGGCCGTGACGTCTGAGAACGCGGCGAACTCGAGTCCCGGGGCCGTTCTGAGCGCCTGACACGTCGCGAGCAGATGCTCCACGGCCACCGCGAAGGTGGGAGTCTGCGCGGAGTCGACGGCGTCAATCGGCTCGAACGCGGCGCCGGGGACCTGCTTCCCGAGCGCGCCAATGATCTCGGCAGCGGTCATGCGATCCGGACGCGCGGGGTCTGATCCATCTTCGAGGCGTCGATTTTCTTCTGCAGCATGACGATGCCGTAGATCACGGACTCGGGTCGCGGCGGGCAGCCAGGAATGTACACGTCGATGGGCACGACCTGATCGGAGCCCTGAACGATGGCGTAGTTGTCGAACACACCGCCGCAGGAGGCGCACGCGCCCATCGAAATCACCCACTTGGGCTCAGGCATCTGGTCGTAAATGCGGCGCAGCGCCGGCGCCATCTTCCGAGACAACCGGCCCGCGATGATCATCAGATCCGATTGACGTGGCGAGCCCCGAAACACTTCGGCGCCAAAGCGCGCGATGTCGTAGCGGCTGCAGCTCATCGCCATCATCTCGATGGCGCAACACGCCAGGCCGAACGTCACCGGCCAAATCGCCGAACGCCGCGCCCACTGGACCACCTTCTCGAGGTTCGTCGTCAGGACGGGAATCTCAAAATCAGTTTCGATGCCCATAGCGGTATCTCTTCACCACAGCCGGACCCACCGGTGGCCCCTGTTTATAGTCGGCGTCAAACTGCGGCCCCCAATCGAGGACCCCTTTTCGCCAGATATACACGTAGCCGACCAGCAGGATCAGGAAAAACACCACGATCTGAATCAGCCCCGGCCAGCTCAGATCGCGCATGGCCATCGCCCAGGGATAGAGAAAGGCCACCTCGATGTCGAAGAGCAGGAAGATCATCGCGATGAGATAGAACTTCACCGACTGGCGCTCGCGCGCGTCGCCGACCGGCGGCATGCCGCACTCGTAGGCGGCCGATTTTTCAGGCGTCGGATGGCTCGGACCGAGGAAGTTGGAAAGAATGACGGAGACGGCGCCGAAGCCGACGCCCAACACGCCCAACAGGATGATGCCGCCCCAGCCGTCCATGTCCTCGCCAGCAGAAATGGTAGGCACGCACTGGCCGTCGCGTGCTTGTGAAGGATATCACACGCTAGAATCTCGCTATTCTTCGACCAATGACCGCGTCTTCACAGCCTCCCGCGCGCGTGACGGGCGACCAGCTCGTCGTGGGTGTGGTGCTGGCGCTCTCTCTCTCCGTACTTGGCCTCCAAGTGGCGGTGCTGCGGCCGCTTCTTTGGCC
>JBOGIV010000432.1:0-3220 GCA_050747925.1 Vicinamibacterales bacterium
GTTCGACGGTGCCGATGATTTCTTCAAGGCCAACGACGATATCGAACCCGACCCCGTGCGTGGCCTTGCCATGCGCCGAACCAACTTCATTCCCGACGCCGTCAACTGCGATCTGCCGCTCGACAACCGGCGGTCGGTGGGCGCGCGACGGGTCGAGCCGTTCATGACCAACAACCAGTTCTACTTCTGGATTGGTCAGCACGAGCACGGCCGCTACTCGAAGGGACACGCGCACACCTCGGCGGCGATCTTGATTTGCCTCAAAGGCAAGGGATACACCTACAGCTGGCCGGAGCGCTGTGGCGTCACGCCGTGGAAGGATGGTCACGCGGCCGAGGTACGGCGCCTCGACTACGAGCCGGTCGGCCTCGTGACGGCTGCCCCTGGCGGCGCTCGGTGGTTTCACCAACACTTCAGCGCCGGCGCCGAGCCGCTGCGACTGACCGCGTGGTTCGGCCCGCACAATCCGGGGCGCGATCCCGGTGCGCCCGGCGAGAAGCACACCGACTACACCGCCATCGACATCAATCAAGGCGGCACGGCCATTCCCTATTGGATGGAGGACCCGTTCCTTCGAGCCGAGTTCGAGGCCACGCTCCAAGCCAAAGGCGTCCCGAGCCGCATGGATCCCAGCTGGTACGAAAAGCCTGCGGATGCCGACACGAAGAAGACCGTCGTCTGAGACGGGGCGCGCCGCGTGAGCGACGCCGCCGGCGGCCGAGTGTTCTTCAGCAGCGTGCGCCGGAGCCTCGAGGTCGAAGACGAGATTCGGCTCACCAGTGTCGGCGTCGATATTGGATCATCGACGTCGCATCTGGTCTTCTCTCGCCTGCTCCTGGAACGGCTCGACAACCGCTACATCGTTTCCGAGCGTGAGATCGTTCACGAGTCAGACGTCCTGCTCACCCCCTATGCCGACGATCTGACGATCGATGCGGAAGCGTTGGGTGCGTTCATCGCTCAACAGTACGAGCAGGCCGGAATCGATTCTTCCGCGATCGACACCGGCGCGATCATCCTGACCGGCGTGGCGGTGCGGCGCTCCAACGCGCGCGCCATCGCCGAGTTGTTTGCCGCACAGGCTGGAAAGTTTGTGTCTGTGAGCGCAGGCGATGGGCTCGAGGCCACGCTGGCGGCATTTGGTTCAGGCGCGGCGGCTCGTTCGATTCGAGACCAGGCGCGGGTGATGAACGTCGATATCGGTGGCGGGACCTCCAAGATTGCCGTATGCGAGGCCGGCACCGTGATTGAGGCGACGGCGATCGATGTCGGGGCACGCATTGTCTCGTTCGATCACGCCGGCCGAATTTCCCGCATCGAGGTCGCGGGACAGGTCTTCGCGCGCGACGTCGGAGCATCGCTGGAGGTTGGCGAGGTCGTGGACAGCAGCGTCCTCGACCGCATGGTCGAGCGGATGGCCGACCGATTGTTCGACGCGATGAGTGGCTCTGCAATGAGCCCATCGACGTCGGCCTTGCTGCGTCTGCCAGGCTTACGCAACGAGCGGGCGCCGGACATCCTGATCTTCTCTGGTGGTGTGGCCGAATACATCTACCATGAGCGGACGCCCGGGTTTGGCGACCTGGGTCCGCGACTGGCGAAGGCGATCCGCGCACGCGCCTCGGCGTGGAGTCCACGCCTCGAGGTGCCCGACCAAAGCATCCGCGCGACCGTCGTCGGCGCGTCGCAGTACACGGTTCAGGTGAGCGGGGCCACGATCTTCGTCACGCCGATGAGCACGCTGCCGCTGCGAAATATTCCGGTCATCACGCCGAACCTGCCGCTGGCGGCTGACCAGCTCGACGAGGCCTCGATCGCGGCGGAAATCCACATCGCGCTGCGCCGACTCGATTTGCACGACGGGGAACAGGCCGTCGCGGTCTGCTATCACTGGCAGGGACCGGCCACCTTCGCTCGTCTCGATGCGGCGGTCCGAGGCATGGTTGCCGGATTGTCCCGCGTTCTCGACCGCGGCTTGCCGATGGTCCTCGTCGGAGATGGCGATGTCGGTGGTCTGGTCGGCATTCACGCGCACGAAGAAATGCGTCTGCCAAACCCCATCGTCTCGATCGACGGCGTCACACTCGAGGAATTCGACTTCATCGATATCGGAGCGATGCTCGAGTTGTCCGGTGCGGTGCCTGTCGTCATCAAGTCCCTAGTGTTTCCAACGAGCGGAGCGCTCGGCCGCTCAGGCTGATCCTTTTGCTTTCTGCCTTCCGCCTTTGCCCATGTGGTACCCAGCCATCGAGCCGTTTCGCCACGGCATCCTCGCTGTTGATCACGGACACCAGCTGTATTGGGAGATGTGCGGCAATCCTCAGGGCACGTCGGCGCTCGTCGTCCACGGCGGCCCGGGCGGCGGATGTAGCCCGAACAGCCGCCGATGGTTCGATCCAGCACGCTACTGCGCCGTCCTCTTCGATCAACGCGGGTGCGGACGATCCGAGCCGCGCGCGAGCCTCGACCACAACACCACGAACGACCTGATCGCGGACATCGAGACGCTGCGGGTTGAGCTGGCGATCGAGCAGTGGGTCGTGTTGGGGCGATCGTGGGGAGCGGCGCTGGCCATCGCCTACGCCGAGCGCCATCCAGAGCGTGTGGCCGCGATGGTGTTGAACGCGGTGTTCACCGCTCGCTGCTCGGAGCTCGAGTGGCTGTATCAGGGCGGCGCGGCGAACATCTATCCAGAAGCGTGGTCGCGTTTCGTCGCGCCCATCGACCCTCGCAAACGAGAAGACTTGATCAAGGCCTACCACGCGCGCGTGACGTGCGGCGACCTGGGCGAGGAACTGGCAGCGGCTCGGGACTGGTGCGGCTGGGAGCACGCAATCCGATCCTCGTTGCCCGGCGCGCCAGGAGGTGACGATCGAACGCTTCGCGCCAGGGCACGCATCGAGACCCACTACTTCGTGCATCGCGCGTTTCTCGCCGAGGGTCAACTGCTCGAAGCGGCACACCGGCTGGCGCCGATTCCCGGGGTGATCGTCCAAGGGCGCTGCGACGTGGTGACACCGCCCACAACTGCGTGGGACCTTCATCGGGTATGGCCGACGTCCCGACTTCAGCTCGTTCCTCACGCGGGGCACGACGCCTGTGAGCCGGACGTGATGCGAGCGTTGATCGAGGCGACCGACAGCGTCGGCCAAACTGAGTCGCGAAGCCGGGCGAAATGGTCTATAAATGTTGCGGCCGATTTCTGCTGATCGAGCAGAGC
>JBOGIV010000433.1:0-5146 GCA_050747925.1 Vicinamibacterales bacterium
GTCCGCCCTCGATCCCACGCTGATGCTCGAGGCCATGCGCTCTGGTGTCACCGAATGCGTCACCGAAATCGGCCGTGGCGATCTCGAGGCAGCAATTAGCCGGCTCGTCTCGCAGCGGACGCCGCCAACAGCCGCCGGTGAGGTCTTCGCGTTTCTTGGCGCCAAGGGTGGCGTGGGGACGACGACGGTGGCGGTCAATGTCGCCGCGTCGCTGTCCACGATCGCCAGCACGCTCTTGCTCGACTTGCACATCGCTGGTGGCGATGCTGCGCTTTTCCTGGGCGCCGATCCTGGGTTCTCGGTGATCGACGCTCTCGAGAACACCCATCGGCTGGACGCAGCGTACTTCCGCGGCCTCGTCGCTCGGACCAAAGCGGGTCCGGATCTGCTGGCCTCCGCCGACCGGGCGGTTGCGACGGCCTTGGATCCCCCTCGCATCCGCATGCTGATCGATTTTGCGAGTCATCACTATCGCTACACGGTGCTCGACATTCCACGATCTGATGCCGCGGTGCTCGACGCTCTCGAGACGTCGGCCAAGATCATCGTCGTTGCGAACCAGGAGTTGGCCACGATCCGGGGCGCCGGACGAGTCGCCTCCATGCTTCGCCATCGATATGGGATCGACAAGGTGGGCGTCGTCCTGAGCCGGTCGGATCGGCGAGCAGAAATCGGCATGGACGATCTGAAGCGGGCTGTTGGCGGTACGGTGATGTTCGAGTTCCCCAGCGACTACCGGCTAGCGCTCGACGCGCTCAACCGCGGGCAGCCGCTCGTCCAGGACGGTAAAGCCCCCCTGGCCACTGCTTTGCACGCATTCAGCTACGATTTGGCCGGGGTCAGAGGCAAGACCGATCCCAAGCCCAAAGAGGCAAGTGGAGGCCTGTTTGGGCGCCTGACGGGCCGTCGCGGATAGTCAAAATGGGAACAAGATAGGACATCACGGGGTTTCTCGGAACGACGCAATGACTTCGCTCACGAATCAAATCGCCAACTTCGTACCACGGCCGGTCCGGGCCGACACCCGGCATCCGCAGTACCAGGAAATCAAGAGCCGGGTTCATACCGACCTGCTCAATCGCCTGAACCTCGACCGGCTGAATAGCGTTCGACGAGAGGATGCGGAGCCAGAGATCCGCGGCCTCATTGTCGCGATGCTCGATGCCGAATCCAAGACCACGCCGCTCAGCCTCTTCGAGCGCGAGCAGCTGGTGACCGACATTCTCAGCGAGCTGTTTGGCCTCGGCCCGCTCGAAGAGTTGCTCAAGGATCCCGCGATCTCCGACATCCTCGTGAACCGGTCCGATCAGGTGTTCATCGAACGCAACGGGCGTCTCGAGGAAACGCGGGTGGTCTTCAAGGACGACCGTCACCTGCTGCGCATCATCGAACGCATTGTCAGTTCGGTTGGCCGGCGCATCGATGAATCGAGCCCGATGGTCGACGCGCGCTTGTCGGATGGCTCGCGTGTCAACGCCATCATTCCGCCGCTCGCGCTCGATGGACCAGTGCTGTCGATTCGGCGCTTCCGCACCGACAAGCTCGGGGCCAACGATCTGGTGGGGCGTGAGACGCTCACCAAGCCGATGCTCGATTTGCTCGAAGCCGCGGTGTCGTCGCGACTGAACGTCATCGTCTCCGGCGGCACCGGCGCCGGAAAGACGACCATGCTCAACGTGTTATCGACGTTCATTTCGGCGAACGAGCGTGTCGTCACCATCGAAGACGCGGCCGAGCTCGCGTTGCGGCAGCGCCACGTCGTTCGCCTCGAGACGCGGCCGCCCAACATCGAAGGCAAGGGCTCCGTTCGTCAGCGCGAGCTCGTGATCAACGCGCTTCGTATGCGACCCGACCGCATCATCGTTGGCGAAGTGCGGAGCGACGAGGCGCTTGACATGTTGCAGGCGATGAACACGGGTCACGATGGCAGCTTGACTACGGTTCACGCCAACAGCCCGCGCGATGCGCTGTATCGCCTGGATACGATGGTCGCGATGGCGAACCTCAATCTGCCAGAGAAGGCCATCCGCCAGCAGATTGCCTCGGCCGTGAACTTCCTGGTGCAGATCACGAGGCTCTCGGACGGCACGCGCAAGGTCTCTGCCATCTCAGAGATCACGGGCATGGAAGGTGACGTGATCACGTTGCAGGACATCTTCGTATTCGAACGCATGAGGCTGCGACAGGACGGCAAGGTGTGCGGGCGTTTCCGCGCCACCGGCATTCGACCGAAGTGCAGCGAGCATTTGGGGTCGTCCGGCATCAAGCTTCCTGCGGATATGTTCGAGCACGTTCATCCGATCGAGTAGTGCAGCCCCGACCTCATCATGATTGATCTCGCCGCCCTCGGGACTTTCGCTCTGGTGGCGGCCTGTGTCCTGATTCCGTACTTCCTCTTCGTGGTCCGGCCTGAGCTGGCCAGCCAGGAGATTCTCCGGCAGCGCATTCGGACGGGTGGGCCGGCGCCGAGCCTTGAATCGGTGAGCCTGCTGAGGGAGGTCGAGAAGCTCAGCGTCATCGCGCCGCTTCATCGCATGCTGTCAGGCGACAACGTCATTGCAGTGAGCCTGAGAGACACGGTGCAGCTGGCCGGAGTGAAGGTGACGCCAGGACAGGTCGTCCTGGGTTCTCTGGCGTTGGGCGCGGCTGTCTATCTGCTGGTCCTTACCCAGTTCGGTTCGAACACGCTCGCGGCGATCGCCGGGCTCACACTGACGTTCGTACCGTATCTCGTCTTGCGCATCCTCCGTGTGCAGCGGCTGCACAAGTTCGAGGAGCAGTTTCCAGAGGCCATCGATTTGATCGCGCGGACGCTGCGTGCCGGTCACGCGTTTACCACCGGCCTCCGGATGGCGGCCGACGAGCTGCCGCAGCCGGTCGCCACCGAATTCCGCATGCTGCATGATCAGCAGAATTTCGGATTGCCGCTGCCCGACGCGCTTCGCGGGTTGGCGCGTCGAGTGCCGCTGATTGACGCGCGCTTCTTTGTGACGGCGGTCCTGACGCAGCGGGAAGCCGGCGGCAACCTCGCCGAGGTACTGGACAATCTGAGCGCCGTGATTCGTGAGCGCTTCAAGATCAAACGGCAGCTCCGGGTGATCACCGCCCACGGGCGACTGACGGGCCTCGTACTGGCGCTTCTGCCGCCCGTGCTCGGCGCCTATTTAATAGCTCGCACGCCCGCACACTTCGGGATCCTGATTACCGATCCCGCCGGGATTCGGATGGTCGTGATCGCCGCCGTCCTACAGCTGGTCGGTGCGTTGATGATCTACAAGATCACGAGGGTGGAGTACTGAGCCCATGCCGCCGGATGTCCTGATAACCCTCGGGGCGGTGTTTGTCTCGGTGTCGATGCTATGCGGGGCCATTGCCTTCCTGTATTTCGCACGCTCGAACGTCGGCCGCCGGTTGGACAGCCTGACCGAACCCAGCATGTCGGGAGTGATCGATGTCGACGCGCCAATTCTGACCGGCACCCCCGAACCGATCGCCGACAGGATCGTCAGCCTGCTGCCAACCTCTCGAGGATCGGTCGCGCGGCTGCGGCGCGAAATGGCTCTGGCGGGTTACTATTCCGCCAGCACCGCGGCGCTGTTCTCGGTGACGGAGATCGTGCTGCCGCTGGTGTTGGGCGCGCTCGCGTACTGGTACCTGCCCAGCGTCAACCTGTGGATCAGGATCGCGCTTGGTGGGATGGCGGGCTACATGGCGCCGGGCTTTCTGCTCCAGCGGCGCATCGCCAAACGCAAGAAGGAAATCCAGAACGGCCTGGCCGACGCGCTGGACTTGTTCGTGCTGTGTCTCGAAGCTGGGACCGGGCTCGATCAGGCGATCGTCAAGGCCGGCGAGGAGCTCGAGGTCGCCTATCCGGCGTTGGGTGACCAGCTCCGGATGCTGATCGCCGAGATGCGCGCGGGCAAGCCACGACTGGAGGCCTTTCGCGGGCTGGCTGCGCGGACGCAGGTCGACGATGTGCGGGCGCTGGTCGCCATGCTCGTCCAGACCGATAAGTTCGGCACGAGCATCGCGCAGGCGCTTCGATCGCATGCCGATGTATGCCGGACCAAGCGCCGGCAGCGCGCTGAGGAACGGGCGCAGAAAGTCGGCGTGAAGCTCGTGTTCCCGCTGGTCTTCTGTTTGTTTCCAGCACTCTACGTCGTCATGCTTGGACCGGCGTATCTGGAATTCATGAAAGTGTTCAGCGGACAATAACCGGCACATCGCCGGCGAAAGGAGAGAGGACCGAGATCATGTCGCAGACAATTCTGGTTGCCGTTGCTGGTGTGTTTCTCTTTCTCTATTTGATGCGCCGTCGGAGCCGGCTCAAGAAGGAGAACTGATGCCGGTTACCCAGCTCCAAGCCCCGCGCACGCTGGAGGAAGCGGGACTGAACCTGGAGCTGGTCACGCAGCTCGCCCTCAAGATTCTGCACTATGGTGGCGAGTTGTCGGGCGCCGAGCTGGCCAAACGGCTCGGCGTGCTCTTCAGCGTCGTCGAGCCCAGTCTCGCGTTCCTGAAGAACCAGCGACACATCGAAGTGGTGGGGGGCTCGATTGTCGGCGGATCCTCCTACCGCTATCGCATCACCACCGAAGGCCGCAGCGCAGCGAGCGTTTTTCTACGGGACAGCCAGTATGTCGGTGCGGCGCCAGTTCCCCTGACGCAGTACCGCGCGTACATGGCGACGATTCGAGGCTCGAACCAGCGCACGGTCACGCGTTCTGAAGTCCGGCGCGCCTTCGCGCACCTCGTCCTGAGCGATACCGTCCTCGACGAGATCGGTCCAGCCATCAACGGCGGGCACTCGATTTTCATCTACGGGGCGCCCGGCAACGGCAAGACGAGTATCGCGCAAACGATCCGCGACTTGTTGGGCGGCGACATCGCGATTCCGCATGCGATCGAAGTCGAGGGGAGTATCATTCGCGTCCTCGATCCCATCAATCACGAGGTTCGCCCGCAGGCAGCAGAGGACGACGGGCTCGCTCTTGACAATGCGATGGATCACCGCTGGGTCATCTGCCGCCGGCCCGTCGTGCTGGCGGGCGGTGAGATGTCCCTCGAATCGTTGGAGCTCAACTTTGACCGGCGCTTTGGTTACTATCGCGCGCCCTTGCAGCTGGTGGCAAACGGCGGTGTGCTG
>JBOGIV010000434.1:0-8337 GCA_050747925.1 Vicinamibacterales bacterium
GAGAATCTGTTGGTGCGCGAGGTTCGGGGCCGCTGGCGCTTGACGTTTGGCTTCGGACTGGTTCACGGCTTCGGGTTTGCCAATGTCCTGCGCGAGATGGCGTTGCCGCGTCAGTCGCTGGCATCGAGCCTGTTGACGTTCAACCTCGGGGTGGAACTCGGCCAGCTGAGCGTCGTGCTGCTGCTGTGGCCGGTGTTGCGGTGGATCCAGAAAACCCCGTACCGTGTCACTGTCATGCGCGCGGCGTCGGTCGTTGTGACGATTTGTGGTCTGGTGTGGTTGGTTCAGCGGGTGTTGTGAGATGACGTTCACCGCTCTGTGGCGCGCCGGTGCCGTCTGGCCGATCGTCTGGGCCAGCAGCGTCGCGATCCACGCGGACATCATCCTCTCGGCCAGTGGGCTCAATGACACGCTGAAGAAAATGCAGCGGCTCCAGCAGACCATCGTCAACCCGGCAACCGCGGGTGCGGAGCGTGCCGATGCCTGGTTCCTGATCGGAATGGAGGCGGACGGTCTGGCCGCGCTCATCAACGACGAAGTCGCCGCCCATGGTTCGCAGGAAAAGCCGTTGATCGATTTGGCCGTCAGCCGAACCGGCGAGTTGGGCCTTCGGTTGAGCTACGACACCACCAAGAAACGCTTCTTCTACGACAATGCGGCGTTTCGAGAGTACCTGGCGGCGGCCCCGCGCGGTGGTCACGCTGCCGAGGCCTCGTTCAAGCTGATTGAGGGGGACTTCTTCCGGTCGTCGGCGACCGATGTGCCGGCGATTCTGGCTGCGGCGGAACGGAAGCGAGCGTTCTTGCGTCAGTATCGATCGTTTGCCGGCGCAGTCGAAGTGCACCTGATGTTGAGCGTCGACTACCGGGATCTCTTTCGTCACTATCAAACGTCGAATGACACGACGGAACGCAATCGATACCGCGATTTGCTCCGTCAAGAGCTGCGTCTGTTGATGAAGACGTATCCGCGTTCCGAGCAGGCCGAGATCGCGCGGCGGATGCTCAAGCGGTTCGAGGAGGACTTGCGCGCACGACCGTGAGGTCGCGGCCGATCGCCGACTCGAGGACGGCACAAACATGCATGGGCGCTCGCCTTGTGCCGCCAGACGGAAGATGGCAGAATCAGCCCGCAAAGGTCGCCCTATTATAGAAGACTCTTCCACTTCGTCCGGCCGCCGCGGAGGCCGACGCGCGTTGCTCGCCGCGTACGGCATCGCCGGCATCGCGTTACTCAGCGGAGTCGTTCTGATCTGGTTTGCATCCTGGAGGCAGCCACTCGTCGATGCCGAAGCCGCGGTCGCGACAGGCGATTGGTCACGGGCGCTCGATCGCTATTCAGCGGCCGAGACCCAGTTCAGGAACTGGCCCCTGGCTCAACGCGCGTTTCCATCGGTCTATCGAGGCACCCTCGCGAACATGCTCGCCGCCCACTATCGGCTCGGCGCGTTCGACACGGTGATCGAGAAGGCCGACGCGATTCCCGCGACCGCGGCGAGTCACTATTGGGTCGGGTCCGCGCTCTTCCAGAAGAGCCGGGTTGAAGAAAACGCCGAGGCCAGGCTCGCCTGGCTCGGGCGCGCCGCCGATGAATTCAAGGCAGCCATCGAGGTCGAGCCCGACACATGGGACGTCGTCTACAACTATGAGTTGACCAAGCGGCTCTTCGAAGAGCTGCGGAAGAAACCCAAGACGCCTCCCAAGCAGCTCCTCGAACTGCTCCGGCCGCAACCCAAGGAGGGCAGCAAGCCGGTCCGGAAGGTCGGCTGATATCGGCCCACGTTGGATTGATCCGATGCGAGTGCTGCGCCCCGAGTTTGTCGTCTGGCTGGTTGCCCTGCCTGTCCTCGTCGCCGCGTGGGCACTGCACCTCAGCGCACGCCGGCGGTTTCGGCGAGCTGTCGTCTTTACGCCGCTGCGCCTCGTGTCGCGCCTCACCACGTGGAAGCGCGACGCGGCAATGCTGCTCTTTTCGAGCGTCGCATATGCCGCGGTCGTGGTCGCGCTGATGCGTCCGCAATTGCTGGTTGAATCGAAAACCCCGGAGTACGCGCGCGAGGACCTGGTCATCGTGCTCGACCACTCGGCATCGATGGGCGCGCGCGACGTACCGCCATCGCGGTTTGGGCGAGCCGTGCAGGAAATCAAAACCTTTCTGGCACACAAGCCCGACATCATCGATCGCGTCGGTCTGGTCGAGTTTGCAGGCACCTCGCTGGTGCTGTCGCATCTGACGCGTGACATCGACAGCCTCGCGTTCTATCTCGACTGGATTCGCGAGACGCCCGAGGTGCGTTACGGAACTGATTTGGGAGCGGCCCTCGCCACAGCGCGGGAGCTGGTCCGAAAAGACGATCGTCAAACGACGAAGGTGTTTCTGGTCATCTCCGACGGCGCCGACCAGGGAACCCAGCTGGCCAAGGAGCTCTCCGCAGTGCGCGATGAGCGGACGCGCGTGTACACCGTCGGAATTGGCGTCGACTCGGAGGCCGTCCTCCCCGTGGTTCGCCCGGACGGTCTCGAGACGTTGCTCGAAGACGACCAGGGCCGCCTCCTCACGGCGGGATTCGACGAGTCGACGCTGCGCACTGTCGCGTCGCAGACCGGCGGACGCTATGTCCGGTCGGTGACCGGTGCCGATCTGTCACTGGCGCTGCGAGACCTGGTGTCGCGTGAGCGGCCGCTTCTGGCGGTGCGAACGACAACGGAGTACAGAGACTTCTACCGGGAAGCCCTGATGGTGGCCGCGGCAGCGGCAAGCGTGCTCTTACTTCTCCTATGACACCCCTTGAGCTTGCCAACAATCGCACGGGCGCAGAAGGGCTGACGCCAGCCGAAGCGCTCGATCGGTTGCGCCAGATCGAAGCGCGCCTCTCGCAAGTCGTCGTCGGGCAATCGTCCCTGATGCGCCGGCTGCTCACGGCGCTGGTGGCCGCAATCCCCTACTCGTTCGCGGCGGGCGAAGAACGCGCGGGCTGCGGCCATGTCCTAATCGAAGGCGTGCCTGGCGTCGCCAAGACGCTGACTGCGACCACATTGGCACGGCTGATTGCGGCGGCCTTTCAACGCATTCAGCTGACGCCAGACCTGATGCCCGCCGATGTGATCGGCACCCGCATCTACGACGCCAACTCCAGCACGTTTCGGGTCGAGCGGGGACCGGTGTTCACCAACATCCTGCTCGCGGACGAGATCAATCGCGCCACGCCGAAAACGCAAAGCGCCCTGCTCGAGGCGATGCAGGAGCGTCAGGTCACCATCGCCGATGAGACCGTCGCCCTTCCCGATCCATTCTGGGTGCTCGCAACCCAGAACCCCGTCGAACACGAAGGGGTGTACTTGTTGCCCGAGGCACAGCTCGATCGGTTCTCGATGATGGTGCGCGTCGGCTATCCAATGCCCGCCGACGAGCTGCAGATGCTCCGTCATGGCACCGGCCACGTCGCGCTGGATCACCTCGTCACGCCGCGCGACGTGGTGCAGATGCGCCGGCTGATTCAACAGGCCGTGCACATCGACGACAAGATTCCCGAGTACATCATTCGGTTGGGACACGCGACACGGACGCCCGGCGAGGTGGGACTCCAAGACTTACAAGACCTGCTGGTCCTTGGATTGTCGCCTCGATCCTACCAGCACGTGCTGGCCCTGGCGCGTGTCACCGCCTTCTTCGCTGGGCGGGATTACGCCGTGCCTGGAGACGTCAAGGACGTGTTCCCGGATGTGGCGCGCCATCGACTGGTGCGCAGTGTGCGCGCCGAAGCTGAAGCGATCGATACCGATCGCATCGTCGCCCGCGTCCTTGATACGGTGCCAATCCCGTAGTCAGGATCTCAATGCTGCCCGATGAAGTCCGACGCGAGCTTCGCTACATCGAGATGTACAGCGCGAAGCGCATTCGCAACCTCAGGGTCGGGGCGTACACCAGCCGCGTATCCGGCACGGGTTTCGACTTCAAGGAGCATCGGCCCTACCGGCCGGGCGACGATGTTCGCCGCATCGATTGGAATGTGACAGCACGGCTGCGCGCGCCGTTCGTTCGCCTGACTGATGCCGAGCGCGAGCTCAACCTCGTGGTCGCGCTCGATCTGTCGCCGAGCATGCGATTTACCTCGGGGCGCCGCTCCAAGAAAGACATCACGCTCTACATTACCGGATGCCTGATTTTTTCGGCGCTGGCCGACCGGATCAACATTGGGTTTGTGGCCTTTGCCGATCGGGTGCTCGCCTACTTTCCGCCGCGGAGCCATCGGTCGTACGCGTGGGAAGTCCTGGAGCGATTGTGGGCCCTCGATCCGCCCGCAGCGCGCACGGAACTGGCGCCAGTGGCCAGACTGCTGGCCGGGCGACTCACTCGCACCAGTCTGGTCTGCGTCGTGTCCGATTTCATGACGCCGGAGGATTTCGGCGCGGCAAGCGAACTGAAGATGCTCGCCGCGCGACACGACGTGGTCGGCGTGGTCGTCGAGGATCCGGCTGAGATCACGCTGCCACCCGGCCGGGGCGCCATCCGCGTCCGCGATCTGGAGTCGCGGCGGTCCGTCCGCGTCGGCCTGAGCAACACCCTCCGACGCCAATATTCCGACCTGGCCAACGCTCGCCGACGGACGCTCACCGAGGCCTTCTACAAGATTCCAATGGATCCCGTCTTCGTCCGGTCCGACGAAGACATCGTCGAACCGCTGTTGCGCCTCTTCATGGAGCGGAAGCTGGCATGACTCGACTTCATACGCGGCCCATCGTGAGCGTGCTATTGCTTGGCACGTTGGGCGTCGCCGCTGGAAGCCCTGACGTTCTTGCGCAGGTCGCAGCGGTGCCAGCTGCCAAATCTATTGGATCTGCCGAAGACAACAGTATCGATGTGCAGACCGAGCTGAGCCAGACCGCACTCTGGGTCGGGAACGTCGTGACCTATGCGGTCACGCTCTCGTGCCGGCCGAACGTTGACGTCTTGCAAGAAGACTTGGGTGCCGACAAGTTGACCCTCGACGGTTTGCAGGTTGTCGGGCACACCGTGCAACGCCGCGTGGCGAGCGATGGGCGGACTCTGTACGAGATCGCGTATCGGCTCACCACTTACGAGCCTGGTGTTGAGACACTGGCGATCGAAGACTGGACCGTGCGCTACGCGGTCGGAGTCTCTGGGCAGCGCGCAGGCAGTCCAGCACACGAACTTCACATTCCGGGCGCGGTCGTCGCGTGGCGCAGCGCGCTGCCCGCCGCGATCAAAACGCTGGACCTTCGCGAGGGTCGCGCGGTCGAGGCCGTCCCTGAGTGGTGGAGATGGACACGACCGATAGGCTTGGGACTCGTTGTCGTGTCGGCGGTCGCGGTGGGTTGGCTCGTGCTGATGCACCTGTCAGCGGGGCGCCCGGCCAAGCCGAAGCGTCGAGTGAACCGGGAGTCGGCCCGCGAGTTGGTGAGCGCAATTGGCGCGCTGAGAGAGACCGATGTCAGCACGAGCGCTGCACGGCTCGCTGCGTACTCGACGATCGAAGCGACCATCCGGCGTCACGCGGCCGGCGTCACGAACCTGCCGGCTTCTGCGCTCACGCCGGCTGAGCTTCGGGATCGGTTGGCTACCAGCTCGGCGCCGTCCGCCGAAGCGATCGTCATGACGCTGAGCGAGTGTGAGCGAGTGCGCTATCAGCCGGTCGACCGACTGCCCGGCGTCGACCACTTCCACACCACGCTCGAAGGCGCCTCGCAGCTACTCACCGGCACGCGATGACCGACTTGACATTCCGGCAGATCGATTGGCTGTGGGTGGCCGTGCCGGCACTCGTGGCGGCGCTACTCTGGCGGTGGCGGGTGCGGCGAACGTTTGTCGGGTTGAGCACGGCCGACTGGATTCATCGACTCGGGCACCGGCCGTCACGGCTGCGTCGACTGCCGGCGGTGGCTGTTGGTGTCGCGATCGTGTTGCTGGTAATCGCACTCCTCGATCCCGTAGTGCCGTATTCGGAGGCTCAGGTGAGCTCGAAAGGTCTCGACATCGTGTTGGTCGTTGACCTGTCGTCGAGCATGCAGGAAGTCATGGGGCTCGCACGGCCACCGCAGACGATGGCGAATTTGACATTTACCAGCCGTGATAACACGCCCCGCCGACTGGCCGGGAAGACCCGGCTCGAGACGACGAAGGAGGCGCTCAAAGACTTGATTGGGCGCCGCCAAGGTGATCGCCTTGGTCTGGTCGTTTTCTCGGACAATGCGTATCTGGTCAGTCCGCTGACGTTCGATCATTACAACTTGTTCAAGTACGTCGACATGCTCGACGACCAGATCCTTCGTGGCGAGGGGATGACGGCAATCGGAGACGGGATTGGGCTGGCCACGCAACTACTGGCGCGCCAGTCACCCGCTGAGGGTGGTCACAAGTTGATCGTCGTGTTTACCGATGGCGAGAACAACACCGGGCGCGATCCGGGCAAGGCCCTCTCCGAGGCCGATGCTGCCGGCATCCGGTTCCATGTAATCGGCATCGACCTCGAGGAAGAGATCAAAAAGAAGCCGGCGGTGCTCCAGTTGATTTCCACCGTGCGGCGGCTGGGCGGGCAGTACTTCAACGCCGACACAGCCGGAGAGTTGCGCACTGCCTACGGGCGGATCGATGCGATGGAGCGCGGACAGCTCACCAGCCGCGTGGCCGTCCATAGCGAACCGGCGTTTGCGACCTTCGCCCGACCCGCGGCCGTGCTCCTGCTGCTGGCGATTGCCCTGCGCGCGATCCCGTTCTTTGGCGATCTCACCTGACGCGCGGTCACGCGCGGATGGCATTGAAGTGGCTGGATGTCGCTTGACACTCGTGGCGGTCGCGGAACACCCTAGGTGCGTGCTGAGGAGTCTGCAATCTGAAGGCACAACGTCGCGCGGTCCGGTCGCTCAAGTGAGATGAAGATGATGAACCCACGATTCCGAAACCTCGTGCGTGTGGCTGCCGTCGTCGGGACGGCGATTGCGTGTGCGGTGGCGGTCACCTCGACCCAGGCGCCCGCGCAGGAGCGCGAGCGGCAGAGCAACCGCTCCGAGCGCTTGGAAAAGGTCGGTCCGACCGCCTATCGCGTGATTCCGACCGACACGCCCTACGATCGTTGGTATGCGCGGACTCGCGGGAAGATGCCGACCTTCGATGGTCTGGTCATCCAGGACGTCCGGACCGTGCCGCTCAAACCGTGGGCGGACATGGGTGCCAACGGCCTGTATATGCGGATGGCCGACTATCAGATCATCGACGGTTGGGTAATCGAGATTCCGGCGAAGGGGTCGACCAAACCGATGCGCCATATGTTCGAGGCCGGCATTTATTTCTTCGGTGGGCCCGGCCACACCATCATTCAGCAGGAAGGCAAGCAGCCCCAGCGGATCGACTGGAAGTACCGATCGCTGTTCTCGATCCCCCTCAACGTGCGCTATCAGCACTTCAACGACAGCGACACGCCGGTCCGGTTGATCGCGGTCACCAGTTTCCCGTTCGTGATGAACTCGACCGACAACGAGAAATTCGCGTGGGAGAATCCGTTTCAGTTCAAGGATCGCTACGACGCCCAGGAAGATTTCTTGAAGAAGTCGGAAAAGAGTCGCGATCGTCTCACCGTTACCAACGTGGTGCCGGACGCGCTCGACTTCAAGCTCGATGCCTGGGAAGCGCGCGGCAAAGGCAGCACGAACATGCATTGGCGGATGTCAGGCAACACGATGATCGACCTGCACGTCTCCGAAATGCCCTCGCTCGAATACAAGCGGGCGCATCGCCACAGCAGCGACGCGTTCGTCATGCTGCTGTCCGGCGACGGCTACTCGATCACGTGGCCTGAGGGGCAGTACGAGAAGCGCGTTCGCGTGGATTGGCACGAGGGCACGCTGTTCGTGCCGCCGATCTACTGGTACCACCAGCACCTGAACCCCGGTAAAGCGCCGGCGCGCTACCTGGCGATCAACGCGCCGATTCTGGTCACGCGACTGGGGTTGCGCTTCGAAGATCAGCTGGAGCCTGACCTGCCGCAGATCGAGGCCGAGTTCAAGCAAGAGATCCTCAAGCGCCAGCAGCGCTGACGCTCGAAAACGCTCCAATCATTGGCTCGACGGCGAGGGCTCGACGAATACGAAGTCGAAGCGCTCCTCGGAGGATCCTCGCGCCAGAACGATCAGCAGCGTGAGCTCAGCCGGAAAGCCGAGCGCGCCCACCCTGGCCGTTAGTATTTGGCCATCGCGCGCCGGCGTCAGCGGAACGCCGCGTTCACTCGTCAGGACGACTCGACCACGAAATCCGGCGACGGGAATCTGCTTCTTGAAGTTGTCGTAGATTCGCACGCGGAAGACGCCGTCGGCGGTGTAGGTG
>JBOGIV010000435.1:0-10659 GCA_050747925.1 Vicinamibacterales bacterium
GATCCGGAGGGATCGGCGACTCGTAGCCGGGCCTCAGCAGCGCCAGCTCTTGATCCTGATCGTCGATGATCTTGAGGAAGAACATCCAGCAGAGCTGCGAGATGCGCTGGGCGTCGCCATCGACGCCCGAGTCCTGCCGCATGATCTTCTGGATCGATTTGACCGTCGCCCTGACCGACATCTGCTACGCCGTCTCCTCATAGAGCGCCGACTGTAACTCGCGCACGGCGCGTTGGAAATCGGCGCGGGTGCCAAACTCACGAACCAATTGTACCGGTGTGCCCATCGCCGACAGTGGCGGCACCTGCAGCACGCTGGGATCGTCGAGATTCAGCGCGCCCGTGTCCTGATACTTGTCGAGTAGCGCCTCCAGAACCCCTCGCGCCTGCGGCCCGTACTTGGCGAAGACGTCACGTTTGCGGACGCTTTCGGCGCGTTCACGTCGCGTCAGCGCCGGCCGATCGAACACCACGTGGCAGATGAGATCGAAGGGATCCAGGTCGCGCCCGACCTCGTCGGCGAGCGGATCGAGGTGAAGGCCCGCCTCTTCCAGCTCGTCAATAATCGCCTGCTTGCGGTCTGATGCATTCCAACGCTTGAGGAAGCCGTCGAGGCTCACGAAATGCCGGGCCACCGCCTGGCGCGTGAAGTCACGGAGGCTCTCGGATACCAGTCTTCCGTGCTCGTCCAGGTGCTGCACGCGTTCGGCAACAATCGTGGCCGCCACGCCGTCCACATAGATCTTTCTCGCCGAGCCTGGACCGTCCGAGATGGTGATGTCGGGCGGTCCGTCCACGATCACCTCATCGCTTTCGGGGATCGGCGAGTCTTCATCACTGCTGAACGGATTGGACGGAGGCACGATGGGACCGTCGGGATCGGGTGTATAGATCTGGACCGGCTGACCGTCGAAGTCCGGGTCGGCGAAGTGGCTGGTCGCACCGCGAAAGTCCATCAACGTGAAGTAGAACTTCCGCGTGTCCTCGTGCACCCGTGTCCCGCGGCCGACAATCTGCTTGAACTCGGTCATCGACCCCACCGTGCGATCGATCGCGATGAGGCGGCAGGTCTGCACATCGACGCCGGTTGAGAGCAGGCGCGACGTCGTGACGATGACGGGATACTTGCTCTCCGGATCGATGAAATTGTCGAGCTGGCCCTTGCCATCGTCATCGCTGCCCGTGATACGCATCACGTAGCGGTGATTCTGCGCGCACAGGTCACCATTCTCGTTGACAAGCGCCTGGCGCATGCGGGCAGCATGTTCCTCGTCCACGCAGAACACGATGGTCTTGGCAAATCGGTCACCGCTCTCTTTCAGGAACTGCGTGACCTTTCGAGCCACGAGCTTCGTCCGCTCGTCGAGGACCAGCGTCTGGTCGAAGTCCTTGGTGTTGTAGATGCGGTCCTCCACCGGACGGCCCTCGCGATCAAGCGTGCCGACCTCGGGCCGATAGCCCTCGACATCCCGATCGATGTGAATCTTGACGACTTTGTAGGGTGCGAGGAAGCCGTCGCTGATGCCTTGCTTCAAGGAATACGAATAGACGAGCTTACCGAAGTAGTGAATGTTCGAGACGTACTTCGTTTCCCTGGGGGTCGCGGTCATGCCGACCTGCGTGGCCGAGTCGAAATACTCGAGGATCTCCCGCCAGGCCGAGTCCTCGTCGGCGCTGCCACGGTGACACTCGTCGATCACGATGAGATCGAAGAAGTCCTTTGAAAACTCATGATAGAGCTTCTGCCGGTCCTCGGGTCCCGTAATGGCCTGATACAACCCCAGGTACACCTCGTACGCTGGATTGATTCGGCGCTTGCGGTCGATGGCGGTCGTGAGCTCAACAGCAGTGCCGTCCTCGCGCTCGATGGTCTTCGAGGACGTGCTGAGCTTGGCCATGGCGTCGCCGAACGGCCGAAAGTCGTTGACCATCGTCTGGTCGACGAGCACATTGCGGTCGGCCAGGAACAGAATCCGTTTCTTTCGGCCGGCTTTCCACAGGCGCCAGATGATCTGAAACGCCGTGTAGGTCTTGCCGGTGCCCGTGGCCATCACGAGCAGGACGCGATTCTGGCCCTTGGCAATGGCCTCGACAGCAGTGTTGACGGCGCTCGTCTGGTAGTAGCGCGGCAGTTTGCCTTCGTCGTAGTAGTCCTGCAGAACCGTCCGCTCGGCCTCGTCCGTCAAACCCTTCCACTCGCGATAGCGCGACCACAGCTCCGCAGGGGAGTGAAACTCGTCGAGCGAGAGGGAATGCTCGATCTCAGTGCTCGCGCCAGTGCGGTCGTGAAAAACGAAGCCGTCGCCGTTCGACGAGTACACAAAGGGAATCTGCAACGTCTCGGCATATTCGAGCGCCTGCTGGATTCCGCCGCCAACCGGGCTCCAGTTGTCCTTGGCTTCGATGATCGCGATCGGAATGTTTGGCTTGTAGTAGAGGATGTAATCCGCTCGTTTGGCTTTGCCTCGAGTCACCAGCTTCCCGCGAACGATGATCCGGCCCTTGGTGAAGCTGACCTCCTCGCGAATCTGCGACATCTCGTTCCAGCCGGCTCGACGCAAGGCCGGCGTGATGAACTTGGTGCAGATGTCCCGTTCGCTGAGCGTGCGCTTGTCCATGAAGCCGTGGGCAAATGACGGCCCCGGCAGTATACCGACCTGAGTGGTTCTCGTTTCAGCGGATAGTGACAATGATCGCTTCGGTGCGCTTCCTGCCTTTCGACTAGAATCCCCCTGTTCCCATGGACCTCACTGGCCGAACCCTCGGGCACTACCGCATCGCCGAAGAGATCAGTCGCGGCGGCATGGGCATCGTGTATCGAGCCACCGACACGCGGCTCAATCGTGATGTCGCCCTCAAAGTTCTGCCCGACGATCTGACCCACGATGCCGATCGGCGTCGCCGTTTCGTCCAGGAAGCGCAAGCCGCCTCCGCGCTCGAGCATCCGCACATCGCCGTCATTCACGAGGTCGATGAAGTCGATGGGCTGACGTTCATCGCGATGGAGCTGATCCGGGGTGAGAAGCTGAGCGATCAGCTCGCGCGTCAGCGACTCCCGGTCGCGCGCTCGCTCGAGATCGCGGCCGAGGTCGCGTCGGGATTGGCGCGTGCGCATGAGAAGCAGATCGTCCATCGCGATCTGAAGCCGGCCAACGTGATGATCACCGATGAGGGCCACGCCAAAATCATCGACTTCGGCATCGCCAAGCTCATTGAGCCGGTCGTCAGCGAGAGCGTCAACACGCAGACCGGTCATCAGACCAATGTGGGCGTGATCCTCGGGACGATGACCTACATGTCGCCCGAGCAAACACGCGGCGACCGTGTGGATCATCGCAGCGACATTTTCTCGTTCGGCATCTTGCTGCAGGAGATGTTGACCGGTCAGCCACCGTTCCAGGGCAAGACCGGTGTCGAGACGGCGAGCGCCATTTTGCATTTGCCGGCGCCGCGACTTCCAGCGCTCGGTCCATCGGTTGCCACTGAAGCGTCGGCCGACATTCAGCGCATCGTGGACAAGTGTCTGGCGAAGGATCCGGCGGACCGCTATCAGGGCATGAAAGACGTGGGCGTCGACTTGCGCGCCACGCGGCGGCGGCTGGAGTCCACTTCCCAAGCCGTGCCCGCCATCACCGCGCGGCCCACGCCTCGGTGGGCGTGGGCCCTCATCGGCGGCGCGGCCGTGGCCGCGGTCGTGGCAGGGCTCGTGATGTCGCGCCGGCCTGGCGCCTCCTCGTCCGCCACAGACCTCGGCGCGGCTTCGGGCTCGACCAAGCCGTCGGTCGCGGTGCTCTACTTCGACAATACGACCGGCGACAAGGAGCTCGAGTGGCTGCGAACCGGCATCACCGAGATGGTGGTGACCGATCTGTCGCAATCGCCGGACATCGAGGTGGTCGGCACCGATCGGCTCTACGACATCCTCTCGCAACTCAGACGCGCCGACGACAAGGTGCTCTCACCCGACGTGGTCAACCAAATCGCCGAGCGAACCGGCGTCGATCACGTGCTCATCGGCAGCTACATGAAGTCGGGCGACGCCGTGCGGATCAACGTACGCCTGCAAGAAGCCAAGTCGGGCCGCATCGTCGCGTCCGAGCGGGTCGAGGGCCCGAACGCATCGGCGCTCTTCGCGATGGTCGATGACTTGTCGCGTCGGATCCGTGCGAAGTTCGAAGGACTGAAGGCCGGCGTCGGTAACGCCCCTGCCTTGCTGAACCCACCGGGCGCCGCAGCGACCGAGGGGTTGGACCGAGGCTTGGGTGACGTCACCACGTCGTCGATCGATGCGTATCGGGCTTACGCCGAGGGCATCAATCTTCACGAGCGGTTTCGTGAGGCCGAAGCCGCGCCGCTCCTCGAAAAGGCGATCGGCATCGATCCAGCGTTCGCCATGGCCTACGTCAAGCTTGCCGTCGTGCAGAACAACCTGGGGCACATCGATCTCCGTGACAAGTATGCTGCGCTTGCGCTCAAGCATGCCGATCGGCTGACACCCCGCGAGCGGTTCTACATCGAGGGCTACTACTACACTGGACGTCCCGCGACGTTCGCTCGCGGCATCGACGCCTACAAGAAGTGCATCGACCTCGATGCCGGGCATCAGGCGTGCCGGCACAACCTGGCGCTGGCGTTTTCCAACCTCGGTCGATTCGCCGAGAGCGCGAGCCACTACGAAGAACTCGTGCGGCGCGGATCGACCAATCCGAGCGCATTCAGCAACCTGGCTTCCAACTACATCGCTCTTGGTGACATCGCCAAGGCCGTTGCCGTGACCGAGTCGTTCTCCAAGCGACATCCCGAAAGCGGCGCAGGACATCGCTCGGTTGGACAGGCGTATATCGCGGCCGGCCGGTACGAAGAGGCCATTCAGGAGCTGGCGAGGGCCGCGCTCTTGGACCCAACCGATCCCGCTGTCCTGCTCGCTCGCGGCACGGCTCAGATCCTCCGCGAAGACTGGACGTCGGCTCGGGAAGCCGCCACCACCCTGTCGTCAAGTGCTGATGAAACGCGGAAGTGGTTTGGTGCGCTCCTGCACACGAGCGTGTCCCTGTACTCAGGACGACAAGCCGATGCACTCGTCTGGGCCGATCGCGCGGTTGCCGCCTACAAGGTATCCGGGGCGCGAAGCGCCATCTCCCGCGGTCTAGTGGCCACAGTGCATCTGGCGAAGAATCAAGTGGCGCCGGCTCTGGCTCAGGCCCAACGCGCGGTTGCGGACGCCAAGGATCTCGCAGAGGAGATCAACGCGCTCCTGACGCACGCGCGGGCCCTCGCTCTGGCCGGCCGGTTCAGCGAGGCCGACGCTACACTCGCGGCGGTTGCGGCAGCCTCAACCGATTTGACAGCGATGGTCGTCGGTCGCAGCGTGAGCTTCGGTCGCGGGTTGGTCGCGCTCAGCAGGAGGGACTTCCCCTCCGCGATTGAGCAGTTGACGGCGGCACAGGCGTCGCTGCCATTGCGCAACGGCAACGTCCTCGTCCCGGCCCCGCATCTGCCTGTCTGGTTCGCGCTCGGCGAGGCATACATGGGCGCCGGCAAGCCCGCCGAGGCGGAGCCGTGGTTTCAGAAAGTCGCAACGAGTGGCCACGAGCACTATTCCCAGCCACTCGAATTCGTCCGCAGCTTCTACTACCTCGGCAAGATCCACGAAGCTGCCGGCGACATGACCAAAGCGCGCGAGGCGTATCGGCGGTTCGTCGGCTACTGGAAAGACGGCGACCTCGATCGCGATCGCATCGCCGAAGCGCAGCGGAAACTTTCGGGCGGGTAAAGCTTTCGACCCGCCCTACTGGCCCCACCCGCCTACCCGGCCCACCCGCCTACCCGGCTTACCCGGCCTACCCGGCCTACCCGGCCTAGCCATCCTTCACCCTTGCAATAAATCCACATTGTAGATATTAATGGCCCGTGGTTCGAAAACCCCACGCGCCCGTGCTCGGCGAGTTCGAACAGATTGTCCTGATGGCGCTGTTACGGATTGGCGCCGACGCCTATGGCGCCACCGTCTGTCTGGAAATCGAGAAGCGCAGCGGTCGCGGCGCTTCCTTGAGCGCCGTACACACGACGCTCGAGCGACTCGAACAAAAGGGGATGGTGCGATCGCGGATTGGCGATCCCACACCGCAGCGGGGTGGCAAACGCAAGCGTCACTACGAAGTCAGCGCGCCGGGCCGGCGCGCTCTGCAAGCCGCCTATCGATCGATCAGGAACATGGCGGACGGCATTGAAGGCCTGCTGGGAGAGATCGCGTGAGTGCCTGGGGCCCTCGTGCCCCGCGTCTGGCAGCGTGGCTGCTGGCGCGGACCCTTCCTCAGCGCCGCCAGGAGGAGTACCTCGGCGATCTCGAGGAATTGTTCAAGGCGCGCGAGGCCGCGCGCGGTGGACGAGCCGCTCGACGCTGGTACTGGCGTCAGACCATCGCCGCGCTCCTCGACGCATTCGCCCAACGGCGCAGGCGACCTCGTGAACACGACGACGGAGATTCCTTCATGCTGACCATCCTTCAAGACCTGCGATATGCGTTCCGGTCATTAAAGGCCAAACCGGGCTTTGCCGCGGTCGCGATTCTGATGCTGGCCCTCGGCATCGGCGCCAACGTCACGATTTTCAGCTGGGTGAACGCCGTGCTGCTCAATCCCCTGCCAGGCACAGCGCGATCGGACGAGCTCGTCCAGCTGTCATACCTCTATCGCGGCGATCCCCTGACGAGCTTCTCGTATCCCGACTATCGAGACATTCGCGACGGGGCTCGACTCCTCCAAGGCGTCGCGGGTCGCGACGATTTGGCCGTGGGCGTCGTCGTCGATCGCGAAGCCGAACGCGCGTGGACTGAGATCGTCACGGCCAACTTCTTCGACGTACTTGGCGTCGGCGCCGTTGTCGGGCGGACCCTGACGCCGGCGGATGATGTGCCTGGCGCGCCGGCCGTGGCGGTCATGAGCCACGACTATTGGAAGCGCCGATTCAACGCGGACCCGCAGGTCGTGGGACGTCAAGTCCGCATCAACGCTCAGCCGTTCACGATCGTCGGTGTTGCCGATGCAGGTTTTCAGGGCGGCGAGTCAGGACTGAGCTACGACTTGTGGGTGCCGACCGGCTCGCAGTCTCTGGTGATGCCAGGTGGCGATCGGCTCGAGGCTCGCGGCAGCCGGTGGTTGAGCCTGCTGGCTCGGCTGGCCCCAGGCACGTCAATCGACCAGGCTCGGGCGGAGCTGGACTCGACCATCGAGCGGATGCGAGCGACTTTCGCCAGCCAGAACCGATACATCGAGCACCGCGCGGCCGTCTTTCCGCTCGATCAGTCCCCGACTGGTGGCGTCAGCGTGCTTCGGCCGGTCCTGCTGATCCTGATGGCGGTCGCCGTCGTCGTGCTGCTGATCGCGTGCGCCAACCTGGCCGGGCTGTTACTGGCGCGCGCGTCAGCGAGGCAGCGCGAGATCGCCATTCGTTTGTCAATGGGCGCAGGCCGCTGGCGGATCGTCCAGCAACTGCTCGTGGAGGGAGTCGTGCTGGCCGCTCTCGGCACTGCCGGCGCGCTCGTCGCACTCCAGTGGACGATGGGCCTGCTGATCGGATTCGCGCCGCCCTCGGAGCTGCCGATCCAACTCAATGTCTCTGTCGACGCACGAGTCCTGTGGTTCACTGCCCTGGTTGCCGTGAGCACAGTGATCCTGTTTGCGCTCGCTCCGGCAACGCTCGCGACGCCTGCTCATCTCGCCACGATGCTGCGTGATGCGGGAGCCGCCGGCCGGATGTTTGGACGCCATCGACTCCGCCGTGCACTCGTGGCCACACAAGTGGCCTTGTCGATTGCCTTGCTCGTTGGCGCTGGCCTGTGCCTTCGCAGCCTCGGAGCCGCAACACGGATGACGCCGGGCTTTCAGGCCGACGGGATCGTCGTGGGCTGGCTCGATCTCTTCTCCGCCGGATACGCCGCCGATGATGGGCGTGCCTTCTACGCGCGCATGCTCGAACGCGTTCGCGCATTGCCCGGAGTGGACTCCGCCTCGCTCAGCCGGCGGATTCCACTCGGGTTCATGGGTGGCAGCTCCGCCGATGTCACGGTCGAGGGCCATCAATCGAGTGCCGATGATCCACAGAGCGTCGGTGTCAACTACGTGGGGCCTGACTACGCGACAACGATGCGGATGCCCATCAGCAGCGGTCGCGACGTATCGGTGGACGATGTCACCGATCGCCCGCGTGTGGCGATCGTCAGTGAGGCGATGGCCCGACTCTACTGGGTCGGACGCGATCCGATCGGCGGCCGGTTCTTGTTCGGGCGTTCTCGCGCCGACCAGGAGCCACAGTGGATCACAGTGGTTGGTGTGGCCAGCGACATCAAGCATCGAAGCCTCAACGAGCGACCGCAGCCGTATGTTTTTCTGCCCGTTCTGCAGTTCTACGCCTCGACGTCGGTGTTACACGTTCGCACGGCGGTTGGCTTGGACACCCTCACCCTCGATCTACAGCGTGCGATGCGCGAGCTCGATCCGCGCGTCCCGTTCTACAACGTGAGCCGGCTGAGCGACCACACGCGAGCGGCGACGTTCCAGCAGAAACTTGCAGGCGACCTGCTGGTCGTCTTCGGCGCCCTCGCGCTGTTGCTCGCCGGCATCGGCAGCTACGGCGTGCTGTCCTACCTCGTGGGGCTGCGGCGGCGAGAGATCGGCATTCGACTGGCGGTCGGCGCGACGCGTGGCGACGTCTTCAGGCTGGTCGCGGGCAGTGGCGCACGCGTGATCGGGGTCGGCCTCGTTGTTGGTCTGTTGCTCTCGGTCGGCGTCGGCCTGGGGCTGCGCAGCCTGCTGATCGGCATTTCACCGAGCGACCCGCTGACCTACGCCGTCGTCCTGACGATTCTGGGATGCGTCGCCAGTGCGGCGTGCGTGCTACCTGCGCGACGAGCGGCGACGCTGGATCCGGTCACCACGTTGCGAGAAGAATGAAGACGGGGCCTGGCCCCATCTCCGTGCCTTCTCAGAAATTGCGATCGACCGGATCGCAGTTTTTGGAACGGTGTCTGACACCAATCGGGCACAATAGCGAGGCGTGACCGCTGTCGCGACGACCCCTGCCGCCCCGGCCCCACCTCTCTGGCGCTGGAGCGTGCTCGTCGCCGTCAGCGTCGCGATGTTCGGCAACTACTACGCCTACGACTCGATCGGGCCGGTTGCCGATTCGCTCCAACGCCTGCTCGGCTTCAGCGATACGCAAATCGGCACGCTGAACGCCATCTATAGCTTTCCCAACATCGTGTTGGTGCTCATCGGCGGCATCATCATCGATCGCTTTGGCGCACGGCTCACGACGCTGGTGTTCGCAGCGATCTGCACTCTCGGCGCCGTGATCACGGCGATCTCGCCGCTCTTCCCTGTGATGGCCTTCGGCCGGCTCATCTTCGGCCTCGGCGCGGAGACGATGATCGTGGCGATCACCGTCATCATCGGCCAGTGGTTTGTCGGCAAGCAGCTCGGGTTCGCGTTTGGACTGAACCTGAGCGTCGCGCGCGCGGGATCGTACAGCGCTGACATGTCCACTAGCTGGTTCAAGCCGCTCTATGACCAGGGCTGGCAGCCGCCGTTGTGGCTTGCTGCCGGCATTGCCGGCTTGATGATCGTCGGCTGCACGGCGTACTTCCTCCTCGACAAGAGGGCGGCCGATCGCTTCCATCTCAAACAGAGCAGCGCGTCGGATCGTTTCGTCTGGCGCGACCTGTGGAAGTTCGATCGCTCCTATTGGTACATCGTCGGGCTCTGCGTGCTGTTCTACTCGGTGATCTTCCCGTTCCGCAGCACGTTTGCGATCAAGTACTTCCAACACGCACACGGGCTGTCGCTGCAGGAGGCAGGAGCGATGAACGCGTACGTGTTTCTTGCGGCCATCTTCGCCACGCCCGCATTCGGCTTGATGGCGGATCGATTCGGTCGGCGCTCCGCATTCATGGCGCTCGGCTGTGCACTCCTCACCGCCGTGTTTCCGATCCTCGCCTACACGCAAGCGAGCTTGTGGGTCTCCACCGCCATGATCGGCATCGCCTTTTCGCTCGTGCCGGCTGTTTTGTGGCCGGCGGTGCCGTATCTCGTGGCGCCCGAACGTCTGGGCACGGCGTATGGCCTGATGACCATGCTTCAGAACATCGGGATGCTGCTGGGCAACCTCGGCGCCGGTTGGCTCAACGACATGAACGGCGCGGGCCCGGAGAACCCGGGAGGCTACTTGCCAATGCTCTGGATGTTCCTGGTCATGGCGCTGAGCAGTTTCGGGTTCGCGGCAGCGCTGCGCGCCCGCGAGACCAGCGCCGTGGGGCATGGGCTGGAAACCATTCGAGCGAAGGGCTTGTGATCTGCACGCCTCGGGGCTACTTCGCCAGCGCCGCCAACGTCTGCGCCGCCTGATCCACCTGCGCGGCGAGCGCGTTGACGGCGGCAGACACCGTCCGAACGCCACCCTGCGCCTCGGCGAATCGCCCCTCTTCAAGCCCTTCGCGAATCTGCGGCATCGTCTTCACACCGTATCCCGTATAGAACCCGGGCGCGTAAATCTGATGTTTGAACCAGTCTCGACGGGGAAGCCCATCGCTGTTGCCGAGTTTTCGCTCCGATGTCGTGAGTAATTGATTGAGCGCCTGCAGCTCTTTGCGACCCACGAGTGACGC
>JBOGIV010000436.1:0-6334 GCA_050747925.1 Vicinamibacterales bacterium
AGGAAGCAGCGACGTACCGCGGAAGAACGCCACTTTGACGTAGTTCGCGAAGCAATGGACGCTGAGGAACCAGCCCCGGCTCTCGACGCCGTAGAACGGCGAGTTCCATTTCACCGCCTTGCGCACGCGGGGGACGCTGCGCACGATGAGCGCGTCGAGGCGGCGACCGACGTCGCGTTTCCAGCCCGGCATGGCCGCGATGTAGGCCTGCACGGGGGCGTCGCCGTCGGCCTTCGCGATCTGCGGGTTGCCGCCCGCGAGGAGTCTGATCTTCTTCTTCGCCGCGGCTTTCTTCCTCGTCCTGCCAGCCACTGTATTCACTCCAGCGCTGTGCCGCCGACGTCGGTCGGTCGCCCGCTTGCCCACTTGGCGGCATACGGCAGCACGAACATGTACAGACCGGTGAACATGAGCAAGAAGAGCGGCAGCAGCGGCGAGTAGGTCACCCAAGCGGGAGGCTGCTCTCCTTGTCCCACGGCCAAGGCAACGAAGTTGGCGATGACGGTCAGGGTGAAGGCGATGGACAGCCAGCGGTGGCTCTGCCGAACCCACTTGTTCCAGTTCACTGGGACCTCCTCTGAAGACGAGCCCGAAGCACGAATTTCATCTTCGCCCGCTGTTCTGTAACATCATCGACGTTTGGTCCATCACTACCAAGACGGACCGCGACGGAGGAATGTGACCGATGCCCACACCTGAGCGGCTCGCCGAGCAATTCGAGGAGCACCGGGCGCATTTGCGCGCGGTGGCGTATCGGATGCTCGGGTCGGCGAGCGAAGCAGAGGATGCGGTCCAGGAAAGCTGGATTCGACTGGGCCGGACCGATGTGAGTGCGGTCGAGAATCTGCGCGCCTGGCTCACGACCGTCGTCGCGCGTGTGTGCCTGGACATGCTGCGGACGCGGACATCGCGCCGGGAGGATCCCTTGGACACGCACGTACCTGATCCCGTGATCACAGGCGCCGACGGGGATCCGGAGTCCGAGGCGGTGGTCGCCGACTCGGTCGGACTCGCGCTCCTCGTGGTGCTGGAGACCCTCGAGCCGGCGGAGCGGCTCGCGTTCGTGCTGCACGACGTGTTCGGCATGACCTTCGACGAGATCGCGCCGATCGTGGACCGCTCCGCGGTTGCGGCGCGTCAGCTCGCGAGCCGCGCGCGGCGCCGCGTCCAGAGCAGAGCCCCGCGCGCAGACCCCGACCTGCGTCAGCAGCGGCGTGTCGTCGATGCGTTCATGGCCGCCGCCCGGGAGGGCGACTTCGAGGGTCTGGTCGCCGTGCTCGATCCGGATATCGTGCTGCGGGCTGATGCCGGCGCGCTCACAGGCATGTCACGGGTCGTGCGAGGGGCCAGCGCCGTCGCCGCACAGGCCGCGACGTTCTCGAGGAGCGGTCTGACCAATCAGCTTGTTCTCGTCAACGGCCATCTTGGGTTTGTGTCGCGCCGCGCCGACCGCCGCGTGTTTGCCGTGATCGGCTTCACGATTGCCGGCGGGAAGGTCGTGGAGATGGACATCCTGGCCGATCCAGAGCGTCTCAGTCGACTCGATCTGTCGGCCATCGAGGGCTGAGCGCCTCGCACTCGCGTCGAGAAGCGCTTGGGGCCGTAGGTTCCTAGGACGCTGGTGACGAGCGCGCTCTCATTTTAGCGACCAGTCGCTCGTACGGGTCTGGCCGGCCAGCGCCCCGTGCGGTCAGTGGTAATGTCGGAGTCCTCCTATTCGCGCAGCTTGTCGTTGAACAGATGAACGTCGTCGGTGATGCCCTCCTTGTCGAGGAGCTGGTAGAACTCCTGGTTATCGATTCTGTGGGACCGTTCGACTTTGCCATTGAGATGTGGGTCCGTGGGCGGACGTAGACGTGGCGAATGTCTAACCCGTCCAGGTCCCAGTGAACCGTGATTGAAACTCGGCGTCTGGTACGAGCCGCTCTATTGAGCGATGGGGACACCGACAAGCCGTATCCGCCGCTCTAGGTCCGCCGGGAAGGCGATCGAGGGGTGATGCCGGATGCCGTGCTCTGGACACCGAATGTGCCCTAGTTGGGGAGCGCGAAAGACCGGCAGGCGCAGGTCGCCGGAGCCTTGCCAGAGGTGCTCAGCAAGAGTCCGATGGGAGTCGACCCTGATGGCCGCTGCTTCTGTTCCTAGTCATAAACGACCGACTCCAGGGAGTTCAGTGAGGGTAATGGCAGGTCCGACCACCACACAACATTTTGGGCGCTCGACAGCGCCGCTACCCCACATGTAGGATGTTGACACAACAAAAGGACGATGGCATCGTCGTCATGCTTACAGCGAACAAAAGGCGAATTCACCGTGATCTCGCAATTGTTTCAGCAGTAATGAGACGGGTTCGCGGAGCGAACACGCAGCCGGAAATCAAATTGCGGAGCGCCTTGCACCGTTTAGGCTTCCGCTTCCGCTTGTCGACCGGTCGGCTGCCAGGCAGGCCCGATTTCGTGTTCGTGCGCCAACGGGTTGCGGTGTTCGTTGACGGAGATTTTTGGCACGGTCGCCAGTGGCAGAATCGAGGTTTTGACTCTCTGGAGTCTCAGCTAGCGGGTATTCGAAATAGCGAGTACTGGATTGACAAAATCGAGCGCAACATCGCACGAGATCGAGCTTCGAATCGCCGATTGCGTGCCGCGGGCTGGACAGTCGTTCGGATTTGGGAGAGCGAACTGAAGAAAACTCCCGAGCGGTGTATCGGTCGCGTCGTCAGTAAGCTGGAGCGGACTCATGGGAATCGGGAAAGCCGCTGAGTTTTTTGCTGGAATCGGTCTTGTGAGACTGGCAACCGAGCAGGCCGGTTGGAAGACGGTCTTTGCGAACGACATCAATGCGAACAAGCAAGAGATGTACGTCGCAAATTTTGGTAATGCGGAATTCAAGCTCGATGACATCGGAACATTAACTGCCGTGGACATCCCCGAGGTCAGCCTAGCCACAGCATCGTTCCCGTGCATTGATCTTTCATTGGCAGGTAATCGCGAAGGGTTAAAGGGCGAACACTCGTCAACATATTGGGAATTCCATCGGATTCTTCGCGACCTGAAGGGACGTCGTCCGCAATTCATTCTGCTTGAGAACGTCATTGGATTGTTATCAAGCCACGGCGGACAGGACCTCAGAGAAATAGTCGCGTCGTTAAGTAAGCTCGATTACGCTTGCGATTTACTTCTCGTTGATGCGGTTCACTTCCTGCCGCAAAGTCGCCCCCGACTATTCCTGATTGGCTTTCGCGGCATGGACGGTGACCCCGTTCGGGACGTCGAAATCCACTCGGCCAGACCTGAGGCGATCGTGAATTTCATGCGGGCGAATGACGATCTCCGATGGCTGTTTACGGAGGTTCCCGAGTTGCCATCAAAGCAAAAAAATCTCCCTGCATACGCGGAGCGGATCTCCGACGAATCGCCGGACTGGTGGGATCGCAATCGCCGCGATCATCTTTGGCGGCAGATGAGTTCAAGCCACAAGGAGGTTTTGAAATACCTCCTGGACGGAAGTCGGCCGAAATTCGCAACCGTTTACAAGCGAGTGCGCCCGAGCGGATGCCGTGCGGAGGTTCGCGCGGACGGGATCGCAGGATGCTTGCGGACACCGCGGGGAGGAAGCAGCAAGCAGTTCATAATTCAAGCGCAAGGTGGTGACTGGCGAGTACGCAACATGACCGCGCGAGAGTACGCGCGATTACAAGGCGCGCCCGATTACAAGATCACAGTGCCGTACACACAGGCGCTCTTTGGCTTCGGCGATGCGGTCTGCGTTCCCGCAGTCGAATGGGTAATACGAAACACGATCAATGCGGCAGTTCCAACGGCGGCGCACGACTACGCCGCGGCGTCGACATGATGTAGCGCGATCGGTGTTATTGCCGACTCCTGCATTCCTATACGGCTCATTTGTAAGTGACTGGCACCCCGTCAGGACGAATCAGGAGTATTCGTGGCGAAATCGAAGGGTGCGAAGAAGCACCCGAAAACGCCGCACGACGTCGTGGCGATTCGCAGAGAACTAGCTAAGTTTCTCCGACAGAAGGACGATGACGACCACGTCATTGGTGGCGCCACATGCGGTGTCTACGTTTTCTACGATTACGACGGTGAGCCGATTTATGTCGGCAAGACTTACGAGAAGCTAAGAGGCCGCATAAGCCGTCATCTCACTAACCGCCGAACCGATGCCGTCGCGATGAACGTGCTCGACCCGTTCGAAGTCGCTGATGTCGAGATCTATCCGTTTTTCGACCTCGAAAAGCGTCCCGGTGAGTCAGCTGAGACGTGGAAAGGTAGGGTCAAGCCGGTCCTCGCAAGGGTTGAATGGACTGTCTACAAGAAGGTCCGAGACGCGAGTCGCTTCAAGGCGGTGCTGAACGAGAAGGTGGTTCCGGAAACTAAGACCATCAAGTTACCACTGAGCTACAAGGGTAGGATCATCCCCAGCGATATGTTCGAGCTGCGAAGCCATCCGGACATCCGGATCGCGAGGCGCGCGACGACGATAGCGGCGCTGGCACGGATTATCAGTGAACGCGTCGTGCAGCTCGGCCTGCGTCAGACGCTCGACACACAAGCGAAGCGCTTGCAATACCTCGTGGGACAACGACTCGGCAATTTTTCCGAAGCCGAGATGGCCGAAGAGGCGACAGAAGAAGATACAGGGGAGAACGTCGAATGACCGCCAGCGCCACAGTAGCCACGATTCGCGGCGACTCCAGCCGCCCGAACTGCCGACCGTTCCTCTCGAGAGCGCCGCGCACCAGCTCCACCACCGGCACAGCAGGCCTGCCGGCAGACTCACGAGACTCGGTCGAGTGAAATGCTCTCGCCGCCCAGGAAACATTCCATTCTAGCGGCGTTCCCTGAACGGCAGCCGGAAGGACGGCCGTCCTGTAGTAGATCTGCGTTCCGTCTTTCATCGCGATTGTCGGCATCACCGACCTCCTTGCGGCGAGCGACCCGGAAAACTCAAAGGCGCGAGGAGCGTCCATTAGACGTTGTCTCGGGGGCGCCGCCTACTGAATACCGCCGCGTCGCAGATAATCAGCGTCGATGGCGCCAGTCATTCCAGACCCGAAGAAAATCAAAGGCTTTCGCACCGAAGCCGAGTTCGAAAGGTGGCTGAGCAGGAACCACGCGCGCGAGAGCGAAGTGTGGTTGCGGATCTACAAGAAGGGCTCCGGCATACCCTCGATCACTAGCGCCGAGGCGCTCAACGTGGTGCTGTGCTGGGGATGGATCGACGGGATCCGCAAGGCGCTTGACGAGAAATCGTTCCTGCAGCGCTATTCTCCTCGACGGGCGAAAAGCATCTGGAGCCAGATCAACCGCGAGCATGTTGCGCGGTTGACGGCGGCGGGCCGGATGACCGCGCACGGGCAACGGCAGGTGGATCTCGCAAAGGCCGATGGCCGATGGGACGCCGCCTACGCCCCGATCCGAAGCGCCAGCACACAGACGATCCCCGGGGATCTGCGTGCCGCGATCGAGGCGAGCCCGAAGGCGCGCAAGACGTTTCGCACGCTCGACCGCATGAACCTCTTCGCCCTGGCGTTCCGCACCAACAACATAAAAACGCCAGCCGGCCGCGCGAGGAAGATTGCGGCGCTGGTGGCGATGCTCGAGCGCGGTGAGACGATCGTTCCTGAGCGGCGCCGCTGAACCGCGCGCACACGCGCGCGTCGTCCCGCTTACGCCGCAGCCGGGCTTGTCAGATTGCGTGCTGTTCGTCCGTCAGTGGTATGACGGGACGCGACGAGGAAGTGTGACCGATGAGCGAACGCGATTATCTGGCCGAGCGATTCGAAGAGAACCGGACCCACCTGCGCGCCGTGGCTTACCGGATGCTCGGCTCGTCGAGTGAGGCGGACGACGCGGTTCAGGAAGCGTGGCTGCGGCTCAGCCGCGCCGATGTCACGGGCATCGACAACCTTGGCGGATGGCTGACGACGGTCGTTGCGCGCGTGTGCCTGGACATGATGCGGTCGCGCCAATCGCGGCGCGAGGAGCCGTTCACCCCGGACGCGCCGGAGCCCGTCGCGACCGGTACACGCGGGAGCAGCCCCGAGCAGGAAGCGCTCCTCGCGGATTCGGTCGGGCTCGCCCTGCTCGTCGTGCTCGACCGGTTGACGCCGGCGGAACGCCTCGCCTTCGTGCTGCACGACATGTTCGCCGTGCCGTTCGAGGAGATCGCGCCCATCGTCGGGCGCGCCGCGGAGGCGACCCGGCAGCTGGCCAGCCGCGCGCGGCGACGAGTGCGCGGCGGCGCGACGACGCCCGACGCCGATCGCGTGCAGCAGCGCGAGCTTGTCGAGGCCTTTCTTGCGGCCCTGCGG
>JBOGIV010000437.1:0-6534 GCA_050747925.1 Vicinamibacterales bacterium
GGACACGATCGTCCATCCGGCACATGCTGTTGACCGCGACGTTTGCGGCGCTGGTCGCCACTCCCATCATCGGAGTCGCCGTTCCCGAGACCGTAATTGCCCTTCCAGTCGCCGCGGCCGCTGCACCAGTCGCTGCGCCCGCGGTCCAATCTGTGGGACCAGTCCTGGTCTCGACACCTCCGGTCTCGACCCCTGTGCAAGAAATTCCGCGAATCTCCTGGCGGCGGCTCGTGCTGCCCTTCTGGCTAATTGGCGTTCTGCTCTTTCTGACGCCGGTTGTGACGATGCTGTGGCAGCTGAGCGGGCTTCGTCGCACTGGCTTGCCGTGGCCTGAGCTGACTCGGTTGGTTCATGCTCTCGCCGGCGAGCGCGGTCTGCGGCGAACTATCGACGTGTTGAAACACGAACGTGTGGCCACGCCGATCACCTTCGGTGTGTGGCGACCGGTCATCCTGATGCCGACGAGCGCATCTGAATGGAGTGACGCCGATCTCCGGCGCGCGCTGGTGCACGAGGTCGAGCACGTCTTGCGCAGCGACTGGGCCGTGCATGTGATGGCCAGAGTCGCCACGGCGGTGTATTGGTTCCATCCGCTCGCGTGGGTCGCATGGCGGCAACTGGTCCTCGAAGCCGAGCGATCGTGCGACGACGCGGTCGTCGCGGGCGAGGAACGGACAGACTACGCGGATCAATTGTCGCGCTCGCCCAGCGGCTGACAGCGACGCCTGGCCCGGCGCTCGGAATGGCGCACCGGACCGATCTCGCCGCTCGAGTCGCCGCGTTGCTCGACGACACTCGCCCGCGCGGCCGGGCCGGTATCGGAGCGGTGACGATGACGATCGCCAGTGCTGGCCTCGTGGTTCTGGGATTGGCCCCGCTGCGCGCCGTGGCGATCGCTCGAGATGCCAACACCGATCAGAGTCGTGCTGTCGTCGTCGGAGATAGCGAGAGCGGCAAGGTTCTGGCGCGGAAGATAGAGCAGGCAACTGCTGAGCGGCGGACATCTGTCACCGTTCCGCGGTCCTACCATATCAACGGGCGCGTCGTGATCGGCGATGACGACGTCTCACTCGACGCGCTTGCCGAGCGCATGCGCCAGAATGGACAGCAGGAAGTGCTCCTACGAGCAGACCGGGGCGTCCTCGTCGAAGAGCTCGTTCACGTCATGGATCGCCTCAAAGAGGCCGGGGTCGCGCACGTCGCGATCGCGGAACAACCCGAGAAGCCCCGCCCGCGTCGCGCGTTGGATCGCGAGTTGTTGCACGCGGCCGAGGACGGCGACCTGGAGGGCGTGAAGGAGTTGATCGACGCGGGCGCCGACATTGATGCGTCGGTGGACGGCGACGGCAGTCCGCTGATTGCTGCGTCGCGCGCCAATCGGCCCGCCGTCGTCGTGGAGTTGCTCAACCGCGGCGCCGACGTGAACTTTGCGGTGTTGGGAGACGGCAATCCGCTGATCGCGGCAGCGGCTGCGGGCGCGGAGAAGATTGTGGATCTGCTTCTCTCACGCGGCGCCGCGATCGACCTTGTTGTGCCAGGCGACGAGAATGCGCTGATTCAGGCGGCCGGCGCCGGGCATTTCGCCATCGTCAAGATGCTCGTGGACCGAGGCGCCGATGTGAACGCGCGTGTGTGGGTCGACCACTCGTGGCACTCCGACAGGGACGGTCAAGGCGAGTGGCGGACGCCGCTCAGCCAGGCGCGTCACGGGCGGCATGACACGATTGTGGCGTTCCTGCTGCAGGCAGGGGCGCGAGAGTAGCGGATGGCGATCAGGCGCCTCTCGAGAGGCGCCTCTACTTACTCAAACCGCAGCGCGTCGATCGGATCGAGCGCGGCGGCCTTTCTCGCCGGATAGAAGCCGAAAAACACGCCGGTCAGCGCGGCAAACGCAAACGCGATGGCCACCGATTCTGGCGAGACCGCTGTCGGCCACGTCATCCACAACGTGACGCCGCGCGACAACAGCAGTCCGAGGCCAATTCCGACCGCCCCGCCCACGAGACTCAGCACGATGGCTTCGACGAGGAACTGCAGCAACACGTCGCGTCCGCGCGCGCCGATCGCCATGCGCAAACCGATCTCGCGCGTCCGCTCGGTCACCGACACCAACATGATGTTCATGATGCCAATGCCGCCGACCAGCAGCGAGACGCCGGCGATGCCGGCCAGCAGCGACGTCATGGTCTCGGTCGCCTGGACGCGAACGCTCGCCATCTCCTCCATGGTGCGCACCATGAAGTCGTCCGAGTCGCCCTGCACGATCTTGTGGCGCAGGCGCAGCAGGCTGGCGATGCGATCCGCCGTCGCGCTGGTGTCGGTGGCTGACGCCGCCGACACGTTGATGTTTTGAATGAAGGTGATGCCCCGCAATTTCTTCATCACGGTCGTGTACGGCACATAGACGAGGTCGTCCTGGTCCTGGCCCATGCCCGATTGACCCTTGCTGGCCATCACGCCGACCACAGTGAACGGCTGGTTGTTGATCCGGATGATCTGACCGATCGGATCGACCTCGGGGCCGAACAACTGTTCGTACGTCACTGAGCCGAGCACGGCGACCTTCGACGCAGAGGCGACATCCACCGGGCTGAAGAACGCGCCGCGCAAGGTCGGCCACGAGCGAATCAGCGGCAGATCGACATCGGTGCCTTGCACTTGGGTGCCCCAGTTCAAGTTGCCGGCGACGATCTGTGCTCGCGTGCTCACTCCAGGCGCGACGTACTGCACGCCCTGCACCTGCTGAATGGCGAGCGCATCTTCGGGCGTCAGCGTGCTGGCGTTGCCCTGGCCCATGCGCACGCCGCCCTGCTGGAAGTTGCCGGCGCTCACCATGATCATGTTCGTGCCTGCCGCCTGAATCTGCGACTCGATCGACGTCTGCGCGCCGGTGCCGAGCGCGACCATGGTGATCACCGCCGACACGCCGATGATCATCCCCAGCATCGTGAGCGCGGTGCGCATCTTGTTGCGACCGAGCGCCTTGAATGCGACGCGAAACACCATCAGGATCGACATGGCTCAGGCGAACTCCCCTCCGACACCGCTGAGGGCAGGGGCCCCGTCGACTGGCTCAGGTTCAGGTTCGGGCAATCGGGCCAGCTGGTCGGCCGCGTTGCGCCGGCGCGCGACGGCGCGATCCGCGACCACGAGGCCGTCGCGGAAGGACACGATCCGCGTGCCGTACTCCGCGATGTCCACTTCGTGGGTGATGAGCACGACCGTGATGCCGCGTTCGACGTTCAACCGTTGAAAGAGACCCATCACTTCGATGCTGGTCCTGCTGTCGAGATTGCCCGTCGGCTCGTCGGCAAGCAGGATCGACGGATTGTTGATCAGCGCCCGCGCGATCGCGACCCGCTGCTGCTGGCCGCCTGACAACTGATTCGGGTGATGGTCGAAGCGATCGCCAAGCCCGACGGTCACCAGCATCTCTTTGGCCCGGCGATGACGCTCGGCCGTCTTCGTGGTCGATCCACCGTACAAGAGCGGCAACTCGACGTTGTCCAGCGCCGAGGTTCGCGACAGCAAGTTGAATCCCTGAAACACGAATCCGATCTTCTTGTTGCGCACGGCAGCGAGATCGTTTTTCGACATCTGCGACACGTCTTGACCGTCCAGCAAGTAGTGACCCGATGTCGGTCGATCCAGACAGCCGACGATGTGCATGAAGGTGGACTTGCCGGAGCCTGACGGCCCACTGACCGAGAGGAACTCGCCACCCGCCACGTCGAGGTTCACGCCACGAAGCGCCTTCACCTGGTGCTCACCCACGACGTAGGTCTTGACGAGATTCTTAGTCGCAATGACGTTCGTCACCTGCGTGTTCTTTCGTCTTTCTTCTGTCTTCTATCTTCGTCTGTGTTTCTGCCTACCGTGGCCCCCGGCCCGGCCCACCGGGGCCGCGTCCAGGCATCAGCGGATTGCCGCTGCCCCCTGGCGTGGGCGCCGTACGCGTCGGGCCAAGACCCGTCACGCCCGTCACGACCTCCATCGTGTCTTGCAGCTCAGTGCCCAACAGTTCCGTATTGGTGCCATCCGTGATGCCAAGCCGGAGGTTCACTGGCTTCAGCTCGCCATCCATGAAGAGCCACACGCGGCCGCGCGATTCGACGGGTGGCAGCGGCGCAAAGAGCGCATCGATCGTTTGGGCCTTCTGTGACGCGAGAGCAGCCGGCGCTTTGGCAGCGGCCTTGGGGACGGCATTCTCGAACGCGCTCGCGTCGGTCCCGCGCTCCCTCATGCGTGCAATGAACTGCTTCCGCTCTTCTGGCGACATCGATTTGAAGCGCTCGAGCATGCGTGACTGGAATTCCGCCCCGCCCCCCGCGGGTCCACCGCCGCCGCGGCCGCCGCGACCAAATGCATTCGTCCGATCTCCCGGCGCCGAGGCAGCGGGTGGCGTCGCACCGCGAGACGCCTCTGCGCGGGCGCCGTCTGTCGCAGCAGGGGCTGACGGAGCTGTTGTCGCAGCTGGCGCGGATGGAGCGCTCGCTCCGTTCTCTGCGGCCGGCGCAGTCGATCCCTGATTGTCGCCGCCTCGACCGCCGCGGCCGCCTCGTCCGGCATTGGCGAACGCCGCCATCTCCGGCGGCGCCGTCTGGCTCAGCGCGGCGAAGATCTCTTGCGTGGGCCGGAAGCGTAGAGCGGCGTTCGGCACGCGCAGCGCGTTCGTCCGCTTGGCGATTTCGATCTTCACGTTCGCGGTCATGCCGGGCTTGAGCTTCAGCTCCGTATTCGGGACCGTGATCACCGTGCCGTAGGTCGTGACGTTCTGCACGACAACCGGCTGAAGACGAACCTGCGTGACGGCGCCTTGGAAGTTGTCCGTCGGGTACGCATCCACGCGGAACGTGACGTGCTGGCCTGGGCGAATGCGTCCCACATCGGCCTCGTCAATGTTCGCGTTGACCTGCATCTCCGTCAGGTCCGCGGCGATCACAAAGAGCGTGGGCGCCTGCATGCTCGCCGCCACCGTCTGGCCGACATCGACGTTGCGCTGGATGACGATGCCGTCGATGGGCGCGTCGATGATCGTGTGGTCGCGATTCACCTGAGACTGGTTCACCGACGCTTCCGACTGGGTGACGGCCGCCTGGACCTGCGTCACCGTCGCTTGCTGCGACGCCACCGCGGCGTTGGCCGTATCGACGGCCACCTTCGCGCTGTCGAGCTCGCTCGCCGCCAGGAGGTTGCGCGCCGACAGCTCCGAGGCCCGGGTGAACTTCTGCTGCGCGTCCTGGAGCTGCACCCGCGTTCGCTCGAGCTCGCTCTGCGCCTTGACCAGATTCGCGCGCGCTTGCGCTAGGTTGGCCTGCGTCTGCTGCAGTTGCGCGTCGAACAGCGACGGGTCGAGCCGCGCGACGACTTGCCCTCGCTTGACGATCGAATTGAAATCGGCCCCCAGCCACTGAATGTTGCCCGACACCTGACTGCCGACTTGTACTGTCGTGACGGCTTGCAGCGTGCCGGTGGCGCCGACCGTGTCGACCACGTCCCCATGCGTCAGGGGCGAAGTGTTGACCTGGATCTCGATGTCGCCACGCCGGTAGTACCAGGCGCCAGCCCCACCGCCGACGGCCGCCAGGAGCACGAGAACCGCTATCCCTCGTTTCATGAGTCGCTTATCCCTACTGTGCTTACGCCTCGGGTTCGTGCGAGGTTTACGTTCGCCGTGGAGCCCAGTCTGCCTGTTCGCCCAGCCGCAATGAAGGGATACTACCGTGTCCCCACACGTCCCCGCTCTGTGAGGGGACTGTCCCTAGAACCGGAACGCGTACTGAAGCTTGACCAGCAGCTGATTCGAATCCTTCTCCCAACGATCCTCGAGCGATCGGACGTTGTGGTTGTAGACCACAAAGACGTCGGCTTGGGGGCGGATAGTCCAGCGCAGTCGCGTGTTGGCGCCAAGCTCGTTGCTCTCGGTGTCGTACTGGACGTAACTGGCCACCGACAGGTCGGGCGACACATTGAGTTGGGCGCGGGTTCCCACGAGCGTTTGCGTGAAGCGCCCGCCTTGCAACCTTCCAGCATTGCGTTCTCCGGAGAGCTCGAGCGTCAGAAGCGCCAGAGGGTGCCAGGTCGCCTCCCAGTCCAGTTGGTTCAGATGGCCGTCATAGAACTTTCCCGTCCACCAGGTGACCTGCGTGAACGCGCGCCGCTTCTGAGCCGTGCCGACTTCAAACCGATACCGAACCCAGTGATACGGACCCGCTGGAATGACGACGCCATCGGCAATCTCAAACGGCTCGACCAGACGCTCTCCCGTGGGGTTGACGTTGAACTCGACGCGGTCGCCGCTCCGAAACGTCCAGTTGATGGGCGCCATGAACACGCGATAGCTCTCCCATCTTCCCGACAAGTCGGTGACGAGGGTCGGACGCAACTCGTGTGTCAGCTCGCGGAACGGCCCTCGGCTCAGTCGTGTTTCGTTATCGACGCTGCCGTCGAAGAGATAGACGCCGGGGCGTGGGACAAATCCCAACGACGGATCGAAGTCTCGACCGAGGCGCTTGCCCGTGAACTGGATGTCCC
>JBOGIV010000438.1:0-11072 GCA_050747925.1 Vicinamibacterales bacterium
ACCTGGCCCACCTGGCTCACCTGGCCCACGACCCGGCCCACCCTGCATCATGATCATCGGCTTGGGATCCTGGTACTGCACCATCAGCGGCAGATGTGTCGCCTGGTCCACGAAGAGGCGCAACACACGGCCGGTCTCTTCCTTGGTCTCGAGGATGTCGGCCTTGCCTTCGGGCGATTCGGCGACGCCGGCATCAACCCACGGTGTGGGCGGCTCGCCGACAAACGCTGCCATGTAGCGCTGGAGCTGGACGCGCATGCGCCGCACGCGCGCTTCGTTCAGCTGCTCCGGCGTTGGCGCATTCGCGCCGCCGGGCCCGGGACCTTCACCGGGCCCGCGGATCACGATCTGCATACCGCCGCCCATGCCGCCGCGGTTGGCGGTGTCGTCCCACGCGGTGTTGCCGCTGAGCACTGAGGTCCGCTCGATCGTTGGCCCGCCAACCATGCCGCCCATCGCCATCTCTTCGACGCGGCGCATCTTGTCGGGTCGCATGATCACCAGGTTCAGCGTGCCTTCCATGTCCCGCCGACCCATCGTGCGGCGGAACGGTCCCTCTGCGCTCAGCCCCTTGAGCGCCGCAACTTTGTCTTCTCCGCCCAACGCCTTGCGCATCGCGGAGACGACGTCGCTGACTCGATCGGCAGCTTGTAACGGCGTCGGCACGACTCGATCAACGTCGAACGCAGCGGCCAGCATCACTACGGCAACAACGGCAATGGTCAAACGCATGGAAGGCTCCTCGCCCGCCTACGCTCGGAGATCTTGCCGAGCTTCGGCGAGACAGGCTTTGTATTCGATATTCGCAATTCGCGGTTGGCGGCTCGCAAGTTAGGCGTTCGTTCTTCCCCACCTGGCTACCCGCCCTACCGGCCCTACCGACCACTAGAAAACTTGACTCCAAAGAATCCGTGCATTTGAGTCAAGTTTTCTCGCCCCGCCGGAGGCGGGGCAAAACAACACTGCCCTAGCGAGGCGGAGCCGCTGCATCCAGTTTTCCCTCGGCGGTCTGAGGCGGAGCCTCGCTAGATGTTACGGTGGTCGGCTCAATAGAGACGTTAAGCGTGAGCAAAGAGGTTGTTAAGGATGTTAAATGGCTGATCCGACGTGAGTTATCGGGATTTTTCGCGTGCTAGACTCGGTTCGATGCGACTCGGTCAGCGTCGGGTGCCGGTGATCCCGATTCTCGTGGGAATCGTGCTGCTCCTCGTGCCCTCGCTCGCGTGGCTCCAGTACCAGTGGGTGGGTCAACTGAGCCAGACCGAGCGAGAGCGGATGCAGCGGACGCTCCGCACGGCGGCGTCGCAGTTTGGGATCGAGTTCGACACCGAGCTCTCGAAAGCGCTCGTCAGTCTGCAGGTGGACGGCCCAGCTCTTCTAGAAGACAACTGGACGACCTACGCGCAGCGCTACTCGGGCTGGAGCGACGCGGCTGCTGAGCCGAAGGTCGTGCGAGACGTCTTGCTGGTGGACGCCCGTTCGACTCAGTCGCGCGCGCCGGGGAGATCGCGCGCGACTTCGCTCAGAGCAAGCGGCAAGCAGACGGCGGGTCCCAAGATCGCCATCCGGACCGAAGCGCATGATGGCGTCGGGATTTTCGAGTATCGATTCACGCCATCCGACCCTTCGCAACTGAAAGCGCTCGATCTCGACGCGCCGGTGTCGCCCGAACAACTGCGGGTGCGTCGGTGGAATCCGTCGACGCTGACGTTCGAGCCGGCGGAGTGGACACCCGACATCGAGCCGTTTCGTTCGACGCTCGCGCAGCAGCTTGGCGAGATCAGGATGGCGCGCGGGCGGATGGGAGGCCGGCCTCCACGTGAGGGCTCGGGTGGCCTTTCGATCGGCGACGATCACACGTTGGTCGCGCCGGTCACGCTGTTCGAGCCGCCACTCGATCACGATGGACCGCCGAAGATCGGAGTGCTCGGATTCACGCTGATTCGTCTGGATCAGTCAGTGATCCGCCACACCGTGCTTCCCGGTCTCGCCAGCCGTCACTTGCACGGCGAAGACGGAAAGGCCGACTACCGTACCGCCGTCGTCGGTCGTGCCGACCCGTCACACGTGATTTGGGAGTCGGAGGCGGGAGCGGCAAACGCGATTGGCACAGGGCCGGACGTGTCGCAGGACTTCATGGCGCCGCGTCCCGATCGCATGTTCGTCTTCACGCGGAATCAGGGCGCCGAGCGCCCATCCGACCCAGCCATGGCCGCCGAGAACATCGTCGTCTCGATGATCGAGCGTCGCGACACGGCCGATGGCTCGCGCACGACGGTCCGGACACGCGGGTTCAATCCGTTCGAGGGACGATGGACACTCGTGGCCGCGCATCGCGCGGGATCGCTCGAAGCGGCCGTGGCGTCGGTCCGCAAACGGAATCTTCTGCTGAGCTCGAGCATCCTGCTGCTGCTCACGACGGCGGTGGGCTTGATTGTGGTGTCCGCGCGCCGGGCACAGGAGCTGGCGCGACAGCAAATGGAGTTTGTCGCCGCGGTCTCACACGAGCTGCGCACCCCGGTTTCGGTGATCGGCGTAGCGGCTGGGAATCTCGCCGACGGGGTCGTTGAAGATCCACAGCGCGTGCGCAAGTACGGTGAGACCATTCAGGGCGAGGCACGCCGGCTGGGCGAAACCGTTGAGCGAGTGTTGCAGTTGGCCGGCATCGCGGCGGGCCGAGCGGCGGCGGCGCCAACGACGGTGCACCCCAGCGAGCTGGTGATGCAATCGATCCGGGCGTGCCAGCCGGAGATCGAAGCTGCCGGGACTGAGGTCGAGACCGAAATTCAGCAGGATCTCCCGCTCGTCCAGGGCGAGGTCGTCGCGCTGCGATCGGCGCTTCAGAATTTGATCAGCAATGCGGTGAAGTACGGTGGCGATGCGCGCTGGCTGCGAGTGACGGTATCCGACAAACCTAAAGGTTTGTCGCCACACTCCACTCGTGGGGACAAACCTTCGTCGCCACAACTGTCGCCGTCATTCGGCCGTGGCGACAAACCTTTAGGTTTGTCGTCCAGTGTCGTCTTCACCATCGAAGACCGGGGACTCGGCATCGCCGACGAGGATCGCGGCCATATCTTCGAGCCCTTCTACCGCGGGCGCGAGGCGGTGTCGCGTCAGATTCACGGCAGCGGCCTCGGCCTGAACCTGGTCAAGGGCATCGCCGAATCGCATGGCGGCTCGGTGACGGTCACAAGCGAGCCCGGCAACGGCAGCACGTTCACCCTGAGCTTGCCCGCCGTTGTCGGTCACGCGTCCGTCGCGCACTCCGCTTCACCCGCCGAAGCTCGCTCGTAATGGCGCCGCGACTGCTGCTCGTCGAAGACGAACCCGGTCTTCAGCTTGCGCTCACCGATCGGCTGACGGCTGAGGGCTATACGGTCGAAACCGCTGGTGATGGCGACACCGCCGTCACACGCGCCAAGGGCGAGCCGTTCGACGTGATCGTCCTCGACGTCATGCTTCCGGGCCGCGATGGCTTCGATGTCGCGAAGACCATCCGACAGCAGGGGCTGCGCACGCCCATCCTGATGCTCACCGCACGCAGCCAGGTCGTGGATCGGGTCGTCGGCCTCAAGCTGGGAGCGGATGACTACTTGACCAAGCCGTTCGAGACCATCGAGCTGCTCGCGCGGCTCGAGGCGCTGCTGCGCCGATCGCCCACGACATCGAACGTTTCACTCGAGCGCTATCAGTTTGGGGAAGTGGCCGTGGACGTTCGAAAGGCCGAAGTGCGGTTGAACGGTCATCCAGTCGATCTGGCCGCGAAGGAATTTCAACTGCTCCGCTATCTCATCGAGCACCGCGGCGCGACGATCTCGCGCGACGAGCTGCTGCACGAAGTCTGGGGCTACAACGCAACGCCTTCGACGCGAACCGTCGACGTCCACGTCGCGTGGCTGCGTCAGAAGCTCGAGCCCAATCCACGCGTCCCTCAATACATCCTGACCGTCCACGGCATGGGCTACAAGTTTGCCGGGTAATCAAGGGCTCGCACTTCGCGCTACGTTTCCACCTTCGTGATCCATTTCGGTAGGTCGGGGACGTTCACGGTCCTCAACTTCTCGAGCAATCCCTCGGGCTCCGGATCGATCACGACAGCGGTCCGGTGAACCGGTCTGATGAATCCCTCGCCGACCGCCCGATCGATGAAGTCGACGAGGGGAGAGTAGAAGCCGTCGACATCCAGCAAGCCGCACGCTTTCCGATGCAGGCCGAGCTGCGTCCACGTGACGGCTTCGAAAAACTCCTCAAACGTGCCGACGCCGCCCGGTAATGCCACGAACGCGTCGGCGAGCTCCGCCATCATCGCCTTGCGCGTGTGCATCGAATCCACAATCCGAAGGTCGCTGAGACGTTGATGGGCGATCTCGCGGTCGGCGAGAACACTGGGGATGACGCCGATCACTTCGCCGCCGGCGTCCAGCGCGGCATCAGCCAGCACGCCCATGAGACCGACGTTGCCGCCGCCGTAGACGATGGCGATCCCCTTCTTCGCGAGCAGCCGTCCCATTTCTTGTGCGGCCTCTGTATATACCGGACGCGAGCCAACACTCGAACCACAAAACACACATACGCGACGCATAAGGTCTGATCTTAACCACGAAAAAGATCAACCACGAGAAAGATCAACCACGAGAAAGATCAACCACGAAAAAGATCAACCACGAGAAAGATCAACCGCAAGAGAGGTCAACCACGAGAGAGATCAACCACGAGAGAGGTCAACCACGAGAGAGATCAACCACGAGAGCGATCGACCACGAGAGAGGTCAACCACAAGAGAGGTCAACCGCCTGCTTGTGGGAGTTGGCTTGGATCACAGCCCGCCGTCGTCGTGGTAATGCGTTGTTCGTGGTTATCTGTTCTTGTGTTCGGTGGTTCGGTCTTGTTCGTGGTCGGTCGTTCGAGGTTCTTTCCTATTCGTGGTTCAGCTGCGGAGTAATACCCCGCGCGCGGGTTGACCGGTCGCGCGAGAGACGGCGAGCGCGTAGAGAGCGACCTGTCGCTTGTACATCTCTTCGTGTCCTCCGAGTTCGACGTCGGTTTTGAAGTCCACGACGACCCACCCGTTCGCTGTCTCGTACGCCAGGTCAATCTGACCATCGATGAGCGCGCCGTCGAGGACGATCGAGACGGGCGCTTCGCGGCGGCATGTGCGGCCGGCAGCCGTCGCGGCTCGCGCTTCGTCGAGCCGTGGGTGTTGCAGCACGCGCGACACCATGTTGGCGGCCGCGTCGCGCTCGGTGTCGGATGCGGTCAGCACGCGGGCGTGAATCCGAGCCAGCTCTGCCACGTCTTCGGATGAAGCCGTGAGTGGCACGACGGCCAGCAGCGCGTGGACGAGCGTGCCGAAGCGTCGTCCCGAGGCCTCCACGCCGAAGGCGCCGGCATCTTCGACGACAACGGAGTCGGGATCGAGGTTCAGGGAGGTGCTGGGGGGTTCCGAGGGGTTCATCGATGAAGCCGCCCACTCCGAGACCGTGATGATCGAGATTGACGGCGTGGCTCCAGACTGCTGCGCCGCTTCTCGCGAGGCCCGCCACTGGTCGTATCGGTCGCGATCGGCGGCAACCTCCGATGGCAACGCCTCCTTGGAGATCAAATCCTCACGGCGAAGGCCTCGTGGATCGTCCGCCGGGGCGTCGAGCAGCACTGGATCCCACCAGACCACCGTGTAGCGTTCACCGGTGGCGGCATCGGCCAGTTCATACGCGCCAGGACGAATCGTGGACCCGTCGGGCTGTTGGCCATCTGGACGTACGAGCACCGTATCCTTCCCGGTGAACTTCGGACAGCCGCGTGCGGCCTCTGGCGATTGACGCGTGGCCACCGGCGGATACAACGCGCGATTCAGCGGGCGAACCCATCCCTTTTGATAGGGCCCATCTCCAATTGCAGGCACCACCAGCACGTCGCGCGCACGGGTAGACGCGACATACGCCAGCCGTACGCCTTCGGCTTCGTCGCGCCGCGCCTCTTCGTCGTTGTGCTCGAGCAAGTCGAGCGGCGCCCACCCGCCGATGCGAACCGCGCACAGCCCACGCGCCGAGTCCAGGTGACGTGAGGCATCGGCCTGGCTCAGCTTGCAGCCGATGTCCGCCAGAATCACGATGGGGAACTCGAGGCCCTTGGCTTTGTGCACGGTCATCAGTCGCACGCCCTCGCTGCCCTCTTCGAGAATCGGGGCCTCGGGGGCCTCGGCGCGTCCCGACGCCTCCCGCAGCCGGTCGACGAAGCCGCGGAACGACAGCCCTCCTTCTCCCTCGTAGCGTCGCGCGAGATCCGAGATGTGCAAGACGTTGGCGAGCACCTGCTCACCACCGCGCCAGAGGATGAATCCTGCATGCGCACGCGTGCTCGCCAGCAGGCGGCCGATGGTGTCGGCGACCGGGCGATGATTGCGAGCGGCGTGGAGCTCGCGGAGCGTCGTAAGCGCTCGCCCGATTGGTGCGAGTCGATCGGGCAAGCCCTCCGGCACGCGATACGGATGAAAGACGTGCTGGATCGCGTGATATTCGAGCAGCTCCTCTTCACCGATCGAGAACAGCGGACCGTGCAGGGTTGCGTACACGGACAGCTCGTCTTCCGGCCACTCGATCGCCGTCAACGCGACGCGGACGGCATCGACTTCTTCGCGTTCGTGGAAGGTCTTTCCGCCAACCAGCAGATGTGGGACTCCTCTGGCCTCGAGCGCTTCGACATATGGACGCGTGACGTCGCCGCCGAAGTGGACGAAGCGGCGGAAGAGAAGGCACACGTCGCTTGCGACAATCCGTCGTCGGGTACGTAGAGGCGACCCTTCCGCCTTCGCCGAGGCTTCCGCCTGCGCCAAGGCTTCGGCGGACCGCCGTAGCTTTAGCGGAGGCTGGTTAGGGTCGCCTTGATTTGCAGGCGGTTCTAAAGAGCCGCCTCTACGATCCTGCTCAGGGACATCAACGGTCCATTTACTGTCAGCGATCAGCCAGCGCACGAACTCCGCGATCGCAGAGGGCTGGGATTCCGCCAGCGCCGTCAGCGTGACCTCGCGCCGTCCGTACGGCCGCGGCACCGGTAGCGCCACGATCGAGGGCTGCGTCGGCACATCATCGCGACTCGGCTGCATCGAGACGTACTTCGCCTGGAGCGTCTCGTCTTGCCCCGTCATCTCGTCGCGGAACGCGGCGTTCACGAACCGCTGAATCGACGGCACGCTGCGGAACGACGTCTGCAGTGTGACGGCGACGGCGCCCTGCCCGCTCATCTGCTCGCTGATGCGTCGGTAGCCGCCGACATCGGCGCGGCGGAATCGATAAATGGATTGCTTCGGGTCGCCGACGATGAACAACGCGCCCTTACGTAGCTTGGTGCCATCTTCGCTCGCGAGCAGCAACAGCAGTTCGGCCTGCAGCGGATCGGTGTCTTGAAACTCATCCACCAGAATCACCTGGAAGCGGTCGCGGAAGCGCTTGCGGACCGCAGGCTGATCGCGGACGAGATTGCGCGCCTTGATCAGGAGATCGAGAAAGTCGAGCGCGCCGGCCGACTGCTTCCGCTGCTCGTAACGATCCAGGCAGCCCCTCAGTTCTTCGTGCAGCAGCGCCGCGAGGTCCGCGTCGGCAGTATCGCGAAACGCGGCGAGGCTTCGCAGCAACTCGGCGAGTGCATCATGGGCCTCCTGCCGCGACACACCCGCGGCAAACGCGGTCCCCGACCCTTTTCGCACGCGCGCCAGATCGCGGTCGTCGGCCAGCTGCACCAGCGCCGCTTCCCAACCGTCCAGATCGGCATTGCCGATTCGGCGCAGGCGCTCAATCTCGAAGCTGACACGCCTGATCCGGGCCGTGTCCTGATAGAAGTAGTCGCCTTTCTTGAGGGGAGTGGCCGTAAGCGCCGCGACTCGCCGCACGTGATCGACGAGCGATGCGATGTCAGCCGCGCGATCGTACACAGGTCGCTTCCATGCCGCCGCGTGATCGCGCCACTCGCGCAACTCGTCCGCGGCGCGACGGAGGCGCACAATCGGCCCGTTCTGCTCCTCGTCGTCCGACTGCCAGCGGACCGGCCGTCGCAGCGAGCGTCGAACCCCTTCACCGGGATGAGCCAGTGCGTCCTGGAGCCAGCCGCTGAACGCTTCCTCGAAGATTGCATCGGCCTGTGACTCCGTCAGGACCACGAACGCAGGATCGACACGCGCTTCGACCGGACGATCGCGCAGCAGCTCTGCGCAGAAACCGTGAATGGTGTTGACGTGTGCGTCCTCGAAGTCGTGCACCGCCTGCACGAGCAGCGCCGATTCAGGAGCGCCTTCGCCATGGCGGGCGCGCGCCCGCTCGAGCTCTTCGCGCACTCGCAGCTTCAGCTCACCCGCCGCCTTTTCGCTGAACGTCACGGCGACGATCTCGCCGATGCGCGCCCGGCGCGTCTCGATGAGCCGCACGATGCGGCCGACCAGCTCGGTGGTCTTGCCGGTGCCGGCCGCCGCCTCGACGATCATCGTGTCGTCGAGCGCCGTGCTGATGAGCTTGCGCGAGTCCTGGATGATCACTTCAGGCTCCTCAGCGCCTCCAGGTCCGCAAACCGCGACCCGTCCTTCCGGCGCGTGCGACGCTCTTCATCTCGTCCGCACACGTCCTGAAAATCACAGAACCTGCACACGCCCCGATCCGGCCGGGCCGCGAGCAGACCGTGCTCGATGGAACGGTCGATGATCTCCAGCACTTCAATGCCGTGGCGGCGGGCTTCGCTCATCAGCGGAATCTCGTGCGTGGTGAATCCGCCGGCGGTCGTGCAGAAGAACAGCCGGCCCGAATAGACCGTCTGGTCGGGCCACAGCGACTCGAGCGCCATGCCATACAGCACAGGCTGCAAAACGCGCCCTCCCTTGACGATGGTGTCCCGGTCGGTGGTGCTCCGCCCGGTCTTGTGATCGGTGACTCGAAGAAAGCCGGTCTGGCGGTGCCGCTCGATGAGATCGATCGAGCCGCGCAGGCGGAACTGGGGTCCGACGGGAGCGGTCTCGTGGGTGCTGTGTTTATCGCGACCGGCAGTGTCATCGAGTCCGAAGGCAAACTCGAAGCGCTCGGGCGTCCACTCGGCGCCTTCGATGGTGAGATGCTCGAGCCAGATCTTCAGATCGCGCGTCATCGCCGCCAGCTCGTCGCGCCACACGCGCTCGATTGCGGGCGCCAGTTCCTCATGGGCTTCCTTTTCCACTTCGGTCACCGCCCACTCGAGCATCTTTTGCGCGGTGGGAAGGGCGTCCTGCGACAGCGGAAGCAGGTTGAGGTCCTGGAGGCGCTCGAGGGCTTTGGCCTGGATTGAGTGAAACAGACTCCCTCGGGTCAGCGGGTCGAGCTGCTGAAGTGGAGCGGGCTGCTCGAGCGGCGCCAGCCGATAGATCGCGGCCAGCAGGAACTGATAGGGGCAGGCGGAAAACCGCTGGAGTGCGGTGAGCGAGTACGGCCGTGCGTTGAGGCGTTGGCGCGCGAGCGCCGGACCCGTCGTCTCGGGCACCATCCGAACCAGCCCGTCGGCCACCGTCCACTGCTTCGGGTGCCATCGCTGCCACCGCGTCGTCAGCGATCGCTGCAGCTCGGGGCTGAGATCGTAGAGGTACCGCGCGCGGCCTTTGGTCTTCGCCGGATCTGTGGACGCCAACAGCCCGCCCATCATCGACAGGTCGTGCTCGAAATCGTCGATGGCCAGCGACCCGTCGTGGGGCGCCGGCCAGGCGAGTGTTGACGCGCCTTGTTTGTGAGCGCGCGAAACGATGGTGGAGGCGGCGGGGATGGTGCCTTCGATGGCCCGGACGATATCGAGGACGTAGAACGAGGGCACTCGCGGCCGCGACTCCTCGACTTCGATGCGTGGGAAGGAGAGAAACAGCCGTTCGGACGCGGCGCCGACCGCAAGCGTCAGCTGCAGACGCTCGTCCGCGGCGCGCGTCGCCTGGACAGCCAGATCGCCGCTGACCTCCACCCGCCGATCGTCTGGCAGCAGCGCGTCCTCCCGAATGCGTTGGGGAAACAAGCGTTCGGCCAGACCCGGGACGAACACCACTTTGAACGAGCGGCCGCGAGCGCCGTGCGGCGTGCCGACGAAGATCCGGCCCTGACGTCGCCTCGGCGGGTCGTGGCTAACGGTTGAGAGCCGGGGCGTGAGAACATCGCGCACTTCGCGAAGCGAGACTGGCCCGATGGTGTCGAGCGGCCCGAGCTCCTGCAGCACGCGGAGCACTCGCGCCGGCTTCGCGATCACCTTGGGCACGAGCGCTCGCAAGGTTGCGAGCCACTGGCCCCAGCTCTGGCCCTCGGGCCACTCGTCCATCAGAGCGAGCACCGGCTCGGCGAATGTACGGAGGGCCGACAGTTGATCGGCGTCTCGCCTGAGGGCGCGAGCGCGTGGCGATCCGGGATCGTCAGACTCAGACTCGCGAAGCCGTCGCCGATAGTCTCCTTCGAGCCCCGAGAGCCGTGCGCGCCAGCGATCGATCCCGCCGCCGATGACGGCGGCCTCGACGATCAACTCTTCCCATCGCCATGGCGCTCGGAGCGTGCCGGCGACGGCGTGAGGGGCTTCGCCGCCGGCGAGGGCTTCCTGCGCCTCCTGTTGGGGTTGCGTATCCTCTCCGCGATCGGCGAGTGGCACCAGCGCTTCGGACGCTTCGTCGATTGGTGGACTCCAGTGATGCTCGGCCTCGGCTTCGTCCGGCTTCATCGGCACCTGGCCGAGCGACACGTATTCAGCGAAGCGACGAGCGGAGAGTCCTTCCTCCGCGCACGCGAGCAGGGCGAGACACGCGCGACCTGCCGCGTCTGGGCGGCGCGTGCCGCGGTGGAACCATGCCGGAATCCCCGCGCGCTCGAACGCGTGCTCGAGAACGCTCAAGTAAGTCTGCGGCGCACGCAGCAGGACGGCCATTTCATCGAAGCGAACGCCGCGGCGGGCCTCGGCCAACACGCGTCGCGCGATCTCGACTGCCTCGCGGCCTTCACCGGGAGCGGAGAACAGAACGACGGTCTCATCCGCAAACCCGGCGGCCGGCAGCTCAGCGGAAAAGAGATTCTGCTGAAGGCGGAAGAGGGCGGGTG
>JBOGIV010000439.1:0-2947 GCA_050747925.1 Vicinamibacterales bacterium
ATCTACCGCCGCTCAGCGATGCTCTTATCGACACGCTGAGCGAGCACGCCTGGCGCGTCGCGACACCGGCGTCGTACACGGCCCTGTTTCACCTGGGCGGCGCGGTCGGCCGGGAGGACCCGGAGAGCTCGGCCTTCGAGGACCGGCGCGCGACTCACGCGATGACCATCGATGCGGTCTGGTCCGAACCTGCCGCGTCCGGGGCGTGCATCGCGTGGGCCCGGAACTTCTGGGAGGCTATACGCCCGTATTCGACTGGCCGCGTCTACGTGAACTTTCTGGGCGAAGAGGGACAGGACCGCGTGCGCACGGCCTACGGCGCGGCGAAGTACGAGCGGCTGCGTGCGCTCAAGCGGAAGTACGACCCGACGAACTTCTTCCGCATGAACCAGAACATCATGCCATAGCTTCTTCCAACATCTACGCCAGCCGGAACGCTGGAGGCAGTAGGTGCTCCGCAATCAGCCTTGAACACAGTCTACGGCCCAACGACCTAAACGGCTAGCGTTCAGCGGCGTCAGCCTCGCGAGCGTTCGGCCGACTTCAGGGACCGCGGCTCCAGGCCGGCACTTCGAGGCGTCCGTGTGGCTCGCAGCACGTTGCCCGTTCGCCCGTTAGGCGCTGCGGATGCGCCTTGAGCAGCCGGGCGTGGTACACGAGGTTCTGAGCCAGCTTCTTCGCCATGTGCATGGTCGCAGCGTTTTTGAGGCGCTTTTCACGATCCTGCGCTGGAGGCTGACCGACCTCGCCCACCCAGTAGGCCGTACATTCGGGTGGAAGCGTGAATCCCATGAAGCTCAGCACCATCATGATGCTGCCCATCACGCTGAGCGCGCCGTCTTCGCTGCCCGTGATGACGATTCCGGCGACCTTTCCCTTGATCGCACTGCGTCCCGTCGCACTGTACTCCTCGTCGAGCGAGTCGAGACGCTCAATGACACGTTGCATGAGACTCGAGCGACCACCCCACCAGATCGGCGTGCAGAACAGCACGATATCAGCCCCCTTGAGTTTGGCCACCAGGTCCGGCCAATCGTCGTCGGGCCCCTCCCGGAAACCCAGCCCAACGGGAAGCGTGGCATCGGACACGCGGACGATCTCCACGTTGGCCGTCGTCAGCGCACGCAATTCATCGAGAACGAGGGCAGCCAGCTCGCCGGTATTGGAGATCGCTGGCTCGTGTTTGAGCGATGCGTTCAGGGCGAGAACCGTTAGCGGCGCATCCGAGGGCATCTCACAGGGAAAGGTGGGCTTTGTCTTGTACATGGGGCGATCTCGTTGAGTTAGCGGGAGGAAGGGCGTGCCTGACCTTCGTACCACTGCGGTTCATGGAAGAATCGGCGGACCGCATTCCGGGTTCCCACGTTGACGGCGACGTACCGGTCCGACACCTCATTGTCGTGCGCGCGGCGCTCCCCACCAGCGCATCGGGATTCCAATCGCATCGGCGAACAAAAAAGGGTCGGCGACCCTGCCGACCCTCTCTTGTAGCTGTCTCCAAGCTACTTCCGATACGTCGGCGGAAGTGCTTTGTGCCGCTGCATCAGTTCGTCCTGACGCGCCCCAGGCGCTCGGCTGTGCCGTTTTTCGCGCATGCAGGCAGGTACTCCGGCGAACCCACGCCGCGTGGATACGCCCGATCAGCCGTGATCACAAGCAACGGTCGGAGCACTACCCCCAGTCGGGGCGCTCTCTACCACCACCTGGCATGCGGCGAACACCCCAAGCTCTGCTTTCGCTGACCATCCACCTTCTTTCAGGTGCATCTCGATCGGAAGCGGCGCGCGTGTCGCAAAAAAACCCAGAGTGGTCAGGTCCCGTGCGTAGTTACCCGTCCGTGCGCGGTATGCTTCCTGTTCATGCATGAGTGCCTGCAGGTGCGATCTCATGAACGACACCGCTCCGGCCTTGGTAATCACCGCGATCGCGTTTCGCCCGACTCTAACACCCGCTTCCATCATCTCCAGGCACACGACGGTGACGCTCAGGATTTCATCGAGCTTAATCCCGGCAATCCGGGTGCTGTCGTCTCTGGGGGCTTTCGGCACGTCGCCCATCACCTTGCCATCGACCACGAAGAGCGGAGTGGTGTTGCGGATCGGTACGCCACCCGGCGTGGCTCGGCACTTCACCATTGCTTCGGCCGATCCACCCAGCAGTGGGCTGAACAGCAGACTGAGCACAACTGCCTTGCGAAGGCAATTCATGAGCGAACTCCCCGCGGAGAATTCCGACGCGTAAAGGATAGCTCCAACTAGAGGGAAATGCCTCTATCGCCTTCCAGTTGCCAAGCTGGCTCCGGGCCCGGACGACAAGAAGCCGGTAACAAGCCCTCCATCACCGGCCGCAGAGAGCGGCACGACCTGACTTCGACGGCCGGTTCGGACGTGGGCCGGCTCCGTTAGGGGCCCGTTATGCCCACGCTATTGTCGGCGGAGGCGGTACGTAGCGACATGCATCTCGTCGCCCGCGTCCGTGTAACTCCCGAGCACATAGTCCCGACCGATCTCGAAGATCGTGAGCCCTAACGGGATCTGCGCTCGCGCCACGACGTTGCCGTTGCCCTGGATAACCAGGAAGTCGAGCGTCTTCCCGCCGGGTGGCGTTGTCTGAACCCACACCAGGCCTTCGGAATCCACGAAGAGGGCGGAAATGGGTGGGAGCCGCTCCGGCGGTGGAACGGCCGCGAGTTGCTCGATCATGCTTTGGCGCAATGACGCCGGCGCCATCGACGCGGTAGCCTGGACGGCCTCGTCGAACTCCGCGCGAGTGGGGGAGCGAAGCGGTATCGGAAGCGAATGATGGCTCGAGCGTCCGTCACTCCGCACGATGGTCACCTGCGCGGAGTCGGCCGAGCTGACGACAACAGCATCGTCCATCGTCGCGATGAATGCGGCTCGACCTAGCGGACGCGGCGCGCCACCGCGTCCACCCGACGGGCTGATAA
>JBOGIV010000440.1:0-14518 GCA_050747925.1 Vicinamibacterales bacterium
GATAGACGCCGACGATCCAGGCAAACGCCAGCGACACGACGCCGACGTTGACCTTGCTCACCATGCTGAGCGTCACGGCAATCGCCAGGGCAGCGAGCGAAACCCACGCGAGGTTCATGCGCGCTTCCTCACCAGTCCGTAGACAAGCGCTGGCGGGCTCGGCTCAATTGGTCGATCAATCAATGGGCATTCTCCACCGCACGCCCGCGCGCACTTCAATCAGTCGAGCAGTCAAATGTCACCCCTCGTTCACAAGCGATCGCAGGAGCACTGCCGGGTGCACCGCCTGGACGCCGGTGAAATGCGCAACCTGATGCCGGCACGACGTGCCAGCCGCAACCAGCACACCGTCGCCTGAGAGCTTCCGCGCGGCAGGCAGCAGCTTTCGCTCCCCAATCGCGCGCGACACATCATAGTGCTCGACGGTGTAGCCAAACGAACCCGCCATCCCGCAACAGCCCGCGTCGAGGTCAGCGACGTTGGATCCCGGAATGCGTGAGAGGAGAGCCGCCGCCGGCGCCGCCAACCCCATGGAGCGCTGGTGGCAATGCGGATGAAGGAGGATGGTCGAAGGTCCTGGGCGTATCGTCAGACGCGCGCGAGAGGCCGCGAGCTCGCGCTCGAGGAACTCCTCGAACAGCACGGAGTGGTCCGCCACCTCGCGGGCTTTGCGAGCGGCCTCCCCCTTCAGCAGCGCCGGCGCGTCCTCACGAATCGCCGACAGACAGCTCGGCTCGAGAAACACGATCGCATCGCCTCGCTCGGCGATGGGATACAGCGCGAGCGCGTTGTGCAGGGCCAGCTGGCGCGCCTCGTGGAGGAATCCTTGCGAGATGAGCGGGCGTCCGCAACAAGCGTGCGACGCCGGCCGGCCCCCAATGCCCGCAAGCTCGAGCACCTCGAACGCGGCAACGCCAATCTCCGGATCGGCGTGTTGGGTGAACGTGTCGACGAACAGAACGGCTCGAGGGGCGGCCACTCGCGATGTGGCGCGCGCAAGACGATTGGTCAACGTTCGCCGCGACCACACCGGCGGCACTCGTCGTCGATCGATGCCCAGCCACTGCTCGTTCAGGCGCCTGCCGATGGCGCTTGACGCGATCGCATTCGACAGCGGAGCCAGCCGGCTTCCCCAGCGAGCCAACTGAGCCACGTTCCCAAGCGCGCGAGCGCGAAGCGGCGTGCCGTGTCGGTCCCAGTACCCCGACAGGAACTCACTCTTGAATCGTGCGACGTCGACGCCAACCGGGCACTCGCTCCTGCACGCCCGACATTCCAGGCACAGATCCAGCACCTCATGGACGGCGTGATCGCTCAGCTCGGCGTCACCGAGTCGGCCGTTCATGGCCAGTCGAAGAACGTTGGCACGACCGCGCGTCGAGTGCGCCTCTTCCTGCGTCACCATGAACGACGGACACATCGTCCCGTCCTGCTTCTTGCGGCACTGGCCGACGCCGCTGCACATCTCCACTGCGCGGCCAAACCCGCCGTGCTCGGAAAAGTCGAAGTTCGTCTGCGGCTCCGGAGTCTGATACCCGGCGCCGAATCGGAGGTGCGATGTGATCGCAGGCGTATTGACGATTCGGCCCGGGTTGAAGAGGCCGACCGGATCAAACGTCGCCTTCACGGCCCGAAACGCCTGATACAGCTCCGAGCCGAACATCTTCTCGTTGAACGCGCCTCGGACCAGGCCATCGCCGTGCTCGCCCGAGAGAGCTCCGCCAAACTCGAGCACCAGATCCGCAACCTCATTTGCGATCGCTTCGAAGGTCGCGACGCCGTCGGCGGTCTTCAGATTGACGACCGGTCGCACGTGCAGGCAGCCCACCGATGCATGCGCGTACACGCCAGCGACCGTGTGGTGACGCTCGACCAGCTTCACGAATCGATCGATGTAGTCCCGTAGTTTCTCTGGCGCGACCGCAGTGTCTTCGACGAAGCTCACCGCTTTGCCGTCGCCCTTCATCGCCATGGACAGCCCGAGCGCAGCCTCACGGAACGACCAGATGCGCGCCTGATCGGCGGGCTTCATGACGCGTTGCAATCGATGCGTGAACGACGATGCCCGCAGATCGCGCTCGAGCCCGTCGATTCGAGCGACGAGCTCGTCGGTGTGATCGCCGTAAAACTCGACGCACAGCAACGCCGATCCTTCCCGGCTGACCATGGCCCGTCGCTGAGCCTCCAGCGCAGCATTCTGGCGCGCGTGGCTGAGGATGAAGTTGTCCATCACCTCGACAGCCGACGGTTTGTGCGCGAGAACGAGCGGAGTCGCGGCCAGCGCATCGAGCAGCTCGTCGAACTCAATGGCGACGACCGCCTTGGCTGCCGGGAGGGGGACGAGTCCAATCTTGGCGTCGATGATGAATCCGAGCGTGCCCTCCGAGCCCACCAGGATCCTGCTGAGATCGACCGGCCGCGAGGCGTCCACGAAGGCGTCGAGGTTGTAGCCGCCGACGCGCCGAAGAACTTTGGGGAATCGCCGCTCGATCTCGGCCGCATGCCGCGCGGCCAGCTCGGGCACGACCCGGTAGGCGCGCGCCTCGACGCCGTCGCCCACTCGGGCCCGCTCGAGCTCAGCGGCGCTCAACGGCCGGAAGTGCGCGACACCTCCGTCGGAGAGGACGACACGCTGCTCGCGAACGTGATCGATCGTCTTGCCGTAGATGACCGAGCGCGCACCGCTCGAGTTGTTGGCCATCATGCCGCCGACCGTCGCTCGACTGGCCGAGGAGACATCGGGCGCAAAGCGAAAGCCGTGCGGGCGCAGCGCGAGGTTGAGATCGTCGAGGACGACGCCAGGCTCGACGCGAGCCCAGCGTTGCTCGGCGTTGATCTCGAGGATTCGATTCAGATACTTCGATGTGTCGAGGACGAGACCGGCGCCGATCGACTGGCCCGCCTGCGAGGTGCCGCCGCCTCTGGGCGTGATGGACACGCCGTAGCGCGCCGCGATGGCGACGGCGCGGACCACCGACTCTGCAGACCGCGGAATGACGACCCCGAGGGGTTCGATCTGATAGACGCTGGCGTCGGTCGAGTAGAGCGCTCGCGACAAGCGATCGAATCGCACCTCGCCGTCGATCGCGGTCTCGAGCTCGGCCTGTAGGCCGCTGGCTCGCCGTCCCCTGACGTCGGCGGTCGGTGCGTACGTCGGGTTAAGCACGAGAGGTATCCGTGTAAGTTGAGCGCTGGTTAGCGGGCCTGATCAACTGTGAACTCTGGACTTGAACTCTGAACTGTCAACTCTTCAACTTTCAACTTTCATTGGCTCTTGCCTCGCGCTTCGATCGCCCAGACGTTCTCGATCCGATCGCCACGCAGCGCGTAGATGCAGTCGTAGAGATTCACCGTGGGATCGCAGTGAGGAGGAATGAACTCGATGCGATCGCCGACCTTCAAGTCCCGAGAGGCCTTCGACAGATCCAGCCGGCCGTGTTCGTCGCCCGCCCATCCATAGGTCACGCCTTCCAGATCCACTGGCTGAGGGGTGAACGGACGATCCGTCGAGAACGCCTTGTAACCGGCGTCGACAATCGCGAATCCCGGGGGTCGAGACACCACGGTCGATACCACAGTCAAGGCGTGTTGGAAGTCGCCGTAGTCGGGCCCTTGCGGCCCGCCGATGCGGCGGTACTCCATGTCCATGAAGATGAAGCTGCCAGGTTGGAGCTCGGTCATGCCGTCGATCAGCGAGTCGATGCGATAGGTCCCGGTCGAGCCGCCAGTGACAATGGGACACGCCATGCCGTCGCGTTCGATCAAACGTCGCGTTTCAACGGCCTGGCTCATCGTGCTTCGCGTCCGCGCCTCTCGTGCGTCGAACGGCGTCGTATGAGCGGCCTGTCCGTCGTAGGCCTGAAGGCCGGCAAATGTCACGTGAGGCAACGAGTCGATGAGCCTGGCGAGCTCGAGGGCCGGAGCTCCAGGCAGAATCCCGGTTCGACCGAAGTAGAGGTCTACCGCGAGTTGAAAGGTGAGACCACGGGCGCCCGCGGCGTCATTGAGATCGCGGACGTTGTCCTCGTCGTCGACGCAGAAGATGGTGTCCGGAGCTCGCGCCGCGAGCGCGACGGCCCTGGCGATCTTCCTCTTTCCGATGACCGGAGTGGTGACGAGCAATCCCGGGATGCCGTGGTCGGCGAAGACTTCAGCCTCGCTCAGTCGAGCGCCGCAAATCCCGATGGCGCCGGCATCAATCAGGAGACGAGCGATGGCGGGGCACTTGTGCGTCTTGCCGTGCGGCCGAAACGCGCGGCCACGCGCGCGCAGATAGCCGGCCATGACGGCGATGTTGGATTCAAACGCGTCGAGGTCGAGGAGCAACGCGGGGGTTGGGATCTCGTCGCGGGATCTCATCGAGGAAACCGCGGACGCTCAGTGCGGCTTCTCGGCGGCCCGCCTCCGGCGATCGCGCCGGTCGTTCAGCAGGTCCATGATCCCGATGATGCTGACGAATAGGAGGATGCCCCCGAATAACACGAAGAAGCCGGTCATTTCTCGTCCTTCCTCGCCAGAAACACGACCCAAGCAATCACTGGCGCCCAGATCGCCACTCCGCTAGCCGCGACTCCGACAGAAAGTCCTTGCCGCTAGCGAACTGCCCGAATACCAATCCTGCGATCGCGAGATTAGCTGCGTCGGCCAGCTTGTCGATGAGAACCGTTCGCTGTCGCGGACTCAATCGTAGCATCGTCGACCCCGCATGCCGGGTAGCGAGGATCGTGCCGGCCTGTAAGTCGTTGCAGAACGTTCCTTCTCGATAGTTCACGGTTCAAGAATCGCGGCGACTCCGAGCTGCGCGAGTGGCAGTTCTTGCGCCTAACCGGCACCCTTCGACTCGTTCGGCTTGCGAAGGCAGCCGACTTCGCTCAGGGTAAGCCGCTATAATCTGCGCGCCCCTATGGCCCTCTCTGCCGGCGCGCGGCTTGGCCCCTACGAGATTCTCGACTCGCTCGGGGCGGGGGGAATGGGCGAGGTGTATCGTGCGCGCGATACCAAGCTCGGCCGATCGGTCGCGCTGAAAACGATTCCCGACAGCTTTGCGGACGACGCGGAACGACTCGCGCGCTTCGAGCGCGAAGCGCGAACTTTGGCGACGCTGAACCACCCGCACATCGCGCAGATCTACGGCCTCGAAGAATCGCACGGCGCGCGGGCGCTGGTGATGGAGCTGGTGGACGGCGAGGATTTGTCGCAGCGTCTCGCGCGCGGGGCCATTCCCGTTCGAGAAGCGCTGCAGATCGCCGGCCAAGTCGCCGAGGCCATCGAAGCGGCGCACGAGCAGGGCATCATTCATCGCGATCTCAAGCCCGCCAACATCAAGGTCACGCCCGACGGCGTGGTCAAGGTCTTGGATTTTGGGTTGGCGAAGATTGGGCCGGGTGGGCCGAGTGGGCCGGGTAGGTCGGGCGGGCCAAGTGGGCCCGGCGAGATGGAGAGCCTCAACTCACCGACGATCACCAGCCCGGCGATGACGCAGGCCGGCATGATTCTGGGCACTGCGGCCTACATGAGTCCAGAACAGGCTCACGGCCGAGTGGCCGACAAGCGCAGCGACGTCTGGGCGTTTGGGTGCGTGCTCTACGAGATGCTGACGGGCAACCGCGCGTTCGCGGGCAGCGACGTGATCGACACGCTGGCTGCGGTCGTCCGCGCGGAGCCCGACTTCAGCGGCTGGCCCGCGGACGCGCCGCCGACGATCAAGATGCTGGTGCAGAGCTGCCTGACGAAGGATCGTCGCGAGCGCGTGTCGGACATCGCCGCTGCACGCTACGCGTTGCGGCAGGCGGCGACGACCGAGCCGATGGCGGCGATCCCTGCGCCTCATCGCTCGCCCCGTTCACGCGAGCGTTGGTACGTCGCCTGCCTCGCGTTTCTGCTCGCCGTGGTCGTCGCGCTGTCGGCGGTCCTCATGCGTCGCCTCGACACATCCGCCGCCGGGCCAAAGCCCGTCGTCCGCCTTTCGCTGGTTCCACCAGCCGAGCTTGCATTTAGAACCAGCGGCGTCGATCGCGACTTTGCCATCACGCCTGACGGTTCGCATGTCGTTTACCGGACGCAGCGTGGCCTGTTGGCCGTGCGCGCCCTCGACTCGGTTCAAGCCAACATCCTGCCCGAAACCGAGGGGGCTCGCGGGCCCTTTGTGTCGCCGGACGGGCAGTGGGTGGGATATTGGACCAACGGCACGATTCGAAAGAGACCGATTGGGGGCGGCGGGTCCGCGTTGATTGCCCAATCGAGCAACGCACCTCGGGGGCATGCGTGGGGCACTGACAACAACATCATCTTTGCCACCAACACCGGCGAGGGTCTGCAACGGGTGTCAGCAAACGGGGGACCCATCGAGTTGTTGACACGGCTTGGCGCTGGAGAGCAGGGTCACTTCTTTCCGTCGTTGCTGCCGACGGGGCACGCCGTCCTCTACACCATCCTTGTTGGCGGCGTCGATAAGAGCCAAATTGCGCTGTTCGACCTCCGCACACTCGAGCGAAAGATCCTGTTACCGGAAGGCTCTCAGCCGGTCTACGTCGAACCCGGCTACCTCGTGTTCCGAGTGTCGAACACGTTGCGGGCGGTGCGGTTCGATCTCGCGCGCGCCGAGGTGCTCGGTGCGCCGGTGACGCTGCTCGAGAATGTCGCGTCGAGCAATACGGGCAGCATCAACGCTGACGTCGCGCTGAACGGGACGCTCGCCTACCTCCCTGGCACGACGCTGGGAGTGGGACGTACGTTCGTCTGGTCGGACCGAACCGGACGCCTCATGCCAATTGCCGGGTCTCCACGGTCCTATACCTTTCCGCGTGTGGCGCCTGACGGCGTGCGTTTGGCCGTGGACTCACGCGACCAGGAACAGGACGTGTGGATTACGGACACGCGGAGGGGCACTCTGGCGCGCCTGTCGTTCGGTCCAGCCCTGGATGCGTATCCCACCTGGACACCGGACGGCCGGTACGTGCGCTATGCATCGTCGCGTGACGGCGCACAGGCGATCTATCGAATGTCAGCCGACGGGACCGGCGAACCGCAACGCCTGGCGACCGGCCCGGTGGGCGAGGGCGTGCCGTTGTCGGTGTCGCCAGACGGTCGCAGCGTGATCGTCCGCAAAGGCAACCACCTGACCCTGCTGCGTCTGGACGGCACCCCATCGTCGGAGATACTGATGCAGACAGGCGCCATCGAGTTGAACGCGGAGCTCTCCCCTGACGGACGCTGGCTGGCATTCGACTCCACCGAATCAGGGAAAGCCGAAGTGTACGTTCGGCCATTTCCGAAGATCAGCGAGGGCCGCTGGCAGATCTCAACTGCTGGAGGTTCCAAGCCTGTGTGGGCGAGGAATGGGAAGGAATTGTTCTACGAGGACGGGACCGGCGCCATCGTCGCCGCGCCGGTTGGAGACGGACCCATCTTCTCATCCGGCGTACCAACCAAGCTGTTCGATGGTGGAGCCATCTTCGTGGGCACGACGACGTCACGCACGTGGGATGTCGCGCCTGACGGCCGCTTTCTCTTGATCAAAGACCCGGCGCTCGATCCCGCCACCGCACCGCCAGCGATCATCGTCGTGCTCAACTGGGTCGAAGAGCTGAAGGCGAAGCTGGCGACTCAGCCGCGCTGAACGTGTGGTGATTTAGCGTCGCGACCTGGACAATCGCACCGGTCGCGCGCGTGCGTCGGGTTAGCGTTCCCACGCATCGTGGCTGAGCCGTCGCGTCCGTCGCGCGTCGCGTCGCGCGCCCGGATAGACATCTGCACGTCGCGCGGCGTCGTCGGCCCGCTGCATTTGGTCGCGAAAGTTCGCCGCGTCCTGCTTCAGGTCCGCAAGATATGAAGTGCAGTACGCGGGAATCGGCGCCGGCAGCGAGCGATCAGTGAAGAGCGCAAACCATTCGCGATCGAACGCTCCGACGACCGTACCGCTGTAGCATCGCTCCCGAAATCGCCGCCATTCACCGTCGAAATCGTCCGCAAGCCTGGCGAGCCTCGTGAGCGAGTCGTCGTAGGCGCGCGCGCCATCCGCGCGTTTTTGCTCAGGCTCGGACAGGACCGCGACGGAGAGTCCACGGTCATTCGAGGTCGTCGTGGTCACCGGCGCCGGTGCCTGGCGGCCCTCGATCAGTGCGCGCGCGTGTCCGATGCCGACGGCAAAATTGAGACCCTGCATGCCGCCGTAGCCCATCGTCGCGATCCCAATCGCGGTGCCCGATCGATCGAGGAGCGGTCCTCCGCTGTTTCCAGGATTGAGCGACGCGTCGGTCTGCACGAGCGTCGCGTTGCCGCTCTGACGGACCGCGCTCACGATGCCGCGCGTCACGGTGTTGTGCAAGGTGCCAAGCGCCGATCCGATAGCGAATACCTCCTGTCCAACGCGGACATTCTCGGTGAACCCCATTTCGATCGTCGCCTGAGTTGGAACCGGGTTCGAGACGCGCAGGATCGCGATGTCGAAGAGCGGTGATGTCCGCTCGACCCGAGCGAGCGTCGTGGTCCCGTCCAATCGGCGGACGGTGATGGAGGCGCTATCACCAACGACGTGGACGTTGGTGAGCAATGTGTCCGACCGGATGTAGAAGGCGCTGCCGCTTCCCTTGGATGTTTCGATACGGACAACGGCGGGCGACACCTGGTTCACAACGTCCTCCAGCGACGCGGCTGGGCTCGGAATGGCCAGCGGGGGCGCAGCGACACTCCCAGGCTGAGGCGGGACGAGGACCGCGGCCGATTGATGTGGCACCGGCACGGCGGCGGTCTGCAGTGGCCGCGCAGGACTCTCGGGTGGCGGGATGGCCTGGACAGTGGCGGCTACTGTCGCCTGCCGTAGATCGCGGGCCGGCGCCGATGGATAGAGCCAGTATGCGGCCAGCCCCAGCGCGCCGACCGCCAGAACCATCCTCGCCGCACCAGATCCTGTGAAACCCGACGAAGCCGAGCGGACCGCCGCCTCCGGGAGGGCGGGTCCGGTGTCGCCTGGTAAAGGAACCCCGCAACGACACGTCGACACCCTGCGCGGCACGTGACGACCGCACGATGGACAGATGCGAGTAAGGCTTGCACTCTCGCCGTCAGACATGGCTGATCCGTGACATTCCGCGCATAGAACCCAGAGTCCGTTACCTCGGCAGGGGTCGCGCGAAAGTGACGCCTCGACACACGACCGGCCGTTCCGTTGTTTCGGCCGATGAACCGTGGACGTCTAGAGTACGCGGTCGTCGAGCTCGCTCGGCTCGACCTGGCGCTTCGCGGTCTCTTTAGGGGGTCGCTTGCTCGCTCCTGGGACCGAGTCCGCTCAGAACGTCGTGCTCTTCCGGATCTCTGGCACCTCGATGATCCGATCTCTCGATGCCGGCTGCTCGATGGCTCTCACCAGCGCCAGCACCAGCTCGTCGCGCGTCACCAGTCCGAGTCGACGCGCGCTCGCCCGCGTTGGGGGCACTCGCTCCAACAGCCAATACATTGGAACAAGGCCATATGGCCAGCGATGGCCGGGCCCGAGCACGTACCAGGGTCTGAGGATCGTCAGCCGGATTCCGGTTGCACCAAGCAGCCGTTCTCCGGCGACACGCGCATCGATGTACGCCTTCATCACCGGCGCCGGATGCGCGACGCTGACGTACACGATATGGCCGACGCCCTGATGGCGTTCGGCTGCCTCAGCTGCTGCACGAGCGGCGGCGAGATCGACGTCGAGAAACTGTCGCGCCTTGAACGGATTCGGACGAGGTGTGCCGGCCAGGACCACCAGCGTGCACCTGGGAGAGAGCGCACGAGCGATATCGGTCGCCAAAAGCGCCGACCCTTCGACGATCTGCGCGCCGTTCGGGACGCGAACCCGCGACTCTGGTCGCGCCAGCGCCGTCACGTCGTTCCCCCGTGCCACCAGTTGTTCGATGAGCGGCCGGCCGACGTAACCCGTGCCGCCAGTAATGACTACACGCGCGTTCACGACCCGTACTCGGTTCTCGGCAATCTGTGATCGACCAAGCTTAGCGGTTTTCTGTTAACTCACGGCCGTCTGCCGACACTGCGGTCCGGCTTCATGGTCCGCTAAGGGATAATAGGTGGTTCAGGACCGCGGTGAAGCAGCCACATATCAGAAACTTCTCGATCATCGCGCACATTGACCACGGCAAATCCACGTTGGCCGATCGGTTCCTCGAGATGACCGGTGCGCTCGAGCTGCGCGAAATGTCCGCGCAGGTGCTCGACAGCATGGACCTCGAGCGCGAGCGAGGCATCACCATCAAAGCGCATCCAGTCCGCCTCAACTACACGGCCGCGGATGGCCAGGCCTACGTCCTGAACCTCATCGATACACCCGGTCATGTGGATTTCAGCTACGAAGTCACGCGATCGCTGGCGGCGTGCGAGGGCGCGCTGCTGCTGGTGGACGCATCACAGGGTGTCGAAGCCCAAACGCTGGCGAATGCCTATCTGGCCGTCGAGAACAACCTCGAGATCATTCCCGTCATCAACAAAGTCGATCTCCCGAGCGCGCAGCCAGACGAGGCGCGGCGCCAGATCGAAGACATCATCGGGCTCGACGGGTCGACCGCGATTCTCGCGAGCGCGAAGGAGGGACGTGGTGTCAGCGAGATCCTTCAAGCGATCGTCACGCGCCTGCCGCCGCCCGAGGGCGATCCCGACGAGCCCCTCAAGGCGCTCATCTTCGATTCCTGGTACGACGCCTATCGTGGCGTGGTGATCGTCGTTCGCGTGCTCGAGGGGGTGGTCCGTCCGGGCATGAAGGTCCGGTTGATGAACACCAGGCAGGACCACGAAGTGGAATCGCTCGGCGTCTTCACGCCGAAGCCGATTCCGGTGCAGCAGCTTGGACCCGGTGAGGTGGGCTTTATCGCGTGTGGGATCAAAGTCGTGGCTGACGCTCAGATTGGCGACACGGTCACCGAAACGGCGCGGCCGACTCCGGAGCCGTTTCCCGGCTTCAAGACGCTGAAGCCCATGGTCTTTGCGGGTCTTTACCCTGTGGAAGGCCACCAATACGGCGAGCTGCGTGAAGCCTTGGAGAAGCTTCGATTGAACGACGCCGCGTTCTTCTTCGAGCCGGAGACGTCAGTCGCTCTCGGATTTGGTTTTCGCTGCGGAGTCCTCGGCCTGCTCCACATGGAGATCGTTCAGGAGCGGCTCGAGCGCGAGTTCAACATGGACCTGGTCACCACCGCGCCAGGTGTGCTGTACAGGGTGACGACGACGGCAGGAGACGTGATCGAGATCGACAGCCCAGCCAAGCTGCCCGAGACGGGACACATCTCGAAGATTGAGGAGCCGGTCATCACGGCGACGGTCCTGACGCCGGCGGAGTTCGTCGGCGCCATCTTGAAACTCTGCCAGGACAAGCGCGGTGTGCAAAAGACGTTGGAGTTCAAGGCCGCCGACCGTGTGCTCATCACCTACGAGCTGCCGTTCAACGAGGTCGTGCTGGACTTCTACGATCGACTGAAGACGATCTCGCGAGGCTACGCGTCGCTCGACTACCATGTGACCGGCTACTGGGCGTCGCCCCTCGTCAAACTCGATATTCTCGTGAACGGCGATCCGGTGGACGCCTTGTCGATCATCGTTCACCGCGAGCGGGCGTACGATCGGGGCCGGATGCTCGCGTCGAAGATGCGCGAGCTCATCCCGCGCCAGATGTTCGAGGTGGCGATTCAGGCGGCGATTGGATCGCGGATCATCGCGCGCGAGTCGGTGAAGGCGCTGCGAAAGAACGTGCTCGCCAAGTGCTACGGCGGCGACATCACGCGCAAGCGGAAGCTGCTCGAGAAGCAGAAGGAAGGCAAGAAACGGATGAAGCGGGTCGGCACGGTGGAGATCCCGCAGGAGGCCTTCCTCGCGGTCTTGAAAATCACCGATGGGTAAGAAGCAAGAAGAACGAAGCAAGAAGCCAGAAACAGAGGGCCCGCCCGCGAAGTCGACGCTCCGTGAGTACTTCGAGTCGATTCTCGTGGCGGTGGTCCTTGCGCTCTTCGTGCGCACGTTCGTGTTTCAAGCGTTCAAGATTCCAACCGGCTCGATGAAGCCCAACCTGCTGGTTGGCGATCATCTGCTCATCAACAAGTTTGCGTTTGCACCCGTCGCGTTTTCGGTCGAGCGAGCGGTGCTGCCGATGCGCGCCGTCCGGCGCGGCGACGTAATCGTCTTCAAGTTTCCCGAGGAACCAGAGCGGGACTTCATCAAGCGCGTGATCGGCCTTCCAGGCGAGACCGTCGAGTTGAAGACCCAGACCGTCTTGGTCAACGGCACGCCGCTGGTCGAGCCGTACGCGCACTATCTGTTCCCACCGGCCTCAGAGGATGGCACGGACACGCTTGACCTCCGCCGCAAGTTCGGCCCGATGACGGTCCCCGCCGACCACTACTTCATGATGGGCGACAACCGCGACGACTCGCAGGACAGCCGGTACTGGGGATCGCTGCCAGCGCACTACATCAAGGGTCGCGCGCTCTTCATCTATTGGTCATTCGAGACGCCGGAAGACGGGTCGGCGTCTGCGGGAGGCGCGCTGTCGACGATCACGGGTCTCTTCGGTGGAACGCGTTGGGGACGGCTGCTGCATCAGATTCACTGAGAAGCCAGAAGGCAGAAGCCAGAAGCCAGAAAGCGATTGGGGTTGCCTGGAGCCTGAGGCGCCACTAAAGTGGTGCCCTACATCACAAGGAGAGAGCGATCGCATGCAGATGCAGATCCAGACCCGCAACGTCGGGGACGTCACCGTGCTCGACCTCAAGGGCCGGCTCACGTTGCACGAGGGCACGCAGCAATTGAAGGAGCATTTCGACCGGCTGATGGCCGCCGGCACGAAACGGATAGTGCTGAATCTCCAGGACGTGTCCTACGTCGACAGCGGCGGGCTCGGCGAGCTCGTGCGAAGCCTGGCTGCCGTCGGCCGACACGGGGGATCGCTGAAGTTGATCAACCTCACGGCGAAGATCACGGATCTGCTCGTCATTACCAAGCTGCTCACGGTGTTTGACTCCTACGACTCCGAGGCGGCGGCGCTCGGCAGTTTCAAATAGGTCTTGAGGTTCCTGCCGGGAACGCGGAATGCAACGGGCATACAACAAACGCCGTTGGTGGCCTGGCTGAGATGACCACACTGATCAAACTTGTCGTTGCGGCGCTAATTTTGAACGCGGCCGCCCGCGCCGGCTTGGCCGCGTTCGATCACTACAGGTTCACCGACGCGGCGAAGGAAGCCATGGTGTTTGCGCCCAATGCGACCGACGCGCAGCTCGTGCAGTCCGTAGCCCGGATCGCGCGTACCCACGATGTCCCGATTACCGAGGACGACATCACGCTTCGCCACGACGGGCCGGACATCATCGTCGAGTTCAGCTACGCCAAGGACGTGAATCTCGTGCCGTCGCTCTACACGAAGCGATGGTCGTTCTCGCCGTCGATCTCCGTGCGGTCGCTGAGACTCGTGCCCGCTCCGAGGCCGTAAAGGCGACAGACGGCAGGGCCCTAGTTCGCGAGCAGTTTGCGTGCGGCGGCCGTGCACGCCAACGTACGTTCCATATAGCGCGTCGCATCGCGCTCGGCGTCAGCCTTCAGCCCTTCGTCGCGAATTCCCGCCAGGTTGATTCTCACGTTCGCTTCCGCTCCGCCGGCCGCTGCTTCGATGAGCCGCACGCCAACACCGACATCGCTCGCCGCCGTTGGGTTTCCGCAGCGTGCGATCACCGGACCGTACTCGAGCACGCCGGCGCAGACGCGGAGCGTGTCCAGCGGCACCTCGGTTGCTCGCCAGAGCGCGCGCTGAATCACCGAGCTCCTCGCTGCCTTTTCCTCTTCGCTCCCCTTCGGAAGCCGGTAGGCGGCCATGACCTGGTCGAAGGCCTCCGAGTCGGCATCTGCCAACTCGGTCAGCCGGGTGCGAAGCGGCACGAGGGCGCGCTTGGCATCTGCGAGCAGCATCCGTTCCTCCTCGGTCCCCGATTTCGACTTGTCGAGGCTCGACACCATCAACAGCAACGACGCGCCCATTGCCCCCGCGATGGCAGCCGCGGTCCCGCCGCCAGGCGTGGGCGTCGGGCTCGACAGCGCGGCCAGAAAGTCGGAGACGGAGAGGTCGGAGCAGCGCGGCATTAAGTCATTCTAGAGCCACAGTTACGTACGTGGCCACCCGACTTCGCCATTAGGCTTCGCCGGACTGGCAGAAAGCATTTTCAAGAGAGCTATCGCGCTGCAAACCCACGCGGATGTTTGCTGCCGTTCCGGTCTCAGGCCCAGATTGCTCTGTGTCTCTGTGCCTCTGTGGCCACGTACGCGATCGTGTTTTTATCCTTCTAAACTAGGGGGCGACGCGTTTGCCGCGCTTGATCACGTGGGAGATTACCGAAGAACCGACGCGCAGCAGATCGGGCAGCGCACCGTTGATGACGACCGCATCGAGCTGTTTGCCCGTCTCGAGGCTGCCGACGCGGTCGGCGCGGTCGATGGCCGCCGCCGCATTGATCGTCGCGCCCACCAGTGCCTCTTCGAGCGTCAGGTTCATGCC
>JBOGIV010000441.1:0-4471 GCA_050747925.1 Vicinamibacterales bacterium
CTCACGGTCTCGAGAAACTGGAGCCGGCGATTCCGACGAGGCTGAGGCGTGAAGCGTTGCCGCCCGACGCTGCCGACGCCCGTAATCTCGAGGGTGGGGCCTCCCTGATTCTCGGCCGTGCACGGTCCGCCGCAACGCGGGTCGAGCGAATTGATTTCCTGATCCTGCGGCGCGAACTGCAGGCGGAACTCGCTGATCCACCGGTTGGACAGCACGTCGGTCTGTGACGCTGACAGGGACCAATCGGTCCGTAGCTGCTCGGCGCCGCGACTCCGGGCCACGCTGCCGCCGAATGGCTCGATGTTCTCGTTGTCGATATCCACCCAGCTCCCGCGAACTGCAAGACCGTGGTTGGCGCTCCACTGGTGATCGACTCTGGCCATTGCCTGCGTCATATTGAATTCGTACGGCACGTTGCCCAGCTCGACCAGGAACCCAAGCGAGTTGAGCAAGGCCGCGGCGTTGCCTGGAATGGTGACCAGGTTGCTCGCGTCGGTGGCGTTGCGCTCGAACGAGGCGAAGAAGAACGTCTTGTCCCGCTTGATCGGCCCGCCGATCGTCGCCCCCCACTGCGTCTGCCTGAACGGGGATTTATCGAGGGTGACCGCTGCGCCGAAGATGTCGAACTTTTCGAAGTAGCCTCGGGAGTTCAGGGAATCGTCGCGGAAATAGCCAAAGAGGTTGCCGGCGAGGGTGTTGGTCCCGCTTTTGGTCACGATGTTCACGACGCCGCCTGTCGCCTTACCAAATTCGGCCGAGTACGAATTGGTCAGGACCTGGAATTCCCGTACAGCCTCCTGGCTGAACGTGGCCCGGACCGCGCCCACGACCTGGTCGTTGTTGTCGAGCCCATCGACCATGATGTTGTTGGAGCGCGCGCGTTGGCCCGTGAACGAGAGGCCGGATGTGGCGGAGGCGCCCTGCTGCGGCGTGCGATCGGTCGTCACGCCAGGTGTGATCACGGCAAAGCTGATGAAATTGCGTCCGTTGATCGGCAGATTCTCGATCTGTTGGCGGTTAACGACCGATGACACCTCGGTGTGGCTCACCGCCACCACCCGGGTTTCGCCGGTGACCACAACGGCTTCTGCCGTGCCCGCTATCTTGAGTTGAAAGTCCATGACCGCTGCCTCGCCGAGCAGCAGCGCGACTTGATTGCGCGTCTCGGAGACGAACCCCGAAATCGCCGCGCTGATTTGATAGGTTCCAGGTGGCAGCGCCGCCACCGTATAGCGGCCATCTTCGTCGGTCACGGCGGTTCGCACGAGATTGGTGTCGACATTGGTCACGGTCACCGTGACCCCGGGCACGATGGCTCCCGTCTGATCGACCACGGTACCGCCGAGGTCGGCGCCAGTCAGCCGCGCTTGGGCGGCGACACCAATAGGAACCAGCAAGGGCCCAAGAAACACGGCGAACGCGACAACGGCGAACCGGGCAGGTCGTCGGCACATGTCAAACCTCCTACGAGGGTTTCCGTGCGTGATGTCCGTGAGGATACGGAGTCATGTGGAACGGTTGCAACTCAAAACGTAGACACCCTGCACTAAGATTCGACGCATGGTCCGAGCGAATAGGTTCGTGCTCGCCGCAGTCGCCCTCGGCGCGATTGGGACGGCGTGCTCACGGGCGCCGGCGACGACCACGATTTCGGTTGTTGGTACCAACGATCTTCACGGCGGCATCCTGGCGCGGAACGGCCGGGGCGGGGTCGCGCTCTTGGGCGGCCATCTCACCAACCTCCGCGCGGCCCGAGCCAGGGACGGCGGAGCCGTGCTCGTGTTCGACGCCGGCGACATGTTTCAAGGCACGCTCGAATCGAACCTAACCGAGGGCGCCCCTGTCATCGCGGCCTACAACGCGCTTGGCTACAACGCGGTCACGATCGGCAATCACGATTTTGACTATGGTCCCGTCGGCGAACAGGCCACTCCCGTCAACCCCGACGAAGATCCACGGGGCGCTCTGAAAGCGCGTGCCGCCGACGCGCGCTTTCCGTTTCTTGCCGCCAACATTCTCGATACGGGAACCAACGAGCCGGTCGACTGGCCGAACGTGAAACCGTCGACGATGCTCGACGTCAACGGCATCAAGGTCGGCGTGGTGGGACTGACGACGCTCGAGACGCTTCAAGCCACGATCTCGATGAACACCTGGGGGCTGGCCATTGGTCCGCTCGAGCGTGCCCTCGCAACCGAAGCCGCGAAGCTGCGCGCCACCGGAGCGACGATCGTGATCGGTGTCGCCCACGCCGGTGGCTCGTGTCGGGCCGTGGAGAACGCCAACGATCTGTCGTCGTGTGGCCAGAAGGACGAGATCCTCGAGGTCGCCCGCGCCGTGCCGCCCGGCGCCGTTGACGTGATCGTCGCGGGCCACCGCCACGACGTGATCGCCCACGAGGTGGCCGGCGTGGGGATCATCGAATCTCGTTCCAGCGGACGCGCATTCGGTCGTGTGGACTTGACCGTGGATCGCAAGAGTGGGCGAGTGCAGAGCCGTCGCATCTTCCCTCCTCAGGAGATCTGTGCCGAAGAAGATGCGTCAAGTCAGTGCGTCGACGAGGGCAGCGCCGGATCGCGCGCGCGTCAGTACGAAGGACTTCCGGTCGTCCCGGATGCCACCGTCGCCAATATCGTCGCAGCGGCCGAGCAGGGCGCCAGGGCTCGAAAGGAAACGCCGCTCAACGTCGAGGTGGAGGCCGATATTCGACGATCGGAGGATCGGCGATCGCCGCTTGGCGACCTCCTGGTCGATCGCATGGTCCAGTGGTTTGGTCCAGCGGATGTCGCGATCTACAACACTGGAGGTCTGCGCGCGGATCTCCCCGCCGGCCCGTTGACCTACGGCCGGCTTTACGAAGTGTTTCCGTTCGACAATCGGGTGGCGCGGCTGACGGTGAGCGGTGACGAGTTGCGACGCGTCGTGGAGAACAATCTCTCGCAGCGCGGAAGTCTGTTGTTGCTGGGTGGCGCCCGCGCCGTCGCCGACTGTGCCGGTTCGACGCTTCGTGTCCGCCTTCGGCGAGCAAGCGGCGCGCAGATCCTCCCCACCGATCAGCTTCGCGTCGTCACGGTTGATTTCCTCGCGACTGGAGGCGACGGCTTCTTCGATTCGATCCAACCCGTGAAGTTGATCGGATCGGTTTCCGATGGGCCGATCTTCCGGGATGTGTTCGCCTTCTCGCTCATGCGCAGCGGGGGCACGCTCCGTCCCCCGTCGTCCTCCAGTCCCCGAGGGCTGGTGTTCGACGGCCCCCGGCCGGTCACCTGTCCAGCGTCAACGCGTTGAGCCGAGTGCCGTCATGATTCTGAAGCCTCGCCGGTTGATCGGCCTGAGCATTGTCGCCGCCGGCCTGGTGTGGATGACCATCGCCGGCTATCTCGAAGCGCGCCGCATCGACTCGCAACGAGGGTCTCGCCCGGTGACCACGGCGCAACCTGCCGCGATGCGGATCGACAGCGAGCGCCTGATGTCCACTGTGCAGACCCTCAGTGAGCCACGCTTCGAGGGCCGGCGCACCGACTCGCCAGGCGGCATCGCCGCGCGCGCGTGGATCCTCGAGCGCATGAAAGCTGCTGGCCTGCTGTCGGTGTCGGGCGCCTACCTTTTCCCGTTCCGCTTCACGTACCTGTCGATCAAGGGAATCGTGGATCCCGAGCGTTCGTTCAGAACCGAGTACACCGACGCCGCGAATGTCGTCGGTCAATGCCTGGGCGCCGACACCAAAGCGCCGGTCATATTGATCACGGCGCATTACGATCACGTTGGCGTCCGGGGAGGCGTGCTGTATCCTGGCGCCGACGACAACGCGTCCGGTATCGCCGTCTTGCTCGAGATTGCCGACTACTGCCGCCGATCACCGTTCCGGCGGACGATTTTGTTCGTGGCGTTCGACGCCGAAGAGTTGGGGCTACAGGGCTCGCAGTCGTTGCTGATCGCGCCGCCGATTCCCAACGATCGGATGGCGCTCGACGTCAACCTCGACATGGTGAGCCGCAGCGATCGGCGCGAGCTCTTCGCCGCTGGAACGTATCAGCATCCGGAGTTGAAGCCGGTCCTGGAAGAGGTCGCCAAGCGCGCGCCAGTTGCGCTGCTCTTTGGCCACGACAAGCCCCTGACCGTCGCCGGCGGAGTCCAGGACTGGACCAGTCAGTCCGATCACGGGTCGTTCCAGAAGGCGGGGATTCCGTTCATCTACTTCGGCGTCGAAGATCATGCTGACTACCATCGCCCGACCGATACCGCCGACAAGATCAATCGCGGGTTTTTCGTCGATGCGGCGGAGACGATCCTCGACGCCGTGATCGCGCTCGATCGGTCGCTCTCATTGGGCCCCTTGAACCGCGCGCCTCCTCTCATCGACGTTGAACCGCTGATACGCCGCTAGCGACTGATCCACGAGGCGGTCCACGCCAAAGTGCACGCGCACTCGATGGCCGGGTAGCCTGATGTAGAGGCGACCCTTTAGGGT
>JBOGIV010000442.1:0-28638 GCA_050747925.1 Vicinamibacterales bacterium
GGCGAAGGCGATTTCAGGTTCGTCAGGTTCGTCAGGTTCGCCAGGTTCCGCCGACTCACCCACTATCACGTCGCCCGCTGTGACCGAGGCTGGAATCATTCTCGGCACGGCGGCGTACATGAGTCCCGAGCAGGCACGCGGGCAAGTCGTCGACAAGCGCACCGACATTTGGGCGTTCGGCGTCGTCCTGTTCGAGATGTTGACCGGTCGTCGGTTGTTCGATGGAGGCACGGTCAGCGACTCGCTCGCCGCCGTGCTCACGCGAGAGCCTGACTGGTCGCAACTCCCTTCGACCACGCCGTCGCGGATCGTCGAGCTGATTCGACGGTGTCTGCGCAAGGATCCAACGCGCCGGCTGCGAGATGTCGGTGACGCCGTCGTCGAGATTGACGATGCGCTAACCAGCCCTGCAGCATCAGCTGTCGCGCTCGACCGGCCTCGCAGGCCGCAGTCCTCATCGGTCGTCCCGTGGGGATTGGCCGCGCTGATGGCCGTCGTCGCCGGCGTCTCGATCTGGATCGCCTCGAGCCGAGGTGAGCAGCCGAACACCCGAACGCCGGCCCGGGTCGCGATCACGCTGCCGCCGACAGCGACGATGTTTCTTGGCCGCGGATCATCGGTCGCCGTCTCGCCCGACGGGCAGCGGGTCGTCTTTACGGCGACCATCGAGCAGCGAACGCAGCTCTACGTCCGATCGCTGGATCGCATGGAGGTCACAGCGCTGCCTGGTACCAACGGCGCGACCGATCCGTTCTTCTCCCCCGATGGCCAATGGGTCGGCTTCGCTGCCGATGGCAAGCTCAAGAAGGTCAACCTGCAAGGACGCACCGTCGTCACCGTCACCGACGCGCCGAACATCCGTGGCGAGGCATGGGGTCCCGACGACACGATTCTGCTGACGCCCACCAACAGTACCGGCCTGTGGCGTGTGCCAGCTTCGGGAGGAAAAGCCGAGGCGCTCACCAAGGTGAAAGAGGGCGAGCTCAGCCATCGCTGGCCGCAGTTCGTGCCCGGCGGAAAGGCTGTGGTCTTCACCATCTGGAACGACACCGGCTTCGAAGGTGGCCGCATTGCCGTGCAGCGTTTCGACAACAGTGAACACCGAGAGCTCGTCCAGGGTGGCGGTTACGGCCGGATTGTCCAGGTCGATCCCCAACACGCCTATCTCGTCTACGCGCAGTCCGACGGCCTGCTTGCCGCACCGTTCGACGTCGATCGCCTCGAGCTCACCGGGGCGGTCACGCCGGTCATCGACGCCGTTGTCACGAATCTGTCCGGTGGCGCGCACTACGGGTTTTCGCCGAGCGGAACGCTGGCGTACCTCCCCGGCAGCCTCTCCGAGGCGACCAAGACGGTGCTGTCGGTGGATCGAACGGGAAAAGAAACCGTGATCTCGACGGTCACCGATCTGGGTCAAATCTTCTCCGTGACGCGCGACGGCCGGCGCATGATTCGCCTGAATACTCAAGGACCTGACCGAGACCTCTGGGTGGAAGATCTCGGCGGAGGCGGCTCGACGCGGCTCACAAAGGGAGGGTTCATATACACCATGGCGCTGACGCCGGACGAGCGCCGCGTGGTGTACTCGTCTGGACTCCCTAACGGGAATCTGTATTGGCGGTCGCTCGATGGCACCGGAGAAGAAGAACGCCTGACCACGAGCCAGAACACTCAGTATGCCGAATCGGTGTCACCGGATGGGAAGATCGTTGCCTTTGTCGAAGTTGACCCGGTCCGCAGCTCCGACATCTGGACGCTGTCACTCGATCGAGATCGCGCAGTGCGCCCGTTTCTTCAGACGCCGGCCAGCGAGGGCAACCCGGAATTTTCGCCCGATGGCCGCTGGCTGGCCTATCAATCGAACGCATCGGGGCGCTTCGAGATCTACATTTCGCCCTTCCCGAACGCGGGAGCCCGCATCCAAGTGACGACGGGCGGAGGAATCCGGCCGCGGTGGGCGCGCGATGGTCGCGAGCTCTACTATCGAATCAACGATCGCATGATGGCGGTGCCAATCACGCCGGGTCCAGAGCTGAAGAGTGGCGAACCGCAGATGCTGTTTTCGGGGAATTACCTCGGCGACGGCGATCTGGTGCGCGACACCGGCCGCTTCGTGATGATGCGGGACAACGGCCAGGACACCGCCGGCAAAACGATCTACCTCGTCATGAACTGGTTCGACGAGCTGCGAGCCAAGCTGCCGCTGAAGTAAAGAGAGGGTCGCTCGCTTCGCTGACTCTCACGAGCGCCGAAGGCGCTCTATGTCCCACGAGGCTGCGATAGCGGCCGAGCCCACGAGCTGCGACCAGCCTACGCCAAGGCGACGGCGGTCCGCTGAAGCGCTGCGCGCGAAGGCGGAAGCAGCGAGCCCACGAGCCGGCGAGCCTACGAGGACCGAAGGTCCGAGCCTAAAAGCGGTAGCTCACTCCTCCCCCGAAGCTGCCGAGATTCCGGCTGCGGTCGAGTCTGAAGTAGCGCGCGTTCAGATCCACCGACAGCCCTCTGAACACTCGCAGAGTCGCACCCAGGCCAGCGCTACCCACCAAACCCGTGTGCGCGGTGTCCAGGTCGATCAGCGGAAACGACGCGAAGACTACGGCGGCGCTAGGGATCGCGCTGACATTGCCTCCGGACGCGTCCGGGCGTTCGAAGGACGACTCGGTTCGAGCCACGCCGATCCCGCCGCTCAGATACGGCCTGAATCGCGTGCCCTGCACCGGCATCTCGTATCGAAAGCCGGCCGTGGCCAGCACGGTACTGCCTTCGAGATCGACGACGAGGCCGATCGGCGGCGGCAGTCGAACGTTTGGCAGGCTGCGGATCACGGCTGGAAGGCTGCGGACACTGTCGGTTCGGCCGACGTTCGTCACGCTGCCGGACCCCGTGACCAGCGTGCCCACAGTCGAGGTCGGCCCGAAGAACGGATTGGCAAAACCGCCGGCGGGCTCGTCAGCCGCGGTCACCTCAACCTCGAACGAGAAATGGTCCAGAAACCGATAGCCGGCCGAAATCGCAAACGCGCCCTCGCCATCGATGGCGCCGGCGGTCATGGCGCCGCCAAAGGAGATGCGGATTCGGTCGTCGGTCGATTGCGCGAATGCGGGGGGTGTCAGGAAAACGCTGAGCAGTACGGCCAGAAAGGGAGTTTTCATCGTGTCCATCCCAAGAGACAGAAAACATGGGTCCTCCGCGAGCTTAGCAAGCCTGGTACCACGTCACGGGACCTGGCACCGTGACATTGAAATTCGCTGCGATTTCTGCCATGGTCGACTGCGCAAGAATTGCGTCAATTTCCGGGGTGGATGGGGCCAGGCCCCATAACTTTCCGGGGTGATGGGGCCAGGCCCCATAACAGATCTGGAGGATGGTATGCGCCGACTGCTTGTCGCATTCGCCTTGGCCTCGGTCCCTGCGGTCCTCGCCGCCCAGAACGCCGCTCAAGGCAACACCGCGGCGAACGATCGGCTCACCCTCGATCTCTATTGGGAGTACGAGACCGTTTCCGATCCGCAGCTGTCACCCGACGGCTCGCAGATCATCTACACGCGCGGATGGATCGACAAAGTCAACGACAAGCGTGAGTCGTCTTTGTGGATCATGAACGCCGACGGCGGCAAGAACCGCTTTCTGGTCAAGGGCAGCCACGCGCGCTGGTCGCCGACCGGTGATCGCATCAGCTACACGGCCCAAGGGGAGCCCAGGGGCTCGCAGATCTTCATCCGTTATATGGACGCCGAAGGCGCGATCTCGCAGATCACGCGTGTCACCGAATCGCAAGCCACCGTCACGTGGTCGCCGGACGGGCAGTCGCTGGCGTTTGCGATGAAGGTCGAGCAGAAAAACACCTGGTCGATCAAGATGCCGGAACGGCCCGAGGGCGCGAAGTGGGTCGAAACCCCGCGCATCGTCGAGCGGCTCGACTATCGGCAGGACGGCCAGGGCTTCAATGACGACGGGTACAGGCACTTGTTTACGGTGCCGGCCACCGGCGGCACGCCGCGCCAGTTGACCAACGGCGATTGGGATCACAACGGCGTGGAGTGGACGCCCGACGGCAAGCAGATCCTGTTCACGTCGCTTCGCGTTCCCGACGCGGATTACCAATGGCGCGAATCCGAGATCTACGCGGTGAACGTGGACTCGAGCGCCGTGACGCAGCTCACGCGCCGCAAGGGACAGGACACCGGACCGAAGGTGTCGCCGGATGGCAGGCGCGTGGCTTACACGGGCAACGACTTCTCGCGCAACACCTGGACCGACAGCAAGGTCTATGTGATGAACATCGACGGCAGCAATCCGCAATTGATCTCGGGCAACTGGGATCGCTCGCCGCAAGCGTTGCAGTGGAAGGCGGACGGCACCGGCCTCTACTTCACGGCCCAGGACGCCGGCGTCCAGAACCTGTACGTGCTTCCGGTCGCAGGCACGCGGGGCGACGCTGTGCAGCCACTGACGAAGGGCACGCACATGCTCACCGTGTCGAGCATCACCAAGACCGGCAAGGCCGTCGGCGTGACCTCGTCGTTCCAGGCGCCGCCAGACATCGTCACGTTCGACACGGCGTCGCCGCAGCAGATCAAGCAGCTGACGTGGGTGAACGACGACATCCTCAAGGGCAAGAAGCTCGGTGACGTGAAGGAGATGTGGTACGCGTCGCCCGACGGCTTGAAGATTCAGGGCTGGTACATCACGCCGCCCGGCTTCGATGCGACAAAGAAGTATCCGATGCAGCTGCATATCCACGGCGGGCCGCACAGCATGTACGGCGTGGGCTTCAACTACGGCTGGCAGGAGCAGTCTGCGAACGGCTACGTGATCCTCTACACCAATCCGCGCGGCAGCACCGGCTACGGCAGTGAGTTCGGCAACATGATCAAGAACGCCTACCCGAGCAAGGACTACGACGATCTGATGGCCGGCGTGGACGAGCTGCTGAAGAAGGGCTTCGTCGACGAACGCAACATGTTCGTGACGGGCTGTAGCGGCGGCGGCGTGCTCACCGCGTGGGTGGTCGGCCACACCGATCGCTTCGCCGCCGCTTCCTCGAACTGCCCCGTGATCGACTGGGTGAGCTTCGTCGGGACGACCGACAGCGCGAACTGGTACTACAACTTTGAGAAGCTGCCGTGGGAGGACCCGAGCGAGCACTTCCGCCGGTCGCCGCTGAGCTACGTCGGCAACGTCAAGACACCGACGATGCTGATGACCGGCGTGCAGGATCTGCGAACGCCGATGCCGCAGACCGAACAGTTCTACAGCGCGCTCAAGCTGCGCAAGGTGCCGACGGCGATGATCCGGTTGAACAACGAGTGGCACGGCACGACGAGCACGCCGTCGAACTTCGTCCGGACGCAGCTGTATCTCAGGTACTGGTTCGACAAGCACAAGCGGTCGCCGGCAGTGACGACGACTTCGCAGCGGCAGTAGCTGGAGTGCCTCCAACAAGGGGTCACTGAGAGATCGGAAGGGCAACCCTAAAGGGTTGCCCTTCGATCGAACCCTGGAACCCTGGAACCTTGGAACCTTATTCCCGGCAGAGCCAATACTGCCCGGACACGATCTCCTGACCGCCGGGCTGTGGGCAGGGTTTGCGCAGCAGCGTCACCGTCTCACGAGGATGAGCCGACGCGAGTCGCTGGTAGCTGTCGATGCGCACGACGTCAGTTGACGCAATCATGACTCGATCGCCGGTGAGAAACGTCGTGTAGTACGCCGTCCAGTAATCCGACTTGGCGTGGCGAATGCCGTGATCGACCAGGTAGGTCGCTAATTCCCGACGCACGTTACGTGGCTGGTTCTCGAGGTACTCGCGAAGGAGGCCGCGACTCAGCTGTGGCTCCGGTCGGGTCCGCTCGTGTCTCCGAAGTCACTCAGTGCGGGCACAGACACTCGGCTGCTTGGTGCCCGGGTGACGGCGGTTCGACTGGAGCGCGTGGAGCCATAGGCACGATTTGCAATCCACACAACCCTGAACTAGGCTTCTAGCTTCATGTCTCTCGTCCGCCACGCGCATCGGGTGCACCATCACCGTTCCTCGAACGGCCCGGTTGGACTCTGCGTGTAGAACGACGACAACGACTTCGTGAGATGCAAGGGCCCGCTGGGAAACCGGTGGGCTTTTTCATTTTCGGATCGATTAGTCGATCGGTCGTTGATCGTTGACAGGGCTCGGTAGTCGGTGGTCGGTGGTCGGATTAGCGAACTGCGAACAGCGAATATGGATTTCACAAAGTTAGATGGCCTCATTCCGGCCGTCGTTCAAGACGCCATCAGCAACGAGGTGTTGATGGTCGGGTTCATGAACGACGAAGCCTGGCGGCTGACCCAGGAGAGCGGCTGTGTGACGTTCTTCAGCCGCACACGCAACCGGCTGTGGATGAAGGGTGAGACGTCAGGAAACCGGCTCGCGGTCAAACAGATGTTCGTGGACTGCGATCAAGACACCGTGCTCATCAAAGTGGAGCGCCAAGGCGATGGGAACGTTTGTCACACGGGTGCGCGGACGTGCTTTTACACGGAGGTGCCGGCAGTGGAGGAAGGTGCGCAGTCATGAAACTGAAGCTCGGCATTCCCAAAGGTTCGTTGCAGGACGCGACCGTGCAGCTGTTTCAGCGCGCGGGGTATCAGCTCAATGTCAGCACACGCTCGTATTTTCCGTCGATCGACGATCCGGACATCGAGTGCATGTTGATACGGGCTCAGGAGATGGCGCGCTACGTGGCCGACGGCGTGCTCGACGCTGGGCTCACCGGAAGCGACTGGATCGCCGAGCACGAGATCGGACATCCCGAGCAGCGGCCGCTGCAGCGTGTGGCCGCCCTGGTCTACTCGAAGGTCAGTTTTGGCAAGGTCAGATGGGTGCTGGCCGCGCCCGAGGACTCTCCATACAACTCCGCCGCCGACCTCAACGGCAAGCGCATCGCGACCGAGCTGGTGCGCGTCACGAAGCACTACTTCAAGTCCAAACATCTGTCGGTTGACGTCGAGTTTTCGTGGGGCGCGACCGAGGTGAAGCCGCCGGTTCTCGCCGACGCGATCGTCGAGGCCACCGAGACCGGATCGACTCTTCGAGCGAATCGGCTGCGGATTATCGATACGGTGATGGAGTCGAACACCGAGCTCGTCGCCAACTCGCCGGCGATGCAGCAACCATCGAAACGTACGAAGATCGAGAACCTGGCCCTCCTGCTGAAGGCAGCGATTGAGGCGCAGGGCCGCGTTGGCTTGATGCTCAACGCCCGGCGTACCGATCTCGAGAAGCTCCTGGAGCTGCTGCCGGCGCTTCAGCGGCCCACGGTGTCGTCGTTGAGCGACCCGGAGTGGGTGGCGATCAACACGATCCTCGAAGAGAAGACCGCGAGAGATCTCATCCCGCGGTTGAAGATGGCGGGGGGACAGGGGATTGTGGAGTACCCGCTGAATAAGATCGTCGTGTAGAAGCCCACGACACGATGACAATCACGAGAACGATCAATCACGAGAACGATCAACCACGAGACCGATTAACCACGAGAACGATTAACCACGAGAATGATCAACCACGAGAACGATCAACCACGAGACCGATTAACCACGAGAGTGATTAACCACGAGAGTGATTAACCACGAGAGTGATCAACCACGAGACCGATTAACCACTAGAGAGTGATTAACCACGAGAGAGATCAACCACGAGACCGATTAACCACGAGAATGATCAACCACGAGAATGATCAACCTCAAGAATGATCAACCACGAGACCGATCAACCACGAGCTCGAGAATCGGGGGAACACGATTGCGGATTGTCTCCTCTACTGATCGCCGTGCAGTGCTGAGGCTGCTGTCGGCCTCGCGGGTTCGCGACGAGGCCACCGAGCGGCGCGCCGCCGAGATCGTCAGCGGTGTGCGCCGCGGCGGCGATCGCGCGTTGAAGCGGTATGCGCAGGAGCTGGACGATCTGAAAGGGCCGATCGAAATCCCCAGGGACATGTGGGAAGCGAAGGCAGCTATCCTGGCGGCGCCACTTCGAGCGGCGATCAGAAAGGCGGCGGCGCACATCCGTCGAGTCGCTCGGCGACAGGCCCCTCGCCCTTGGCGGTTGCGGGTCGCACCCGGCATCTCGGTCGAGCAGCGGGTCGTCCCGCTCGCTCGAGTCGGCTGTTACGTACCGGCGGGCCGCTATCCCCTGCCCTCTTCGCTGCTGATGACCGCGATTCCGGCGCGTGTCACCGGCGTTGCTGAGGTCGTTGTCGCGTGTCCGCGACCCGACGCTGCGGTCTTTGCTGCCGCGCTCGAAGCCGGAGTGGATCGGCTGTACCAGATGGGCGGCGCACATGCCATTGCCGCGCTCGCCTACGGCACTCGGGCGATTCCGCGTGCCGACAAGATCGTCGGACCCGGCAATCGCTGGGTGTCAGCGGCAAAGGCGCTGGTGTCCGGCGACTGCGCCATCGATTTCTACGCGGGACCCACGGAGATTCTGATCGTGACGGCTTCAGGGTCCGCGAAATGGATCGCAGCCGACCTTCTGGCTCAGGCCGAGCACGATCCCGACGCCCGCGCCGTCCTTATTACGCCCAGTCGTCGACTCGCCACCGCAGTCGCACGAGAGGTCGAAGGTCAGATGTCTTCCTCGGGTCCAGCCAGGCAGGCAATCACTCGTCACGGTGGCATCATCGTCACCCGGACCACGGAGGAGGCGATGGCGCTCGCCAACCTCGCCGCGCCCGAACACCTCGTCGTGGGAACCGAGGCCCTGGCCCGACGCGTATGGAATGCTGGAGCCGTCTTCGTGGGCCCTTGGACGGCGCAGGTCGCCGGCGACTACGCGATCGGATCGAACCACGTGCTGCCCACTGCCGGCGCAGCTCGCTTCCGAGGCGGACTGAGCGCCGCCGACTTCGTGAAGCTCGTGTCAGTGCAACGCGTCTCGCGCCGCGGCCTCGGACGGATCGCGACAACGATTACCACCCTCGCGCGCGCCGAGGGGCTCGAACAGCACGCGCGGTCGATCGAGGCTCGTGTGCCCAAGAGGATGCCATGACCATGCAAGGGGTTCCGGATCTCGGCCCGGGGCTGAGGCTGCATCTGAACGAGAATACTGGCGGCTGCTCGCCCAAGGTCGTCGAGGCTGTGCGGGCATTCGATGGAACTCGACTCGCGACCTATCCCGATTTTCGCGACGCTGTCAACGAAACGGCGGCCTTCCTCGGCGTCGATCCCGATCGGCTTGTGTTAACCAATGGGCTCGACGAAGGCATCCTGCTCACGTCGATCGCGTATCTGATCCACCGCACCCCGCAAGCGCTGATCGAGCTTGGCGCGCCGCACACGGCGCCGGCTGGCATCCCGGAAATCCTCGTGGTACAGCCGGCCTTCGAGCCGTATCTGAGCACGGCGCACGCGATGGGCGCGCGGGTCATCTCGGTCCTGGCCTCGAAGGACTATTCGTATCCCCTCGAGGCCGTGCTCCGCGTCATCACGCCGAACACTCGCATCATCTACATCAACAATCCGAACAACCCCACTGGCCACTCCGTACCGCAAGAGGCGATTCGTCGCGTCGCGCGCGAAGCGGGCCACGCCCTTGTCTTCGTGGACGAGGCGTATCACGACTTTCTCGGAGAGAGCTTCCTGGCCGAAGCGGCGAGCTATCCCAACGTGGTGGTCGGGCGGACGTTCTCGAAGGCCTTCGGCCTCGCCGGCATGCGCGTCGGAGTGGTCGTCGCGTCGCCAGAAGTGCTGCAGCCGATCCGGCGCGCCATGCCGCTCTTCAACGTCAACGTCGTGGCGATTGCGGCGTTGAGGGCCGCGCTCACCGATACCGAGTTTCGCCGCTGGTACATCAATCAGGCGACAGCATCGAAGTCGCTGGTCTATGAGGCGTGCGAGCGGCTCGGCCTCCGCTTCTGGAAGAGCTCGGCGAACTTCGTGCTGATCGATGGCGCGGCTCGGGCCGAAGCGCTGGTCGCCGCCATGATCGCGAGGGGCGTTTTCGTTCGCGACCGCACGAAGGATCCCTCGTGTCTCAACTGTTTCCGCCTGACGACGGGCGTGGTGGAGCACACCCGTAGGGCCATCGACGCGTTGGAGGCGGTGTGCGACGCGCCGTAGTCGATCGGCGAACCGCCGAGACCCGGATCAAGGTGACGCTCACCCTCGAGGGCAGAGGGCGCTTCGACAACCGCACGGGCATTCGCTTTCTCGATCACATGCTCGATCTCGTCGCGCGGCATGGTGCGTTCGATCTCACGGTGAAGGCCGCCGGTGACCTCGACGTCGATCAGCACCACACCGTGGAGGATGTCGGCATCGCGCTCGGCGAGGCGGTGTTGGCCGCGATCGGAAACAAGCGCGGCATCAACCGCGCCGGCTACTTCGTGATGCCGATGGACGAGACGCTCGCGGTGGCGGCGATCGATCTGGGCGGGCGGCCTCACGCCGTCGTGGACACGAAAGTCTCGGTGCGATTGGTCGGGGATCTGCAAGCCGAGCTCGTGCACGACTTCTTCGATGGCTTCGCGATGAGCGCGCGCGCAAACGTGCATCTCAAGGTGCTCTACGGTCGGTCGAACCATCACAAGATCGAGGCGTGCTTCAAGGCGTTCGCCCGCGCGCTGCGCGGCGCGTGTGCGAAGGACAAGCGCCTCGCGAAGATGCTGCCGAGCACGAAAGGCCTGCTGTGATCGCGCTGGTCGATTACGGCGCCGGCAACCTCACATCGGTCCGCAAGGCACTCGCGGTGATTGGTGCAGAGGCGTGGACGCCGGAAGGGCCGAGCGAGCTCGAGCGGGCGAGGGGTGTGATTGTGCCGGGCGTTGGCCATTTCGACACGACGCGTGGGCTCACCGCTGAGTGGCGCGCAGCCATTCGATCGGCGATTGACAGTGGTAAGCCGCTGCTCGGAATCTGCGTCGGCCTGCAGTGGCTCTTCGAGGGCAGCACCGAAGCGCCTGACGTCCCCGGACTTGGCATCTTCGCCGGCGCCTGCCGACATCTCGGCGAATCGGAAGGCAACCCTGAACCGCGACTGAAGGTTCCGCACGTCGGCTGGAACAGCCTGTCGATACATCGCGCCTCATCGCTAATGGCCGGAATCAACTCGGGCACCCAGGTCTACTTCACGCACTCCTATGCGGCGCCGGTGATCGACGCCACTTCTGCCATCTGTGAGTACGGCGTCCCATTCAGCGCCGCCCTCGAGCGAAAGCTCGTGGCCGCCGTCCAGTTTCACCCGGAGAAGTCCGGCGACGCCGGCCTGCAGATTCTCCGGAACTGGCTCAGAGCGATGTTCTAAGGCCAATGTGACAATGGAGTCAGGCGTTCGGCAGGCCTTGGAACATCGCTCGCCCCGCGGAGCGGGGCAAAACCAATACAGCCCTAGCGAAGCGGAGCCGCGGGCGTTCATGGCGGAGCTTCGCTAGTGCTCAGTAAGCGCATCATCGCCTGCCTCGACGTCCGCGACGGACTCGTGGTGAAGGGCGTGAACTTCGAGGGCCTTCGTGAGGCGGGCGATCCCGCGTCGCTCGCTCGCCGATACAACATCGAAGGCATAGACGAGGTGGTGATCCTCGACGTGACCGCGACCGTGGAGGCGCGACGAGCCCGCGCGCAAACCGTGGCCGCGGTCGCCCACGAGATTTTCCTCCCGCTCACCGTGGGCGGCGGGATCCGCAGCGAAGCCGATGCGGCGGCGGCGATCGAGGCGGGTGCGGACAAAGTGAGCTTGAATACCGCGGCGCTGACCGATCCCCAGCTCATCACGTCGTTGGCACAGCGCTACGGCAGTCAGGCCGTCGTCGTCGCGATCGACGCGAAACGCCTCGGCGATCGATTCGCGGTGTACCGGAGGAGCGGACAGTCGGAAACCGAGCGCGATGCGGTCGAATGGGCGCGCGACGCTGCCGATCGTGGAGCCGGCGAGATCCTCCTCACGTCAATCGATCGCGACGGCACCAAGGCCGGCTTCGACTGCGAGATGACCGCGGCAGTGTCGGACGCGGTGAACATTCCGGTCATCGCCTCAGGCGGCGCTGGAACATTCGAGCACTTTGCCGACGTCTTCCAGGCCGGCCACGCCGACGCCGCGCTGGCCGCGTCGATCTTCCACTTCAACGAGCACAGCGTCGCCGGGTTGAAGCAGTTTCTCCACGGCCGCGGCATCCCGGTTCGACTCTGACGCGTCGAGGACAGTCGGTCGGGCTCGATGCTAATGTCTTAGCCAGATACCTGCAGGACGATGGTCAGGACTTTTCGCCGGTCGATCTGCGTCACACTCTTTGTCGCCGGCCTGTCGTGCGGCACGAATGGATCCGAGCCTGAGCGGAGTGCCGAACAGGACTGGGCCGTCAAGCGCAAACAGATGGTTGATGAACAACTGAAAGCGCGCGACATACGCAGCGAACGGGTCCTGGGCGCCATGCTCAAGGTTCCGCGCCACCTCTTCGTCCCGGAATCGGAACGCGATCGGGCGTACGACGACTCGCCGCTGCCAATCGGCCACGGCCAGACCATTTCTCAACCTTATATCGTCGCCTTCATGACCGAAGCCTTGGACCTCGCGGCCGAGCATCGCGTGCTCGAGATCGGAACAGGATCCGGCTATCAGGCGGCGGTCCTCGGTGAGCTCGTCCGCGACGTGTACACGATAGAGATCGTCCCGCCCCTGGCAGAGCAGGCGGAGCAGACGCTCGTGCGCCTCGGCCATCGAAACATCCGCGTGCGAGCCGGAAACGGGTACTTCGGATGGCCCGAGCACGCGCCGTTCGACCGCATCATGGTGACGGCTGCGCCCGATGAGGTGCCAGAGGCCTTAGTCCAACAACTGAAGATGGACGGCCTGATGGTGATTCCGATTGGGACCGTCACGCAGCAACTGCGCGTGCTGCGGCGCACCGCGAAGGGGATGGAAACGCTCAACACGCTCCCGGTGCGATTCGTTCCGATGACAGGCAAGCCCAAAGGCGCCCTCCAACCGTGAGTCCATCGACTTGGCGAGAGCCGTGACGCACGCCCCGCTCAGCTTTGTGCTCGCGGCGACCGCGGCCTTGTGGATCTCCGGCCGAACTACCCCGGCAGGGCAGACCGTTTCTTCCAGCACGATCGATTCGCAGGTCGTCACCTACTCGTCAAGCGACGAGAACTTCCCGAATCCCGAGCGCGGGTTCTATCGCCAGGCCTTGGCGTTCGATCTCGGCACAGGACGCAACCCGCTTGGTTTCCGGACGTTCAGCGACATGCGCAGGGACGGCATGTCGCTCATCAGGGTGTACTACGTCATCGACGAGTTTCGTGAGGGTCCGCTCTCGCGCGCTGCGCTCGATGAGATCGCCGCAGATCTCAATGAAGTCCGTCAAGCCGGCGTCAAGATCATCCCGCGCTTTGCGTACAGTTTTCCGTGCGCTGGACCGGACCCTTGCACTGCCGGTCGCATAGCCGCCGAGGCGATCGATCCCCCACTCAGCCGGGTTCTCGAACACATCGATCAGCTCACGCCGCTGTTGCGCTCCGGCTCCGACGTCATCGCCTTCATGGAAATGGGATTCGTCGGCGCGTGGGGAGAGTGGCACCACTCGTCCACAGAACTGGTGAGCAGCGATCGTACTGTCAACTCGCGATCGGCCGCGATCGTTGAGCGGGTCTTATTTGGCCTGTCGGAAAAGCGGATGGCGGTTCTCCGGTATCCGTACCACAAGCAATCCTTCTTCGGCGCCAAGCCGCTCGACGACACAGAGGCCTTCAACGGATCGGTGCGCGCGAGAATCGGTGCGCACAATGACTGCTTCCTGGCGTCGCCCGATGACACCGGCACGTATTTGCCGCCCAATTTGGGGCCGTTGGAAAAGAACATCCAGGCCCTCAAGAAGTACTTGAACCTCGATAATCGCTTCGTCCCGCAAGGTGGCGAGACCTGTTCTGCCGAACCAGCAGCTCAGCCGTTTATCGGATGTGCCAACGCGCTGAATGACCTGGCGTTGCTGCGCTGGAGTGCGCTCAATATTCAATTTCAGCCGCGGGCGCTCGATCTGTGGCGGCAGCAGGGCTGCTTCCTCGAGATCCAACGCCGCCTCGGTTATCGATTCCGATTGATCGAAACCGAGCTGCCCGATCACGCCACCGCAGGTCTGTGGCTCACCATCCGATTCGTACTGATCAATGATGGGTGGGCGTCACCGTTCAATCCGCGCGCCGTCGAGTTGATCTTGAGGCATGCCGTCAGCGGCCGTTCGCATGTGATTCCGGTCGCGGCCGATCCTCGCCGGTGGGGACCTGGAGAAGCCTACCGCATCGAAGTTCGAGAGATTGTGCCCGCCGGGCTTGAGCCGGGACTGTACGACGTACTGCTGAACCTGCCGGATCCGGAAGCCAGGCTCCGCGGGCGACCGGAATACAGCATTCGTCTGGCCAATGACGACATTTGGGAGTCCAGCACGGGCTACAACCGATTGCAGGGGCGCGTGCTCTTGACGCCGTGAAGCCCAGTGGCTCGATCGTCTGGCTGTGCCTTGCGGTCACTCTTGCTGGCTGTGGCAGCCGTGCCCCTCGACTCGGAACGGTGAATCCAACTCGACAGCCGGTCAACCAAACGATCTCTGCACAGGTTGCCGCATACCGGACCAATCGACACGCGCTCTCGATTCCTCGCACCGGCACCATGACGCTGCGCGTCACGTGGAGTTCGCCGGCGGTTGACCTCGAGTTGTATTTGGCGCGCCCGTCGTGCGCCACGCTCTACCCGATGAAGCCGTGCGGAATCATGGCCTCGTCAACCACCGCGCTCAGCGGCTCGGAAGTGGTTTCACGCTTCGTGAACGCTGGAGAGCAGTACTCAGTGTTCGTCGACAATCTCGATCCCAGGCAGCCGCAGCGGTATCGGTTGTCCTTCTTCATACCCTGATTCACATCAGGCCAACCGATCACTGGTCTCTCGCTTGCACTCGCTTCCGCCAGGGTCTTCGCTAACGCGTGCCGCTGAACGCGCGGGCTTCGTCGTACAGCGCGAGAATGCTGGCTCCGTACGTCGTGGCCGTCGCCCAATTTCCGTTGCCCAATTCATTCCAAGTCGGCGCCTTCCCCTTGGGGACGACAAGCTGAAAACGGGGATCCACGCACGGATTGCGGAGCGGCGGAACCGTGCACGTGAGCGCGGTGGGATCCGCGTAGGCACGAAGATGTTGGACTTGCGCGCGCACTCCGGTGCGGGCATCGGGGAACACGGCCGGAGCGGGATTGGTATCGGTTGCACCAATCCCGGCGAAGTTGTTCGCGCTTGCCGGAACGATGCCGCGAAACCGGAACCACCCGGTCTCGAGGATGCTTTGCACGAACGCCACGTCTCCGGTGACACCCTCCGCAGACCCTTCGTCCAGGAAGTATCGAACCAACACCTCGACGGGAACCGTCGCCGCGTACACGCCGGTTGGACGCGGCTGGCGACTGCCGAACCAGAGAACCAGCTGGTCGGCACTGAGCCTCGCCGCCCCCATGATGGGCACCGCGCCCGGCGGTGTTGGTGATGGAGAGACTGGGGACCGAGATCCGCACGCGGCCAACGACCACACCAACCCGACCCCGGCCGCTATCTGAACGGTGTGTCGACGAAATGCGATCATCGAGCGGTCGTAAGAATAGACTAACTGCGCAAGTCGCGTGAATCGACCACTCACACTCAAGCGCGTCGCATTTGCGGTTGTCGCAAACCTGCTGGCGTTCAGCGTGCTGTCCGCAATCGGCGAGCTCGCGACGCGATGGTACATGGAGGGTAGCGTGAGCGCGGCGCTGCGATCCTTCGTCACGAGTCAAGCATCCGACGATGCGACGAGGGTCAGCGGTTGGCTCGTCTCGGACGCCGATCTTGGATACAAATTGAATCCCGCAAGTGCCGGAGTGAATTCCTTGGGCATCCGGCACGACGAAATTGCCGACGTGAAGCCGGACGGACTGTTTCGCGTAATCGTGCTAGGGGATTCGGTCGCCTGGGGTGAAGATGGGTTCGTCAAGCTGCTTCGCGACCGCTTTAACAGAGTCCACTACGGTCCGGTAGAGGTCATCAACGCCGCCATTCCTGGGTACACCACCTATCAGGAGCGCACGCTTCTCGAGCGAGACCTTTTGCGTCACAGACCTGACCTGGTCATCCTCCAGTACTGTCTGAACGACCATCACCGGTTTCTGCACATGTTGAACGAAACGGGCCGGTGGCTCGTTACGCCTGACGCCGAGCGCGTCCTGGTACCACAGGGACAGGGGCCGTTGACGACGCTGATGCGGTCAAGCTATTTGTTGCTGGAACTTCGCTTGCGCCTCTTCGCTCTCATGCCACGTTCGGTGACGCAGTTTCCCTGGGAAACCGATCACAATGTTGCGCCGGCGTGGCAAGACCACACCTGGAGCGATTTCGAGGCCCACGTTCAGGCAATGCGTGACAGCCTGGCGCGGCTTGATGCGCGCTTTGCGGTCGTTGCCGTTCCGCTCGAGTCGCAGCTTCAACAGACCTTCCTCGATCGGGACGCTGACTACACGTTGAAGCCACAACGAACACTTGCGGAGATCTGCAGACGCCTTTCCGTGCCGTTTCTGGATCTCCATCCAGTCTTCGTGTCCAACCGCAAACTATCCCTGTACAAAGACGGACTCCATTTGAAGCCCGCTGGCCACGAGCTCATGGCAGAGCACATTCTCGCCTTTCTCGAAAGAGACAAGTTAGCCAACTGATTGATCGACGTGCGTCTTACGTGCTGATTCCCTCCATCGACCTCCAAAACGGCCGCGTCGTCCAACTCATCCAGGGTGAGAAGCTGGCGCTCGAGACCAACGACATCGACGCGTGGATCGAGAGATTCTCGCGCTTTCCCAAGATTCAGCTGATCGATCTCGATGCCGCGTTGTCGCGCGGCAACAACGATGCGCTCGTGAAGCAGATCGCCGGTCGACTGCCCTGCCGTGTTGGCGGCGGCGTGCGAAGCGTTCGGCGCGCCGAAGAATTGGTCGCCGCCGGCGCTCGAGCGGTGATTGCGGGCTCGGGTCTGTTCAGAAGGGCAGAAGGCGGCGACGTCAGCCAGATGGTCGATCATGATTTCGCCTCGGCGCTGGCGCAGACCGTCGGGATCGATCGACTCATCGCGGCGGTCGACTCGCGCGGCGGCCGGGTCGTGATTCACGGCTGGAGAACGAGGCTGCCGCTGACCCCGGTGCAGGCAGTCGCCGCGTTGGCGCCGTACTGCCACGAGTTCCTATACACCCACGTGGACAATGAGGGACTCATGCAGGGCACCGATATGGCCGCCATCAAGGCGGTCGCCAATGCCACTGAACGAAAGCTGACGGCGGCGGGAGGGATCACGACGAAAGCTGAGATCGACGCGCTCGACGCGATCGGGATAGATGCCGTGGTCGGGATGGCTATCTATACGGGGTTGCTGGATATCTCTCGGTAGTCGGGACTCGGCAGTCGGGAGTCGTTGGTCGGATTCTTACCTCTTTCTTCTGTCTTCTTTCTTCTTCAAGCTGCTACCATCCACGCACTTTCAAGGAGGTTGACGTGGTTATCCCCCTCATGTCGCTTTGGCTTCCGATCCTCGTCTCAGCCGTCATTGTGTTCATCGTCAGCTCCATCATTCACATGGCTACGCCCTTTCATAAAGGCGACATGAAAGCCCTACCGCGTGAAGACGATGTGATGAACGCGCTTCGGCCGTTGAGCATCCAGCCCGGCGATTATGGAATGCCGCACGCCGGCTCGATGGAGGGCATGCGATCCGCGGCCTTTCGCGAAAAGATGAGGAAGGGGCCCGTGGCCTTCATGACCTTCCGCGCACCAGGAGAGTTCAGCATGAACTCGTCGCTGATGCTCTGGTTTCTGTACTCGATCGTGGTCTCTTTCTTCACTGCCTACGTGACGGCGGCGGCGTTGAGCAGCGGCACGGAATATCTGAAGGTGTTTCAGATTGCCGGCTGTGTGTCGTTCATGGGGTATTCGCTCGCGCTGCCGCAAGGCTCGATCTGGTGGGGCCGCAATTGGGGCACGACCATCAGGACGATGATCGATGGATTGATCTACGGCCTGATGACGGGTGGCACGTTTGGGTGGCTGTGGCCGCGGTAGAACTAGGTGCCAAGGGTGCCAAGGGTGCCAAGGGTGCCAAGGGTGCCGGGGTGCCGGGTGCCGGGGTGCCAGAGTGCCTCTGGGGGTTGTGGCTGGCGTCGGGGTGGAGCGCTAAGATGATCGTGTGCGGATGATGCCTCTGTTGCAGACTCGGCGTGAGTACTTTCGGTACGCGCAGGCTGGTCTGGGCCTGCTGATTGGCCGGAGGGTATGGGCGCAGACGCAGGCGCCTCCGTCGAGTGGTCAGCAGGAGCCCGCCGTCACCGGATACATCTGTCCGATGCATCCCAACGAGGTGAAAGGCGAGCCCGGCAATTGCAGCATCTGCGGGATGAAGCTCGTGCCTGGCGACCCGATGGCCACCGCCGACTACGTGGTCAAGGTCACCACCGAGCCAAAGCTCGTGCGGGCCGGACAGAAGACGCGCTTTCACTTCACGATCACCCATCCCATCACCGGCGCGCGCGTCGATGCGTTTGCCGACGTGCACGACAAGCTGTTCCACTTGTTCGTGGTCAGCCGAGATTTGAAAGAGTTCGCACACATCCATCCCGAACGGCTTGCTGACGGATCGTTTGTGATCGAGCACACGCTCCCCAAGGCCGGCCACTACGTTTTGTTCTGCGACTTCATGCCGGTTGGCGGCGGACCACAGCTGGTGGCAACCCCGCTCGTCACCGCGGGCTTCGATGGCGACATTGCGTCAGCCGCGCCAAATCTGAAGGAAGACGACTCGTTCGTGAAGACGGTGGATGGCGTCAAAGTGGAGCTCCTGACCGAGCGTCGCAAACTCATCGCCGGCGACGAGAGCGACATGCTGATTCATTTCGAGGATGTCGCCGCAGGGCAGCCGGTAAAGGATCTTCAGCGCTACCTGGGGGCGTTCGGGCACGCGATGATGCTGAGTGAGGACATGCAGGAGTACGTCCACGCGCATCCTGCGGAACTGCTCGAGGGCACGACCATCACGTCGGGCGGCGGTCCCGATTTGACGTTCCACGCGCTCTTTCCGAAGCCCGGCCACTACCGCATCTGGCTGCAGTTTCAGCGACGCGATCGGTTGTCGACGGTGCCGATTACCGTCCGCGTGCTGCGGCTTGGGGAGACGGCGTGAAGGCCGTCAGTGCGATCGCAGGGCGAGCCTGCAGCGGCGTGTCGCCGGCGTTGTCGTAGTAGGCCGTCAGCACGACGCGGGAGCCGGTCGGCAGCAGCACTGGATCGCGGAAGATGTACGGCGACGGCCAGTCCGCACGATAGTCCTTCAACCACAACAGCGGCTCGACCGCGCCGTCGGGTCGAATCACGGTGACTTCGAGCGATTTTCCACCTGAACCCATCGTGGGCCAGACCGCCGTCGCCGTGGTCGCCGCTTTGATCGTCATCTCCGTTCGCACCCGCTGGCCGGTTGCACTCGCGGGCAGGTTAATGGCGGGCGCGGCCAGCTCGATCGTCGAGACGAGGTCGCCGGGACGCCGCTCGGAGAAATAGAGCCCGAGCTCGCTCTCTCCCGACGCCGCTTCCTCCGCCCCGCGGTATCCGATCTCCACGGTCAGCTTTGCGCGAGCGGGAAGCCTGATGGCGGCGCTCGTTGGCCAGCTGGTGATCTGCTGTGCAGGGGTCCACGTGCCCAACCAGCGGCGCGTATCCGATTCATAGACGGCGGCGTAGCGGAGAACGCGACGGTCGGTGGGATTCAGTTGGAGCGAGCGGACCCAGCGCGGGTCCGTCACGTTGGTGGATACGTCGAACCGAGCGATGTAGTCCTTGGCGGATGCCTCGACTTTGTGATCGGTGGCCACCTTGACAACCGCATCGGGGGGACCTTGTTCCCAACCGCGAAGCGGCGGCACAAAAACGGGCGGCTTGTCCTGCTCGGCCAGCAAGACTCCCGCGGGCGCGCCACCATCTGCCCACGCGAGAATCAGGCTCACCTCACGCGTCGTGAGGCTCATATCGTTGGCGAAGTGTCCATAGCCGCTTACCGCGCTCCATGGCGGCATGCGCCGTTCGAGGATCTCCTCTTTAATTGCCACCGCCCATGGCCGTGCGTCCTTGTAGGTCGTGAGCGACATGGCGAGGTTGCCGGGCGTGTGGCACTGGAAGCACTTCTTCTGGAAGATCCGCGCGATCTCTTTCTGAAAGACGATCGTGGTCGTGATGGGCGTGTGTGAATAGACCGTGTCCCTCGAAAGGAAGAGGGCCGCGGTCATGATGCCGGGGGCCAGTACCGCCGCGACGGCCGCGCGAGAGACGAGGGTCCAGCGCATGAATCTGGATGCGATCTTAGCAGCATGGCGCCGCCCCCAGGCACGCGGGACCCGTCAATGAGGGCAGCGCAAATGGGGACTGCGTGAATGCGGACTGCGTCAATGGGGACAGGGGCAATGGGGACAGGGGCGATGAGGACTGAGGCAATGAGGACAGGGCACTGACAAAACCTGTCAGGAACCTGTCCCATTGATGCAGTCCTCATTCGGACAGTCCTCATTGACGCTGTCCTTATTAGAGTGACCCGAGCAGAAACATCGCGCCCGTTGGAGCAGGGACGCCACCCGCGGGCTCCACCGTCAGCGCAAACGCCTTGGGCTCGATCGCGCCGACGCCTGGGACGAGCGCGCGGGCGGCGCCCTCGCTGTCGGGAGTGATCAGGGCGGCGCTAACCGGTGCGCCGTCGGTCACGAGCCAGAGTTGGTACACCCGGCCCTCGGCGAGCGGCGGAAGGTTAGTCGCCGCAAATGCGAGACCTCGAGATCGACTCCAGTACACGCGGCCCGTCGCTGACGGCGCCGGCCCCTGACCCGCGAGATTCACGAGCACAACGTCGCGCGCCGCAACGATATCCAACTGCTCCTGCGCGCGATCGGCCACAGCCCGGGCGCTCGCCATCTGGCTGGTCGCCATCGCCAGCTCCTGTCGAACCGACCGCAACGCCGACTCGGCGAGCCCAAGCTTGCGCTCGGCGTTTAGCCACTGCAGCCCAAACACGATGGCGGCGACCGACGCCGCCGCCGTCAGCCACCAGGGAAGCCTCGACGCAGTCGCGCGCGCGACGGGCGCGTCGCGAAGCGCGCCGACTTGGGGTGTCGCACTGGCGGCGGCGAGGACGCGCGAACGAAGTTGTGGAGGCGGATCGACCATGTCTACCGACTGCCCCAGTGCCAACCCGACGAGCCGTGCATCGCCGACCGCCTGCTGACACTCCTCGCACAGCGGCAGATGGCGCTCGAACGCCTGGCGATCATCGGCGGTCAGAATGCCGAGTGCGTAGGGCTCGGCCTGCTCCCTCATGCGATCGTGGTCCACGTCAGCCTGCGCCCTCGCTCTGCAGCACCGCGCGCAGCTTCTGCAGCGCCGTTCTCATCCGCGTCTTGACGGTGCCGAGCGGCTCGCCCAGCTTCTCCGCAATGGCAGTTTGCGACAGGCCCTCGTAATACGCGAGCTCGAGCGGCGTACGCAGTGTGGCCGGCAATTCACCGAGCGCTCGACGCAGACGCTCGATCGCTTCGCCTGCGATCACCATGGCATCCTGCGCCGGTCCCTGCCCGGGCGGATCGGGCATGTCCACCGGCGCCGCAAGCGTATCGGGTCTGGCTTGTCGCGATCGCAAATGGTCGATCGATCGGCTTCTGGCCATCATCACGAGCCACCCCGCGACGGTCGCACGTGCCCGGTCGTATCGCGCGCAGTAGCGCCACGCCTGCGTGAACACTTCCTGCACGACGTCTTCGGCCTCGGCCCGATCGCCGACGACCCGCAGCGCGAGCGAATACACCGTCCTGGCGTGGCGATCGTACAGATCGGCCAAGGCTGATTGGTCGCCTCGGATCATGCGATCCATGAGCAAGCGATCCTGGCCCGCCGCTTCGAGAGTGGCCGCTGTTATCATCTACGTCCGAGCGTCGACGCCGGATGGGGTGACGCCCCTGCCCCACTTTAGACTCATCGGAGGCCCTCGGGGTCCCCGGGAAGCGAGGTCAAGAGTTACTTCTTCTTCTGCGCCGCGAGGAACTCGAACGCGGCCGGGAGATTCGGACCGACGACGTCGGTGTGACTGCCGCCTGGGACCTCGATGGAAGTGACCTCCATCCCCAGTGTTTTCATCTCGGCCACCATCGCCCTCGAGCCATTCACCGAAACAGTCCTGTCGGCGTCACCGTGAACCACGAATTGTGGAAGAGCTTCATCTGCGCAGCCGATGACACCGCCACGCCTCAGAACGGCGCGAGCGCTCCCAGAGATCAGAGTATTTGGCGCCCTTCTACAGGCACGGCTAACGTCGTGCCCCGATAATCATTCCACTTTGAATGCCCGTCAGCGCCGCCGTCAACCCGCCACCGGCGACGACGATGTGCTGCGTTCCTTGATGCAGCTACGTCATCGGTCAAGCCAGCGGGCGTCGCGTTCTCCCAAAGATGCGCGCCCGTTGCTTGCCGTGCATATGCAGCTTGATTGGCTCAGGCGCCTGGCGCGCGCTGAGCGCGCGGCCGCCGATGGCAATCGTGTTCGCCAGGCCAATCGATTGGGTGAGCCATGACTGCTCTCTGTTTCCTATTACGACGCGAAATAGTCTGCACACATTTCGCAGCGGCGCGCAGGCTCTGAGCAAATCTCTCAAAAAGCCCGACCCTCTGGCGTAGCATGGCAGGACCTCGATGGCTCTTCCAGAGGGCGACAATCGGGGCGTGTACGACGAAGAGCGGCTCCGCGCTTTCATGCGTCACAGCCCCATGGTGGCGTTCGTGAAGGACGCTCAAGGGCACTACGTGTTTGCGAATCCGACGATGGAACGCACGTTCGGATTCACCCTCTCCGAAATCCAGGACAAATCTGACGTCGAGTGGTTGAGCACGAAGCCGAAGGACCAGGATCACGACCGCGAAGTGCTCGACACGGGACGTCTTGTCGAGACCGTCGAAACGGTACCAACCGCTGATGGCACTGTCCGCCACTTTCTGGTGATTCGGTTTCCACTCACCGACCCCGACGGCAGTCGCGTGATCGGCGGTGTCGCGGTCGATGTCACGGCGCTCAAGCAGGCGGAACTGAGCGCGGCCGAGCTGCGCGAGGCGCAGAAGCATTTGCAGACGCTGTCGCTCACTGACGAGCTGACCGGCCTGCACAACCGGCGCGGTTTCTTTACGATGGCGGCGCGCATGCTGCGATCGGCGCCCCACACGGGCCAGGAGTTCACCGTCGTGTATACCGACGTCGACGGTCTCAAGACCGTCAACGACACCTACGGCCACGACGCCGGATCGGCGCTGCTGGTGGGCGCGGCCGATGTCTTGAAGAACACCTTCCGTGCGGCGGATGTCGTCGCGCGGATCGGCGGCGACGAGTTCGTGGCGATTGCCGCGATCGCGCGCGCGGGATCATGGGTCATCAGCGATCGGTTGACCACGCACCTGGCCAGTTTCAACGCGCGATCGCCCCACCCGCTCTCGCTGAGCGTCGGCATGGCCTATTTCGATTCCGGCGGCTCGACCAGCCTGGAGGAAGTCGTGCGTCAGGCGGATCACGCGATGTACGAGCACAAGCGGAGCAAGCGCAGGTAGCCCGGCGACCGAGCACGCACGTCGCTCTCAGGTAGAATTTGCGAGGAGGCTCTTACCATGCGATCCATTGCTCGTGCTGTCTTCGTCGTTGCACTCGTCGGTGTGTCGTCACCGGCGCTGTGGGCTCAAGGCGTGAACGTGACCGGAGAGTGGGCGTTCACCGTCCAGACCGATCAGGGAGGTGGCAATCCCGCGATGACGTTCAAGCAAGACGGCGAAAAGCTCACCGGGAAATACAACGGCCAGCTCGGCACGGCGGACTTGGCGGGTACCGTCAAAGGCAACGCCATCCACTTCACGTTCACCATCGACGTCCAGGGCCAGAACGCGCCGGTCACCTACGACGGAACCGTCGAGAAGAACACGATGAAGGGCAAGATGGACATCGCCGGGATGGTCAACGGGACGTTCACCGCCACCAAGAAGTAGGGAGCAACCCTTCCGTCGCCCACCTCGTCTACAGTCAGCGAGGTGACCATGACCCGCACTTTTCACGCCGTTTTCGCCGTCCTGCTCACCCTGGTGGTTGCCGCACCGGCCGCGGCCCAGGAGATCGAAAACGTCGACCGTACGCTGACCCTTCAACCCGGCGGTCGTCTCAAGTTGAACACCTTCTCCGGGCGCGTGCGCATCTCGGGCGTGGCTGGAGATCAGGTCGTGATCAAAGCCATTCGGCGGGCGAGCCGTGATCGGCTCAACGACATCAAGCTCGAGATCACGCAGAGCGGCAATTCCATCGAGATCCAGGCCAACCGTCGAGTCGTCGAGCGGCGGAACGACAACGTCGTGGAAACGGACTTCGATATTCAGGTGCCGAGCAAGACCGAGCTCGACATCAAGACCTTCAGCGCGCCCGTCACGGTGACCGGCGTCAGTGGCCGGCTGAACGTGGACAGCTTCAGCGCCAGCGTTCGCATCGAGGCGAGCGATTGGGCGGATGGCAACGACCTGGACATCAATACGTTCAGCGGCGGAATCATCCTGAGGATGCCTGACAGCGCCCGTGGCGAGCTCGACTTCAACAGCTTCAGCGGGGAATTCGAAAGCGATCTGCCCGTCACCCTCCAGAGCAGCGGCCGGCGGAACTTCCGCGGCGCGTTGAACGGTGGCGGATCGACGGACTTCAGACTGAAGACGTTCAGCGGCGACGTCAGTATTCGGAGATAGGTTCGGATAGGTTCAGAAAGGTTCACAGGGGTTCAGAAGGGTTCTGATGGGTGCACCTCTCTGAACCTCTCTGAACCTGTCTCTGGTGTGTGGGCTATGCTGTCGCGGCATGTTGACGCGGCTGTTGGCCCGGGCGGGGCTCGTGACCCCCGCCCAGCGCGCCTGGGCGTGGTACGACTGGGCTAACTCCGCCTACTTCACAACCGTCATCACCGCGGTCTTCCCGAGCTTCTATTCGAGTTACGCCGCCAAGGGCCTCGAGCCCGCGCAGGCGACCGCTCGCTTTGCCCTGATTACGACCATCTCGGTCGCCACCATTGCGATCGCTGCGCCCATTCTCGGCGCGCTCGCCGACTACAGCGGGATCAAGAAGCGGCTGCTCGGCGGCTTCATGATTGTCGGCGCCGCCTCGTGCCTGGCGATGACGCTGATTGGTGAAGGCGACGTCGGCCTTGCGTCGGTCCTGTTCTTCATCGGCAACATCGGCGTTTCCGGATCGCTCGTTTTCTACGACTCGCTGCTGCCGCACGTCGCACGCAACGAAGAGACCGATCGCGTCTCGGCCGCTGGATATGCGCTTGGCTACTTGGGCGGCGGCGTGCTGCTGCTGGTCAATCTCGCGTGGATCCTGCAGCCCGACGCGTTCGGGTTCTCGGGCGTCCCGGCAGCGACCAAAGCCGCGTTTCTCTCAGTGGCGATCTGGTGGCTGGTCTTCTCCATCCCACTCTTCAGGCGCGTCAGCGAACCGCCAGTCTCCAATCCCGACGGCGCCACGGGGCCGGCGCTGCTGGTCGCGTTTGCCCGCCTGGGCCAGACGTTCCGTGAGATTCGCCGATATCGACAGGCGTTTCTGTTCTTCATTGCGATGCTGCTCTATCAGGACGGCATTCAGACGATCATTCGCATGGCCGCTGTCTACGGCGCCGAAATCGGGATCGCCCAGACCTCGCAGATCGCGGCGTTCATCATGGTGCAGTTCATTGGCATCCCGTTCTCGTTCATGTTCGGCGCGCTCGGCGGTCGCATCGGCACGAAACGCGCCATCTTCATCGCGATTGCGGTCTATGCGGCGGCCACTGTTCTGGGCTACTTCATGACCACCGCGACGCACTTCTTCGTGCTCGCGGCGCTGGTCGCGACGGTGCAAGGCGGGGCACAGGCACTGAGCCGGGCCCTGTTTGCTCGACTGGTTCCGGAGAATCGCACGTCGGAGTTCTTCGGCTTCTTCGCCGTCGCCGAGCGCTTCGCCACCGTGCTGGGCCCGGCTGTCTTCGGGCTCAGTGTGGCGATCACTGGCTCGAGCCGGAGCGCGGTGCTCGTGATTCTGTTGTTCTTCATCGCGGGCGCGTGGCTCTTGAGCCTGGTGAATGAGGAAGAAGGAATTCGCGCCGCCAAATCCGCGTAGGGCACTGCTTCCGCCGACGCCGAAGCTTCGGCGGACCGCCGTCGCCTTGGCGAAGGCTGGTTAGCAGTACCTCCAGGGCACGACTGAAGTCGTGCCCTACGTATCTACGCTGTGCGTTAGGCAAGGCGTTTCGACGATCGCAGCGTCGCCAGCGTGAGCATGACCGCGCCCCAGGCAAACAGCGCGAGCGCTTGCGGCCACAGCGTTTCGAGGCCCACGCCTTTGAGAAAGATGCCACGCAGGATGATCAGGAAATAGCGCAGCGGAATCAGATATGTAATCGGCTGGATCCACGCCGGCATGTTCTCGATCGGAAAGATGAACCCCGACAGGTAGATCATCGGCGTAAGGAAGAAGAACACCGTCGTCATCATCGCCTGCTGCTGCGTCTGCGAGATCGTCGAGATGAACAATCCCAACCCGAGTGTGCTCAAGAGATAGATCAGGCTCATGCCGAACAGCAACGGGATGCTGCCGCGCATCGGCACTTCGAACCAGAAGATGGCGACGACGAGCACGAGGACCGCGTCGAGGATGCCGATGAACGCGTAGGGCAACAGCTTGCCGGCAATGAGCTCCCACCGAGTGAGCGGGGTGACGCTCAGTTGCTCGAGCGTGCCAATCTCTTTCTCTCGCACGATCGCCATCGCCGTCAGGTTCGTGGTGATCACCAGCAAGAGCAGCGCCACGATGCCCGGGACCATGAAGTCGCGGCTTTCGAGACGAGGGTTGAACCAAACGCGAACCTCCGGCGACACCAGTTGCGACCTGGCGGCGCCAAGCGGCCCAGTTGCTGCCATCAGATCCTGTGAGTACGCACCGATGAGATTGATCGTGTAGCTCATCGCCACCGTCGTGGAGTTGGCATCGGTGCCATCCGCCACCACCTGCACCGTTGCCGGCCGCCCTTTCACGAGGGTGCGGCCGTAGTCGGCGGGAATGCTCAAGGCCATCCAGGCGTCGCCGCGATCGAGCCACTGGTCGATCTCGCCGGTCGATCCCACGAGCCCGACGATCTTGAAGTTGGACGAGGCCTCGAATCGATGGATCAACTCCCGACTCTGGGAGGAGCGATCGGCGTCCACGATCACAACTGGAATGTCCCGTACGTCGGTCGAAGCGGCATATCCGAGGATGGTCAACTGAAGCACGGGGGCAAGGATCACCACACCAAAGAGCCGTGGATCCTGCCGCAGCTCGAGCAGCTCTTTTCGCATGAGATGGAGTACGCGCCTCATCGGCCCCCTCAAGCCCACTCGCGCTTCAGCCGCAAGGCGGCGAGCGCGAGAGCCACGGTCGCGAAGATCGCTAACGCCGACAGGTCCTCCCAGAACGCCAGGATCCCGGCACCCTTCAACACGATCGCGCGCAGCGCGACCAGGAAATAGCGGGCGGGGACAACATGTGTGATCGCCTGGACAGCCGCCGGCATGCTCGAAATCGGAAAGATGAAGCCTGAGAGGATGAACGTCGGCAGAAACGACGACAGCAGCGCCAGCTGAAAGGCGACCTGCTGCGTCTCGGCGATGGTCGACACCAACAGCCCCTGTGCCTGCGCACCGACCAGGAAGAGTCCGATCGCGAGAATCAGGAGCGCCCAGGATCCGTTCATGGGCAACTCGAACAATGCCATCGACGTGAGGATGATCAGCAGCGCCGACACGAACGCAATGGCGAGATAGGGCAGCGTCTTCCCGATGATGTAGGCCGCGGGGCTGAGCGGCGCCATCCTCACCTGCTCCATCGTGCCGCGCTCTTTTTCGCGAACGACCGAAAGAGCCGTCGACACGACAGCCGTAATCATCGAGATGTATGCGATGAGGCCCGGGACCAGAAACAGCGCGCTCTTCAGCGACGGGTTGTACCAAATCCGCGGCTCGGCTGTGATGGGGAATGGTGCCGGCGCGGTCGGGACCGGCGTCGATCCGGACGCCATCCGCCTGGGCGCGACGTCAACCAGCCGAGCGGCGCTGAAGTTGCCGACGATCGCGCGCGCATAGCCCATCGCGGTCGATGCCGTGTTGGCGTTATCGCCATCGATCACGACCTGCACCGTCGTCGGCCGTAGCATCTCGAGATCGCGGGCGAAGCCGGCCGGAATCGTCAGCACCAGGCGGACTTCGTTGCGGTCGATGAGACGCTCCAGCTCTGCGTCGGAGTCGACCTGGCCGACGAAATCGAAATAGCCTGAGTTCGCAAACGATGAGACGAGCTCGCGGCTTGCTGTACTCCGATCGCGATCCTGGACGGCCAGGCGCAGATGGCGGATGTCGAAGTTGAGCGCGTAGCCGTACAAGAGCAGGAAGAAGGCCGGCACGAACAGCAGGATGACGAGCGTCCGTCGATCGCGAACGATCTGACGGAGCTCCTTGGAGCCAACCGCGAGGACCTGTCGAATCACGCCGGCGCTCCAGCACGCTCGACGA
>JBOGIV010000443.1:0-14367 GCA_050747925.1 Vicinamibacterales bacterium
GGCCGGGTAGGCCGGGTAGGCCGGGTGGGCCGGGTGGGCCTGGTGGGCCGGGTAGGCCGGGTACGCCGGGTAGGACTGCCAGGGCGGATACGATAGGACCGAAGAAGGAGGAGGCATGAAAGTCCGATGGGTGGCGGCGTCGCTGGCGATCGTGTTTGCGTTTGCGGCAGGAGTGGTGACGGGGCAGCAGGCGGGAACTCGTCGCGAGCCTCAGTTCGAGAACAGCGAGGTCAGAGTCTGGAAGTCGATCATCATGCCGAACCAGCCGCTGGCGCTCCATCGGCACGACCACGGCCGAACCATCGTCGCCCTCAAGGGCGGCACGCTCGACGTCATCGACGGCAAGGGTGCAACGCTGTCGAAGATGACGTGGGAGTCAGGCAAGGCGTACTGGCTCGAAGCGGATCCGCTCAACCAGCAGCACGGGGATCTCAACAAGGGCAAAGAGCCGATGGAAGTGATCGTCGTCGAACTCAAGAACGATCAGAAACGGTAGGACGGCTCGCCGAGGCGTCTGCTTCAGGCGAGCACGCGGCGGGGCAGCAGTGGGTTGAGGTGCATCGTGAGGTCGTACACCGATGCGCCACATGCTGCGGCGACGTCTTCCGGACGGAAACCAGGCTCCCAGTCGAACAGCGTCGCGATGTCCCCGGCCTTCACCATCTGCTCGTCGCCGATCTCGAGAATCGTGTGGCTGGCTGAGACCGACGCGATCACAGGGTACGCGCGGCCGTTGATGCGCACGCGCGCGCCTTTAGCGGCGACGCGAGGCCATCCGTCCACGTGGCCGATCGGCAGCGTGGCTACCCACGTGTCGCGTTTGGCGAGGTAGGCTCGCTCGTAGCCCGCGCTGGTTCCTGCCGCCAGTCGCTTGACGTAGGCCACTCGTACGCGAAGCGCCAGGGCCGGTTTCAGGTCCATACGGTTCGGCGATCGAAACGCGGGCTCGGGGTAGATCCCGATCAACGCCATTCCTGGCCGCACCATGTCGAAGGCGGCATCGTCATGCTGGAACAGCGTGTAGGTGGACGCCGCGTGTCGTCGTCCGAGCCGGACACCCGACCGTGTCAACCCGTCGGTCAGCTCGGCAAATCGCCGGCGTTGCTCACGATCGAAGCTCGAGTCTTCAGTGAACGTCATCATCGTGCCGTCGATCGTGATACCCGGCCGGACAGCGAGGTCACGAATCAGAGCCGGCGCATCGAGGTAGGGCACGCCGACGCGGCCGATTCCGGTATCGACACAGACGTGAATAGGAACGGCACTCCCAAGCCTCTGCGCCTCTTTCTGGAGCAGATCGCCGATGGGCGTGTACACCATCGGCGCGACGCGGCGCGCAACGGCCTCGCGGAGGTCGGCCTCATCGAATGGCCCCATGAGCACGACCGGCTTCTTGATGGCGGCGTCTCTCAGGTCGATGGCTTCTTGAAGCTTGACCACGGCGAAGCCGGCAATCCGCTGGTGCGTCTCGAGCACCCGAGCGACGTTGGTGACGCCAAGGCCGTATCCATTGTTCTTGATGACGGCCAGTATCGGCCTCGACGCGAGCCGCGCGACCTGATCGGCGTTGTGCAGCAGGTGCGCCCGGTGAACCTCGATCCACGGATCGAATGTTGATGATCGACTGGTCTGACTCTGGGCGAACGCCGACGTCGAGCTCGATGCGATCGGCGCGAACGCGACCAGGGGAGTCCCGAGAAAATCCCTCCGCTTCACCGGCGCAGTATACTCCCGCGCATGCGCGTCATCCTTCTCGGCGCCGTCGCGATGCTCGCGATGTTTCAGACGCCACAGCCTGCACCGGCGACACCCGGCACCGACGTCTATCTGCTCCAATTTTCGGGAGGGCTCGCGTCGTTGACTCAGGCGTCGCCGGCCCCGGTCGCGATCGAGCCCGGCTACGACAATCAGCCCGCGTTCTCACCTGACGGCTCTCGGATTCTGCTGACGGGCAACCGCGACGGCAAGCAGACCGATACGTACATCTTCGATCGCGCCAGCCGGCGGCTCTCTCGGTTGACACAGACGACCGAAGGCGAGTACTCGCCAACGTTTCTGCCCACGGGCATTGGAGAATCAGGCGGGTTCAGTGTGATTCGCGTCGAGCCCGATGGCGCCCAGCGCCTTTGGCGATTCAACGCCAAGGGCGAGAATCCGGAGCTCGTCCTTCGAGACATCAAGCCGGTTGGCTATCACGCCTGGGTGGATGCCGACCACCTGGCGCTGTTTGTGCTCGGCCAGCCATCGACGCTTCGTCTCGCGCGCGTAAGCACGGGCGCCGCCGAGATCGTGGCGAGTGACATTGGCCGCTCGCTGCATCGGGTGCCCGGCTCGCGTCTGGCGAGCTTCATTCAAAGGGAGCCATCAGCTGAGTACTGGGTGAAACAGATAGACGTCGACACCAAGGCGATCACGCCGCTGGTGCGAACCGCGGAGGGCAGCAGCGATCGCGATTGCGCGTGGATGCCTGATGCCTCGACTCTTCTGATGTCGTCCGGCTCGAAGATCATGTCGTGGAGCCGAGGCGCCAGCGGCTGGACCACGGTGTTCGATGGCGCGCCGCACCAGCTGGGCGCCATCAGTCGGCTGGCCGTCTCCTCAACCGGCGACGCGATTGCGATCGTGGTGGCCGAGCCGAAGCGATAGATCATCGAGCGCCCTATGACGGTGGCCCTAACGGCCGTGCTTGCGTTGGCGTCAGCGCCTCAGGAAATCGCGATCACGCTGGCGGCGCGCTCGCAGCAGCCGGGCGAGCTCCTTGTGGCTACGCTGACAACCGACGCGCAAGCGCGCGAAATGCGCGTTCGGGTATTCGGTCAGCTCATGCCCGTCTTCCAGGTAGATAAGGGGAAGTGGCAGTCCGTTGTCGGCGTCGACATCGGTCAGCGTCCGGGTGTTTACTCGCTCGTCGCTGAGGCGCGAGTCGGCTCCGAGCTCGTGTCCGGCCGATACGAGCTGCGGATCCTGAGGAAGCGATTCCCGACCCGTCGCCTCGTCGTGGCGCCAGAGTTCGTCGATCCACCGCCGTCGATGCGCGATCGGATCGAGCGCGAGACCGCGTTTCTCGCGGACGTGTACGCGCATTCTGCATTGGAGCGGCTCTGGCATGGCGCATTCGTTCGGCCGGTTCCCGATCCCGCGACCAGCCGATTCGGCACGCGTAGCATCTTCAATGGCAGGGCTCGCAGCCCGCATGCCGGCGCCGACTTTCTGAGCGTCGCTGGCGCGCGTGTGCGGGCGCCCAACGCCGGACGCATCGTCGTGGCTCGCGACCTGTATTTCAGCGGCGGCACTGTCGTGATCGACCACGGGCTCGGCGTCTTTTCGTTGCTGGCCCATCTTTCGCAAATTGATGTGAAGGAAGAGCAGGACATCGACGCCGGCGCCGTCGTCGGCCTGGTCGGGGCGACCGGTCGAGTCACCGGCCCGCACTTGCACTGGGCGCTCCGCGTGGCAGGCGCGCGCATCGATCCACTGTCGGCGCTCGAGTTGCTAGGTGACGCGGCGCCGAATCCACCGTAGGCGCGTGTCTGTGTCATCGGCGTCATTTGTGGCCTAGTGAGCCACCAATCCTGAGATTCACTTGGGTTCGGTATGAGGCACGCACCATCGACAGGGAGTTCAAGGAGATCGGGGAGCAAAATCTTCTCCCAGAACTCATTGGCCTCCCTGTGGGATTCCGCACTCAAGCGAACTCGTCTTTAGGTTCCGCATGACGATCGATGCCGCGACGGCGATGATTGCGATCATCGTTCCCATCCACAATCCTGGTGGGACGAACTCGAACGAGAAATGACCTGTCTGGCCTGACCCGAGCGTGATCGACAGCCTCCCGGTGTCCCGCTCACGGGCGACCAAGCCGACGTCGCTGCTCCAGCCGTGGGCGAAGTTCTGATTCAGAAACAGCGGCGATGCTGTCAGACCCGCCGATGCGTCGAACTCGATGCGGTTTGGAGAAAAGCGCACGTTCGAGATGAGGGCGTTGCCCTCACTGTAGACAAGCGGGCGATCGCTATCGGCTGTGCGTCCGAGCTGGAGCGACTCGTAGCAACTGAAAAACGACTGGTCGGACATCAGCGCGCGCAGCATTGGCGACCCTGGCTGATACGGATTCGAATCCCGATCGATCACGAGCTCCGCGGGGCCACTCATGACCCGGAACGTGGGGTCGAACGATGGCGCATCTCGAAACACCCGAACGAAAAAGTTTCGGTTCGTCACGATGAGATGAAGCGCCGCCAGAACGCAGATCACGGTCACTGTTCGCGCGACGAACCGGCCCAGCGCTCTCCGCTCGATCAGCGATCGTGCCACCGAGCCGACCGTGAGGGTGGCAAACACGACAAACAGAATCGTGTAGCGGCTGGGAATCCGAAAGCTCGAGAACAGCGGAAGCGCTGTGACCAACGATGCGGGCGCCAGCGGGCTGAACTCGCCAAGCGAGAAGCTGAACAGCAGCAACGTCGTGAGCGCCAGCGCACGACTCCAAACGTCTCCATCTCGCGTTCGACGGAGCAGCGCCACGACGACTCCCAAGGCGATGAGGAGTGCCGCCAGCGGTCCAATGTAGTTCCCATACTCCTGCCACCGGTGTCTCTGCAACTCGAAGGTGAGCCCGGTGTGCTGATTCGGATCCAAGTACACGTGCCTCAACATCTCGAGCGTCACACGGTCCGGATGCTCAGTGGGGTTTCGCGTGTCCCAGAAGGTATCGCCCAGCACGTACAGGGAGACGGGCAGGAGTTTGGGAGCGGCGTAAGCGAAGCCCGCCGCCATGAAGACGACCGAGCCAACGACGGGTTGCAACGAGCGCGACAGTAACGCGATGAACACGCTGAGCGACCCGAGTGCCGCCACCGCCATCGGCAGGATATGGACGCCACCGTTGAACACCATGAGGGCCAGAAGCGCCGCGGCGAGGAACAGGTTGCGGAGCGCACCCGTGTTGAGCGCGCGCACGTAGTAGTAGAGGAGCAGCGGCAGATACAGGCCCGGCAGGAACACGCTGTGGCCGGCCGTGAGGTGAATCGCGGTGGCGCCGGCGGCCGTGATCAACGTAGCCAGAAGCACTACCACTGGCGTGAAGGTTAGGCCAATACCTCGCGCGATCAAGAGGTGAGCGCCGACAAATCCGATCCAATAGTGCAGAACGATGTTCACTTTCATGGCGAGCTGAAGCGGCATCACCATGGAAAGGGGATACACGGGACTGAGGAGGGCGATCTGCGGGTTCTGCCATAAGACGTTGCCCCCGCAGTACCACGGATTCCAGAACGGCATCTGCCCGTATTCGACGACGTTCTTCAGCACCGCGCCGTAGTAGAAGAGATGCTGATCCCAGTCGTTCACGCCGAAAGCCAGCGGCTGAGCGAACAGGGGAGAGCAGAACACGATGCTGACGAGCAGGTAAAAGGCGAGCCACCCCGCCCATTCTCGGTTCATGCCGCGCGCAATCTTAGTCTGTCTGTTTCGGTTAGGTATTGGCTCGGTCTGAGCGCAAGCGATCAACCGTTGTCAGAGTTGACCCATTCGGGTAGGGTTGACCAGCAGCCAGCGCATGCATCGACCAGCAGCGTTCGTCGGCGTCGCTCTCGCCTGCGGGGTGACCGTCTCCGGCCTCGGCCTTCGGTTAGAACCAGCCGACGATGTGGAGACCACGCTTCGTCGCGTTGGTGCGCGGGTCGAGCGCTATTTCGCACGTGCGCAAAGTCTCATCTGCCTCGAGACGGTATTGTGGCAGCCGCTGAGCTATGGACTCTCTCCCGATGGAGTCGGCCGAACGGTGGAGTCGGAGCTCCGACTCACATGGGATCCTCTCAGTGAAACGACCGCATCGGTCGAGGCCAAGATCCTTCGCCAGGTCCTAAAAATCAACGGACGGGTGCCCCGGCGGAACGATCCGAACAACTGCACGACGCCTGAACAGAACAGCACCGAAACGCAGCCGCTCTCGATGCTCTTGCCGCAGCAGCGCGACGACTACAGATTCTCGCTCGTCGGCACTGCCGTGATCGATCGACGCCCGGCCGTGATCGTCGATTTCGTGATGGCGAAGAGGCCGACGGTGAGTGCGCAGCTCGCCGAGGGCAACCAGAATTGCGTCAGCTTCACGCTGGATGGTGGAATGCGCGGTCGAATCTGGATCGATCCAGATAGCTACGACGTCCTCCGGCTGGATCAACGTCTGACCGGGTGGGTGGACATCGTCTTGCCGCACGTGATCTCACGGCGAAGCCAAAGCGACGGCAGGTGGACGATGGAGCGGTGGGACACGTCGATCCGCTTCAAGCCGATCGCGTTCACTGATCCCGACGAGACGCTGATCCTGCCGGTGACGGTGTCATCGATGCGCATCACGAGGGGGTCGGGCACGCCTCGGCTGCGGACCACGACTTCGTACTCGAGCTATAAGCGATTCCTGACGGGTGGGAGACTCGCGAAGGAGCCAAGTTAGGTCGAGCGGGCTTGTCCCCACCCGACCTACCTGGCCTACCAGCCCTACCGGAACTCCGACCGATTCGGGGAAGTTCCGGCCCTAACAGCTACCAGCGCACGCGCCACACCAACAGGACGATGCGCGACTGATTGTCGCCCAGCAGACTAGTGAGGCGGAAGCTGTCCACGCTGGTCCCTGCGACGGCGTTATTCGTCGGCGTGCCGGCGCCGGCGACCGGTCCACCTGGATTGAGGAACGTCGTGCTCATGCCAAGGGGAATGCCGCCCGTCGACGCGGGATTGAAGTACGGCGTATTCAACGCGTTCAGCATCTCCGCTCGGAAGTGGAACGTCACGTCGCCGCGGATCTTGAACTCCTTGGAGACCCCCAAGTCGAACCGGAACAATTTCGGGCCGTTGACGACGACGCTGCGAAGGCCGCAGTCGCCATAACCGGGCGCCGATTCGATGCAGGTGGGGCTGTTGGCCGGCGCGATGTATCGACCCGATGGTGGACCAAGGGCGCCGTACCCAGTGGCGGAGGTCGCGCTTACGGCAAACGCCTTCACCGTGTTGTCGAGGATGTCGTTCGGCAGGGTGAAGATCTGTCCGTTCGCGCCTTGCTGAACCTTGATGGCCTTCTGCAGGTCTTTGACGGACATGCCCACGAGGCGGACATTGCCAAAGTTCAACTGCTCGCCGGTCTGGATGCGAGCGACACCGTCAAACGCCCAACCGCCGGCGATGCGATCCACGAGGCCCGGCACGCTGCTGCCAAAACGCCGGTTGTGGCCGAACGGGATTTCCCACGTCACGTTCCCCTTCAGCGCGTGCTGAACGTTGCCCACCTGTCCCGCCTGATCGATGTACTCGAGCGGCCTGGTGAAGCCGTAGCGAGCCAGAATCTTCGCGTCGCTCCACGTATAGCTCGTGTTGAACGCCAACCCCTCCGAGTAGCGCTTGCGGAACTCGACCTGGACGGAATGCGCCTTCGTCCCACCCGAATTGGTCGTCAAGTTCGCGCCGTTGAGCATGTCGGGGTTGGCAACGAAGAAGTTCGCTGGCAAGCCGGCAGCCGCCGCGTTGTTGCGGAACGTGTTGTTGCCGATCAAGCCGTTGGCCAATGTCGCGGTGGTGCACCCGGCGGCGTTGTTGCACATGAACCCGTGAGGATTGGGGTTTTGCGCGGCAAGGAATCCCAGAAACGCCGCGCTGGTCCAGTTGGTGCCGGTGTAGACCGACGCATCACTAGCACTAGCGCGCGACGTATTCTGCCCGTTGAAGTGCGCGAGGAAGATTGGGAGTGGCACCGTGCCGGCTGCGCCCGTGTACGCGAACGTGTTGCCGCGCCCCGCCGCGATGTTTGCCTGCAGGTTCGCCTGCGCCCGCCTGAATTCATCCACGAACCCGTTGCTTGTGATACTGGGCTCGTTGAGGTTCAGCGTGCTCCAGTCTTGACGGTGGCGGCTGCCCACGTAACGAACCTCGAGCGCCGAGTCGCGGGTGAGCTTCCGCTGCCAGCCGACCGAATAGGATTGCGTGTAGGGCATCTGCAGGTTCGAGTCGAAGGCGTTGACGCTGTTGGTGGTTGCTGTCGGAACGATTGGATACGAAACCGACGGCGCGCTCGGCAGAGCCGGTGTGTTTCTCAACAGGATCGGCAACGGCGTGTTGGTCGAGTCGCGCAGCAGCGAGACTTGAATCCCCTGGTTCGCTCCAAAAGTACCGGTGAAATCCGACATCCCGGGCCGCTGGAACGCCATGGCGCCACCGGCGCGGAACACACTGTCGCCCTCAGCCTCACCGAGGATCCAGCGGCCGATGGCGTTTCCGGAGCCCGGCGCCTGCCATGCCACGCCCAAGCTCGGCCCGAAGTTGTTGCGGTCCACGTTGTAGGCGTAACCACCCTGCGGATACTGGACGAACCCGGGCTTGGCGCCGGTGAGCGTACCCGGCTTGAACAGGTTCCCGACACCTGAAATCCCGTACAGACTCTGTTCGGTGACGGTCGTGTAGCTGTTGTTCAACGGATAGAACGGCAAGGCCAACACGTAGCGCACGCCCCCGCTTATCGTGAGGCTAGGCGTGGCTCGCCACGAGTCAGCGGCAAAGAAGTCGAACTCGCGCATCCGACCCTCGGCGCGCGACCGCCCGAGCGGCGCATAGGCATCCCCGGCCGGGTTGATTCGTGCGTCGCCCGTGAGTGACGTGATGCGACCGGTCAACATCGCGTAGAGATTCTTGGCCTGCGTGATGTCCGCCGCTGAGGCTCCTGGCAGCGTTGTGGCGTTGAAGATCGCGTCGGCCGGCTCGGTGGTGAGGAGGCCAAAATTCGCCGTCGGCACCAGCGTTTGATTCTGCAGCCACACGTCCGCCTGGACCATTAGCCCACCCAGGGTCACGCTGTGACTGCCGCGCGACCAGTTCAGGGTGTTTTCGATGACTTTGGTCGAGGCTTCACGCGAGGACTGGCCCGAGTTGAGACCTGGATTCGTCAACTGTGCGCCAGTACCGCAACAGGCGCCGTTGATGTTCAACCGGTAGCCGGCTTGACTCTGCCACATGGTGGGTTCGAGCTCGGGCGAGAACAGCGTCGCGCCACCAGACCCACCCACGCGGAACTCGTTCACGAGATTCTGCCCGAACGTCGAACGCAGCGATTCGGACGTCGTCCAGCGGGTCGATTGTTGGCTGCCGGTCGTCGCGAAACCGGGGAAGGGCAACTGGGCGCTGTTGGTCGTGTCGGGAGTGGAGTTGACGTGGCGATAGTTCATCGACCCGGTCAACCGATGGTTCTCTGACAGCTGATAGTCGATGCGCACCGTCGGCGACGGATTGAAGTTCTTGGTCGGAGTTGACCACGTGTACTGCTGGACAAGCGGATTGTTGAGGGCCGTGAGGCCGCCCGTCTTCTGCGTTGCAGCAGTAATGTCGGCCAGGACTTTCGAGACGGTCGGATCGACGGTCGCCAACTGGCCGTTCGCCGCCGCCAACGCCAGCAGGTTGACTTGCTGGACGCTGCCGCCGGCGTTGTAGCTGAAGATGCCCGACGCGGCCGAAGGCGTTAGGACGACGCGTTGCAACGTGCTCGAGCTCGGGACGCGATTCTCCTCGTAGTTGAAGAAGAAGAACGCCTTGTTCTGAATGATGGGTCCGCCTTGCGCGGCGCCCTGCGTATAGTTGCGGAGCTTGTCCTTGGGCGCCTTGCCGGTTTTGGGATCCGGTGGCAGGTCGCGATTGCGGAACCAGGAGTTGGCGTTGAGGGCGTCGTGGCGCAAATACTCGTAGGCCGTCCCTCTCCACTGATTCGTCCCAGACTTGGTGACGAATCGGATCTGGACGGCGCCCTGGCCCGTCGCGTCGGCGGTATTGGCCGCCGTGGTCACCGTGACCTCTTCCACGGAGTCGAGCAGCGGACTCAGGCGGGCGAAGTAGCCGTCCGTGGTCTTCAAGTAGTTGTCCTGCACGCTCATGCCGTCGAGCGTGATGTTGATGGCGCTCTTGGGAAGACCACTGACGGTGGAGTTGCGCGCCGTCCCTGACGTGTTGAAGCCCGCGAGCGAGGTCAGCGAATCCAGCGCATTGCGGCTCGTGAGCGCGAGGTGAACAATCTGGTCACCGGAGATGTTGGTGGAGATCGCCGGGGTCGTCGCGTGCACCACAGTGGCGGATTCGCCGACGACGGTGACGCTTTCGGAGAGCACGCCGACCTCGAGCGCGACTTTGACCGTTGCGGGAATCGCGGCGTTGACCGTCACCGACTCGAGAATCTTGGTCTTGAACCCCTCGAGCGTGACAGTGACCTCGTAGGTCCCGCCCGGAATCGCTTGCACGTTGAACCCGCCGTCACCGCCAGTGACGAGCTCGACTTCCGCGCCAGTGCCCTTGTTTTTGACTCGAACCGTCGCGCCTGGAATCACCAGGCCCGACGAGTCCACGACCGTGCCCGAAAGCGAGGAGAAAAAGCTGCCTTGCGCAAACACGGACGAGTTCCCGTAGACGGCGAGAACTATCGCCACGACGAGCCCGACCAGTTTCAGTTTCATCCCACCCTCCTGGGGTCTTGCAAAGGACGAACGGCGTCCACAACGAAAACACGACTACGTGTCACGGACGGTACCGGGATGGACAACTGGCGTCAAGCGAGAAAACGGATAGGGACCATCGAATGACAAGATGGGGAACGGTGGTGGTGACCGACGGTGCGCACGTCGGCCATGCCGTGAGAACTCCGAAGTCGGGTCAGCCGATTTGCCTGGGTTTCGTGGTCAATTCCACCCGCTGAGCGCGAGCCGCCTTCAGCTTTTCGAGCTTGTCTTCCAGCTCCTCGATTTCGAGCCGCTCCTCGCGAATCTCGAGCCTCAAGCGGCCAAACAAGCTCATGTAAAAGTTCGCCACATAGACGAGCGCGAAGAGCGCTGTGGGATATCCCCGCCAATCGTCGTAGATCAGCTTGTAGTCGGTAACGATGAGCGTCAAGAGCGTGACCCAGTGACTGAAACAGTACTCGCACGTGAAGAGGTAGAAGAACTTGCGGACGAGCATGCTTTGCGCCGTCTTGCTCTTCGAGATGCAGTACTCACGCGGCTCGCGAACGATCTCCTCGTGGGTGACCGTCCATGCGACCGACGATATGGGAATCGCGAGGATGAAGAGAATCGCGACCTGCTCGCCGAGCGACGGCATGCCGCTACTCTAGCACTAGACCCAGAGTCCACTGATTGTCACCATCACCCGATATCACCCACAGGGAGATCGGGGAGATCAGGAGAAAGAATTGGCTCCCTGGCCTCCTGAACTCCTCGTGAATACTCAACTCAACGAAGCTCGGGAATAGCTGGCGCGCGGCCTCCCTTAGGCAAAAGTACGATGTACGGTTCGAAGAGCTGAAGCCGCGCGTGCGGGCTCGATTGTCAGTCTCGCTTGTCAGCCATCCACGCCACGAAGTAGCCGCTTAGATAGCGAGTGGGCCAGCGCTCGAGCCGTTCGCATTTGCTGAGCCAGTTGAGAAAGCGGTGTTGCCCGTTGTCGGAGTGCCGCGCCTGCAGCCTGTTGGCCCACGCGACAGCGATCACGCGAGGGCAGTGCATGATCGCGGTGATCTGTCGCACCTCGAATCCTGCCGCAGCGAGCATTCGATGTCCCGAGCGCGGGCCGCACGTCGCGCCGACATAGTACGGGACCAGACCGGTCCGGTGGAGCCATCCGAACGGCAGCGCGTTGCGGAGGGCGACCACGGGGTTGAGTGGGTTGTCGAGTGTCAGGATGAAGCGACCGCCGGCGGCAAGGACGCGATGGATCTCCGCAAAACTCTTCGCGATGTCGTCGACGTTATCGAAGTGATCCAGCGTCGAATTGGAGATGACGAGGTCAAAGCTCGCGCTGGCGTAGGGCAACCCACGAACGTCGGCGACCAGAAGCGGCGCGCCGGGCAGCCGTGAGTGAGCCTGGCGAACCGCCTCCACCGCGTGGTCGGTGCCATGCACCGACCCAGCCCGCTCCGCGAGGTTCGGCAACAAACCGACGCCACATGCTTCATCGAAGAGATCGGTTTTGAGCGCGCGTCGCACTGGTCGAGCCGGCCACCAGCGGGCACAGAGGTCGGCGTTGACCGCATCGGCGTGGCGACGCCAGAGGTCCCCGCGCACAGCCGACGGCGATGTGGCGACGTCGTTCCAGTAGCGCGCGTCGGGCGCTTGGTCGCGAGGCGGTGACATCGAGATCGGGGGGCCGGACGATGCTAACACGCTCGACCGTGCAAAAGACCGCTCTTCGGCCCAGCTGTCCGCGGACGATCCGTTCGATCTCGCTCAGACCTGACCTGAACTCTCGTTATAATCGGCTCCTGGCTCGACACTCCTTCAGAACGCGCGTTCACGCAAGCGGACTGGCCTGGGCCGTCGCGGGCAGGTTTGCTGGCGCAGTGCGATGACGCTGCCCAACTTCCTCGTCATCGGAGCAGGACGCTCTGGCACGACGTCGCTCCATTACTATCTGGGGGAGCACCCCGACGTCTTCCTTCCCGACGTCAAGTCTCCGAGCTATTTCTTCTGCAACGGCAGGTCCCCGGACGAGGACCCGTACATCCGCAGCGTCGCACAGGACTACTCTGTCTACGACGCCGCTGACTACGAAGGGCTGTTCGATGGCGTCCGAAACGAGAAGGCTATCGGCGAAGTGTCGCCGGCCTATCTCGCCACCGTTCACGCCGCGCCGCGGATTGCCGCGCGGCTACCCGACGTAAGGCTCGTCGCCCTGCTGCGACACCCCGTGGACCGAGCCTTCGCGCGATTTGTCGGCCGGCGCCGGGATGGGCTCGAGAGACGGGTTGATTTCGCCGATGTGGTTCGAGATGAGCGAAAGCAACCGCTCATTCGAGATGAGGCCGTAGGAACCTATCTCGCCGCGGGCTTCGTCGGCCACTTCCTGGCGTCATATCTGGAACGGTTTTCCCGCGATCGCATTCGCATTCATCTCTTCGAGGACTTTCAAGAGAACCCGGCCGGCATCATGCGAGACCTGTTTGCCTTCCTGGGTGTGGATCCGGCTTTTGTTCCCGACGTGTCGCGTCGCCACAATAGGAGCGGGGGTCTGGTGCGGAACCAGTTGGTCCGACGTGCCTGGACCCATTCCGCCACACTGCGCGCGCGTCTCCGACGCTATCTGCCCAAGACGATGCGCGATCGCGCGTTCGCGCTGATCACGCAGGATATCTTGCCCGTTCGCCTGGACTCGACGCTTCGCGCTGAGCTGACACGGCTCTATCGGAGCGACATCGAGCGTCTCGAAGTGTTGTTGGGTCGCGATCTGTCTGACTGGCTCGATCCGGCTGGCGCGAACGACCGATCGTCGCGTTCGACCGCCAGCGCCGTCGTCTAGAGATCATGCCGGCGCCTTCGTGGCTCGTCCTCGCAGAAACGGCTGGCCTGGTGCTGGCCGGAATATGGGTGGTGTTGCCCCTGGCGACAAGGCCCCTCGCCCGTATGTTTCCCCGAGTCCTTGCGGCGCTGATTGGCACGCTGGCTGTGGGAGTCGGCATGGTGATCGTCGTGGCCCTGTACCTTCCGGGCGCCTTGCATGCCCTGACGATTCTCGCGGCATTGGTCGTGTTCGGCGCAGCGTATCGGGACCGCGCCGGGTACGGACGATCGCGCGGGTTGCCGCCCGGTTCACTGTCGCTCGGGACGTCGCTCGAAGCGTTGGTTGACCGGGACTTCTACCGCAAGCAGGCGGCACGCTACGGCCCGATCTTCAAGATGGCCCAGTTTCACCGACCGACGATTTGCCTCGTCGGCCTCGCGCGGGGCCAACAGTTGCTCCATGAGCATGAGGAGGCGCTGGGGCCGTCGATCCAACGGTTCAGCCACGCGATCCCCGGAAGGTTTCTGCGCTACATGAACGTGGAGACCCACTCGCTTTACGGTCCGCTATTCCGCCAGGCACTGTCGCCTCAGACCATCGATCACGGCTGGCCGGTTGCTGTCGCGACCACGAGACGAGAGCTGGGCGTCGCCGCTTCTCTGGCGAAAGGCACCGGCACCGGTACGGTTGAACCCAACGACTATCTCGAACGGATCGTCACGCACACCTTTCAGCGAACCCTCTTCGGGATCACACCGGGGACACCGGCCTCTGAGCGACTGACACGTGTCTACGCCCCCCTTGCCTCAATGGCGCTGTCCGATCAGCCCACACGAGAAGCCAGGACGGCGCTCGACGAGCTGCGCCGAATGCTCAGGGCCCAATCCGATGAATGGCGCTTACGACCGGGGCCTGGCGATCCGCCGGTGTGCGCGCTTGGTGAACTTGGCCGGCTGGATGCGCACATGCCCGACGTGACGTGCGTGGACAACCTTGTGTTCATTTACAAGATTTCCTCTGCGAACGTCGCTGGCTTGTTGCGCTGGCTTCTCGCCATCCTCGGCCGTCACC
>JBOGIV010000444.1:0-12468 GCA_050747925.1 Vicinamibacterales bacterium
TCTCGGCGGTTTTGAGATCGACGATCAGGCCGCAGTCCTGTACGCAGACGATCTTCTTCACCGCGGTGATGCCCGTCTCGATGTCCACTTCGACTTCAGCGAACTGCACGCCGCTGGTGCCGCCGGCCGAGAGCCCCCGCTCCCATTGGCCGTCCACCGACACGGGCACGGTGCCAAGCGTCCTGCAGGCCTCTCGCCACGTCAGGCTCTCGGGCCCTTGCCCTGAGCGAGCGGAGCGAGTCGAAGGGTTCACGTTGATCCGGCCGACACCAATCTCGAGTTGATCGGCCGTCACGTTCAGCGACGGAGCCATCCGCTCGAAAAGCGCGTCGCGGGCCTTGCCCGCCGTGACTCGCATCGCCGGAATTACCGACGCCGCCGTCGTCGATCCGCCCGACCCAGGCGCGAATGGAAAATTGCTGTCGCCAAGCTCGATCGTGATGTCTCTGACGTCGAGTCCAAGCGTTTCGGCGACGACGATCGCCATGATCGTGCGGTTGCCGGTGCCGATGTCCTGGCTCCCGCAAAGCATGACGACCCCGCCATCAGCCGTGATTTCGCAATGAGCTCGGCCGCCCTGGCCCGCACCGCCCCAGCGGTTTGCCGAGCAGCCAAGGCCGCGTTTGATCGGCCCAGGCGTTGGATCCCCCGTGACGTGACGCCGCTTCCAATCGATGCGCTCGGCGCCCATCGGGAAGTACTTCGCCCACATCGCATTGGGTGCGAGGGGTGGCAGGTTCCTGAGGCGGAACTCCACCGGGTCCAGCCGGACCCGATCGGCCAGCTCGTCCATCAACACTTCGGTGACGAAGCATCCCTGCGGATGACCGGGTGCGCGCATCGCACGCTGTTGACCGGCGTTGATGTAGACGTCGGTGTGGATTCGCCTGCGATTCGGGAACACGTAGATATACGGCAGCGGATAGTCTGAGCCCGCCCCGGCGCCGCCTGTGCCCCACGTTTGCGCGTCAAACGCGGTCAGCTTGCCGTCGGCGGACACGCCAGCCTTCACCTGGGCGAACGCCGACGGACGATTCCCGGTCGCCAGATGCTCTTCCTTCCGATCGAGCATCAACTTCACCGGCGCGTTGGCGGCCTTGGCGAGGCGCGCGCAGAGGACACCCTGCGCATCGGGACCGAATTTGCTGCCGAAGCCGCCACCCATGAACTCGGTGATGACGCGCACGCTGGCTTGTGGAATCTTGAGCGCCTGCGCAAAGCCTTCCCGCGTGCCGTGGACGGCCTGCGTCGACACCCATGCGGTCAGCTTGTCGCCGTCCCATTCGCAGACGCACCCATGCGTCTCGAGCGATGTATGGGTCTGCACCTGCGTGGAATATGTCCCCTCGATCGTGAACGCCGCCGCCTTGAACCCAGCTGTGAGATCGCCGTCTTCTTGCGTGGTTCCACGTCTCGTGTTGGCTGGATTGAACACGCGAGGCGCTTCCGGCCTCATCGACTGTTCGACCGTGGCCAGCGCCGGCAGCACTTCCCACTCCACCTTGATCAGACGGAGCGCGTCTTGCGCCTGCTGTTCGGTTTGCGCCGCCAGTGCACCGATGTCTTCGCCGGGAAAGAGCACTCGATCGCCGGGGTTCGCCGTGATGATCAGCGACTTCACACCGGGCGCGCTTTGCGCTGCCGACGCGTCGATGCTCTTGATACGCGCGTGCGCATGAGGCGAGCGCAGGATGCGGCCATAGAGCATGCCAGGCCGCGAGATGTCGTACGAGTACTTCGCTCGACCGCTGACCTTGAGCGGTCCGTCGACGCGCGAGATGCGTGTGCCGATCAGCCGCGGCTTCTCGGGCCACGGATACGTCGGGTGCTGCGCTGGACGAGCCGGCGCCTGAACCTCAGGTACTTGGGTGTAGTTCGCCTGCCGCCTGCCCTGAGCAACGTCGAAGGGTCTGCCGTCGGAAGTCTGCCGGGCGTTATCCACGGATAACCCCCTTCGCACCGAGGGCGGCCTTGAGCACCCCGATGTTCGTCCCACACCGACAAAGATTTCCGTCGAGAGCCTTCTTCGCCTGCTCAGGTGTGGGGTTGGGAGTCTTCTCGAGAAGGGCGACAGTGGCCATCACGAAGCCCGGAGTACAGAAGCCGCACATCAACCCGTCGTTGTCGCAGAACGCCTGTTGGACCGGATGCAGCGTGTTGCCTTGCGCGAGTCCGTCAACAGTGCGGATGTTCCTGCCCTGTGCTTCGATGGCCAGCAGTGAGCACGAGTAGTACGTCCGTCCGTCGATGATGACCGTGCAGGCGCCACACGCCCCTCGATCGCACACGCGTTTTGGTCCGGTGATGTCGAGGCGTGTGCGCATGGCGTCGAGCAGCGTCACGCGCGGCTCCACTCGAAGCGCGTGGTTCCGTCCGTTGATCGTCAGGGTGATCGCGATCTCACCGGGACCGGCCACGGCCGGGCCCTGCGCGGCGCTCTCGGTCGCTGCGCCGACGACGGCCGTGGCGATCGATCCGACGCCGACGGTTTTGAAGAAATCGCGCCTGGATGGATGGTCGTTCGCGTCCATGGGGATCAGAATCGATTGTTGATCAATTAGTCGATCAGTCGATCGGTCATTACTCGGTCGGCGCTGGTCGGTCGTCAGGCCCTTCGGGCAAGGCTAGTCACTCGGCGTATCGCTTACAATCCCAGCACTAGAAGGCACAAGGCAAAAGCCTTCTGCCTTCTATCTGCCATGCCCCAGACACGTCGCAGGCTTTCTCCCCCGCAGTTTCTCGCCTTTACCATCGCTGGTCTCATCGTGTTCGGTGGCGTGTTGCTGTGGCTGCCGATCTCGGCGCCTCCCGGCCGTCCCGTCTCGCTGTTGGACGCGATGTTCACGTCAACCTCCGCGGTCTGCGTCACGGGCCTCATCGTGCTCGACACCTCCAAGGACTTCTCAACCTTTGGGCAGGTCGTCGTCATGCTCCTCATTCAATTCGGCGGCCTCGGCTACATGACGCTGTCAACGGTGTTGATCGCCGCTCTGGGACGCACCGTCACGCTGCAGGAGCGACTCAACCTTCAGGAAGCTCTCAACGTGCAGAGCCTCGAGGGTCTGGTGAAGTTTGCCGGGACCGTCTTCAAACTCACGCTGTTCTGCGAGTTGAGTGGCACGGCTATTCTGGCCGCGCGCTGGTGGAACGAGATGGGACCTGGGAATGCGATCTGGTACGGGCTGTTCCACTCGGTCTCGGCGTTCAACAACGCCGGCTTTGCGCTGTGGAGCGACAACTTCATCAGCTGGCGAGGGGACTGGACCGTGAATCTGGTGATCACATGGCTGATCATCATTGGTGGCCTCGGATTCTTTTGCCTGAGCGAACTCCTGAGGCAGCGCCGACTGGCCTTGATCTCGGTCCACACCAAAGTCGCGGTCACGGCAACGGCGATACTGCTCGTCGGAGGCACGATCGCGTTTCTCGCGCTCGAGTGGACCAATCCGAGGACCTTCGCTCCGCTCGGCGCCAGCGAACGCGTTCTCGCGGCGTGGTTTCAATCGGTGACCGCACGCACGGCCGGCTTCAACACCATCGACAATGGCGCCCTGACCACACCCGCATGTTTCGTGACCATGGCGTTGATGTTCATCGGCGCCTCGCCTGGCAGCACGGGCGGCGGGGTCAAGACCACGACGTTCAGTGTGATCGTCGCAGCGCTCTGGACCACCGTACGAGGCGGGAATGAGCCGCACCTCTTCGGACGACGTATCCCGCCCGAAACCGTGGCGCGGGCATTCTTCGTGTCGTTGATCGCGTTTCTCGCGCTCAATACCGTCGCGGGCCTCGTGCTCATGAGCGAGGGCCGGGACCTGTTGTGGACCCTATTCGAAACGACATCGGCCTTCGGTACCGTGGGATTGTCCATGGGTGAGAACGGCAGTGCTGTCAGCCTTTCGGGATTCTTTACGCCGTTCGGAAAAGTCATGATGATGTCGATGATGTTCATGGGCCGGCTGGGTCCGCTGACACTCGCTTTTGCGGTGGCCCGGAGCGGCAGCACGCCGGCAAAGATTCGCTATCCTGAGGGAAAGGTGCTGATTGGCTAAACGATCGTTCGCCGTGATCGGACTCGGCCGCTTCGGATCGACGATGGCGATGACCCTCGCGGAATTGGGCCATGACGTCATCGGCATCGATAGCAACGAGGACAACGTCCGCGTGCTCGCGGATCACATCTCGTTGTCCATGCAACTGGATGCCACCGACGAGAAGGCGCTGCGCGCGTCAGGGATTCAGGATGTGGACGTCGCTGTGGTCTCGATCGGCGAGCACATCGAATCGAGCCTGATGGTGGTGACGCTGCTACGGGAGATCGGCATCAGGGAAATCGTGGCCAAGGCCGTGACGCCGCTTCATGGGCGCATCCTCGAGAAGCTCGGCGTCGCACGCGTCGTCTTTCCAGAGCGCGAGATGGCGGTCCGCGTCGCGCACAGCCTGGTCGTCGCCAATGTTCTGGACTACATCGAGTTGTCCGACAAGTTTTCGATCGCCGAGATTCCGGCGCCGGCGGAGTTTGCCGGCAAGACGCTCCGCGAAATCGGGCTTCGTTCGCGCTTTGGCCTCACGACGATCGCCATCAAGCGCGCCTCCAAATCTGGCGACGGCGACTTCACCAACGTGGCGCCGGGCCCCGATGACGTCGTTGAGGCCGGAGACATTCTGGCGCTGCTCGGCAGCAACGAGCGGATCGGCCAGCTGGATCAGCTCCTGAAAAAGGCGTCAAAACCCTGATCCCGCGATACGCGATTCGTAACATGTTTCGCGCTTCGTAAGCCGGTCCACCCGTGTCCTACGCTCTTCAGAAGGGGATTCGCTCTACAGGGCTGGCGCAGATCGTGCTTGAATGCACGATGCGCCAAATGTGTCTGAAGGCGACAAAGGAGTAACTGTCATGCGACGTGTCCTCTCTCTTCTCTCAGTGAGCGCCTTGGTGCTGCTCGGCTCCGCCGCACAAGCCCAGGCACAAACCATTAGTTTCCCGACGATCACTTTGTCCGGCCAGAACGAAAACCCCGGAGTGCTGACGGGCGCGGTCGGTAGCGCGACGGTTTCGCTCAACCTTGCGACGCAACAAGTGACGTACCGCGTTGACGTCTTCAACCTGCCGGTTGGGGCGACCGCCGGACATTTTCACGTGGGCGCATCCGGCCAGAACGGTCCCGTGGTCGTGAATTTCACGGTCCCAGCTGGCATCTCCAACGATTTCGGGATCTCCGGCACCGCGTCGGCGACCGACCTGGTGCCACGCGCACCCCAGGGCATCAATAGTTGGGAGGACTTCATCCAGGCGTTGCTGCTGGGCAACGTCTACATCAACATCCACAGCACCAACAACCCTGGCGGAGAAGTACGCGGGCAGGTGCCTCGGGCGCAGTAGCGGTGAGTCGCAGCTCGGCAGGTTTCATGGGCTACACTTTCGTGGCCCATGAAACTGTCGGTGATCATGCCCGCTTACAACGAGCGGGCGACGATTCGCGAGATCGTCTCTCGCGTCCTCAACGTCAATTTGGGCGCGGTCGAGAAGGAACTCATCATTGTCGATGACGGTTCCACCGATGGCACTCGCGACATCCTGAAGGAGCTCGAGGATCGACCAGGCGTGCGGGTGCTCCTGCAGCCGCACAACCAGGGCAAGGGCGCGGCCGTGTGGCGCGGCATACGCGAGTCGACCGGCGACATGGTCGTCATTCAGGATGCCGACCTCGAATACGACCCGCGTGAATATCCCCAGCTGATCCGGCCGATTGTCGAAGGCGAAGCCGATGTCGTTTACGGCTCGCGATTTCTGGGATCACCACGCGGCCACCGGGTGTTGTACTTCTGGCACTCGGTCGGAAACTGGATGCTCACCACGCTCTCGAACGCGTTCAGCGACTTGAATCTCACCGACATGGAGACCTGCTACAAGGTGATGCTCCGCCCGATTGCGAATCGACTCGATTTGCAGTCGAAGGACTTCGGCATCGAGCCGGAGATCACGTTGAAGGTGGCCCGAATGCGGGCGCGGATCTACGAGGTTCCCATCTCTTATCACGGCCGCACCTACGAAGAGGGAAAGAAGATCGGACTCAAGGACGCCTTCAAGGCCGTCTACACGATTCTCCGATTCTGGCGGTGGAGGCCGTTGGACTCGGGCGTCGGGAGTCGGTAGCCGGAGTCGGGAGTCGGTGTACACAACAAACCGGCAGAAGGCGTCAACCCTCAGCCGGTTCGTTGTTATGAACGTTCGTGCTATGAACGGCGCGGACTAGGCGAGGATCTTGATGACGACGCGGCGGTTCTGCGCGCGGCCGTCTTTGGTGTTGTTGGGCGCCACCGGCTTCTGTTCGCCGTAGCTGATCACGTTCATCTTGTGCAGCGGCACCTGGTGCTGCTCGTAGAGATACAGCTTCACGGCCTCGGCGCGCAGCGTGCCCAGCGACTCGTTGAACCTCTCATCGCCCGTGCTGTCGGTGTGACCTTCGATCTCGACCCAGACGCTCTTCGCATCGGACTTCAGCTGCGTCACCATCTGATCGATCGCCGCCTTCGCGTCATCGGGCAGCTCGGCATTGCCCAGCTTGAACTGACCGCGATCCTCGCTGAGAACCGTTTCGAAGATCAGCTTGCGCGATTCCGTTTCGAGGGACGCCGTGCGGGCGTCAGCCTTCCGGCCGATGTCAGCCGCCGCACTGGCTGCGCTCGTCGCCGAGTTGGCGGTCTGCTGCGCCTGGCCCGCCGCCTGGTTGGCGGCCGCGGCGCGCTGATCGACTTCACCGATTCTGCCTTCGGCCGTGCGGACTCGCTCCTGGGTCTCTTCGAGCGATTTGCCCATCGTGCCGACCTTCTCGTTCACTTCCCCAACCGAGGTGCGAACGAACTTCTTGGTGGCGCACGCCGGAGCGGCGCCAAGAGCCAACGCACACATCCCAACGACAAGCCATGAGTTCTTCATAACGGTCTCCTTAGCTGAACGAACGGTTTTAAAGCCCACCGCCCGCGACGTACCCACCCCTGGCGCGGACGACCATGTCTCGCTGCTTCGTCCGAATCTCCAGCGGATGCCATCCGGCTTCCACGCCCGGTTCGAACGCGATCAAATACAGGTGCCTCAGTTCGTCGATGACTGCCCGTGCCGCGGTGCTGGCCGAAGCCGCGGTGCTGGTGTAGAAGAGCGCGCCGCCAGTCCATCGGGCCAAATCCTCGATCGTGCCGATCTTGGGCGCGGCGGTCGCCCGCGCCTGTGGGGTTGCCCGCTCGGAGCCGGGGTCGTCAATCGCAAGCACCGTGGCAATCACGTAGACCGGCACGTCGATCGCGGCCGCGATGGCCGAGACGTCCGCCGGTGTCTGACGGCTCGAGGTATCGATGCCGTCGGTCAGGACCACGACGGCCCGACGCTGCGCGGGCCGTCGCGCAACCAGCGCGGCGGCTTCGGCGATGGCGTCGTTAAGTGAGGTGGCCCCGAACGGATCGACCTCCCCCAGCGCGCCCTGAAGAGCGCGCGTGTCGACCGAAAACGGGGCCACCTCTCGGAGCCGGCTGTCAAAGGCGAACAGCCCGGCTTCGTCTCGGCCCGGCTCCAACCAGGAGATCAGATGGTGGGCCGCAAACTTTGCTGCAGTGAAACGGGCAGCCACATCCATGCTGCCGCTAATGTCGAAAAGGATGGCGAGGCTGAGCGGGGCCTGGTCGGCTCGAAACTGAGTGATTGACCGCCGTTGCCCGCGGTCGATCACCTCGAAGTCTTTGGCCGTTAGGTTTCTCACCAGTCGTCCCCTGCTGTCTCGCACGGTGGCGCTCACCGTGACTAAATCGACCCCCGACTTGAAGGTCGGCTGCTGGTTGGCTGGTTCTTGCGCCAGCCCCGACCCGCCCAGAACCCACAGAAAAGTCCCGAGCGAGCCTGCTGCCAGAACCCGCCGCATGTCCCACGCATAACCAAATGTCTTGCCAATCTCGTAATGCATTGATCCTCAACAATTTAAGCAAAAAGGGTTGAAACTGAACGGCGTCCAGCGCACAAATTCGATGTAGGAATTACACGAGCGGGGCTGCTGTGGGAGGTGTCGACTCGCTCCTGCTAAGATGCCTGCGCCATGAGCACGACGGCCTCGACAGTCCGGACCGCGCGGCGCGTCGATCGCTTTACCTACGCTATACGTAACATCGTTGCCGAGGCGAAGAAAGTCGAAAAGGGTGGGACGCGTGTTCGCTACCTGAACATTGGCGATCCCAACCAGTTTGGGTTTACCACCCCGCCGCACTTGATCGAGGCCGTCGTCAGGGCCATGCGAGACGGCCACAACGGCTACACCCCGTCTCCGGGGATCTCCGAGGCTCGCGAAGCCGTGGCTGCCGACTTTGCTGCCCGAGGTGTCAACGTTTCACCAGAGCGAGTGCTCATGACATCCGGTACATCGGAGGGGATCGAGCTCGCCATTACAGGAATCGTGGACGAGGGGGAACAGGTTCTGGTCCCGTCGCCCACCTATCCGCTCTACACCGCCGTCCTAGCGAAAATTGGTGCAGAACCGGCGTATTACCGAACCGATCCCGATCGTCATTGGCTGCCCGATCTGGACCACATCCGTTCGTTGATCTCGTCGCGGACGCGGGCGATCGTCGTGATCGATCCGAACAACCCGACGGGCGCCATCTACCCGGAATCGGCGCGACGTCAACTGATCGACCTGGCCGAAACGCACGGGTTGGTCATCCTGGCCGATGAGGTGTACGGCGACCTGGCGTACGACGGCTCGGTGCCGCCGATGGCGGCCTTGGACAACGAGGCCCCGATCATTTCCTACTCGAGTCTGTCGAAGGCCTATTTGGCCCCTGGCTGGCGAGCGGGCTGGATGGCTGTTGGATCATCAGCGCGGCTCGATCGAGCGCTGGCTGCCATCAAGAAGCTCGCGGACGGGCGACTTTGCAGTCCGGGCCCGATGCAGTACGCGGTCACGGCGGCGCTCACCGGCGATCGATCGCACCAAGTCTCGTTTCGGCGAGAGCTTCGCGCGCGGGCCGAGCTCACGACAACGCGACTGAACGCGATCGATGGCATCCGCTGCGTCGCTCCTCGAGGCGCCTTCTACGCCATGCCGAAGGTCGAGTTGCCACGAGGCAAGAGCGACGAGGACTTCGTCCTGGGGCTGCTGCGGACGAAAGGGATTCTGTGCGTCTACGGGTCAGGCTTTGGCACCGCGAAGGGAAGTGGCTTCTTCCGGGTCGTCTTTCTCGCTTCGCTTGCTGAGCTCAACGGCATTTACGACGACGTGGCCGACTTCACTCACACGTTTCTCCGCGACGCCTAAACCCGGAGTTCTTGTGATGTCGACAACTCGAGCGTGAGCTTGATGTCCACCGACCCGCGGGGGCGCATTCTCTTCACGATCACATCGATCGCAGTCGCTGTCCTGCTGCTCTGGACGTTGTACCTCGTCCGCGATCAGCTCGTCCTTGTCTACATCAGTGGTCTGCTCGCCACGGGCCTGGCGCCTCTCGTTCTCGCCATCGAACGTCAGACGATCGTGCCAATTGGAAGAAAGCGGTTGCCTCGCGCCGCAGCCATCCTGGCGATCTACGCGCTCTTTCTTGCCGTCGTCGGTGGCGTCCTCGCGGCGGCGCTGCCGCCGCTCATCGCGCAAGCTGAGCAGCTCTGGAAAGATCTGCCGGCGAAGCTCGATACGCTTCAAATGCAATTGGTCAACTGGGGGATACTGCCGGCGGCACTCACCTTCAAGGAAATCGTCAGTCAGGTGCCCGCAGGGAGCGCTGGCGCCGTCGGGACGGTGCTCATCGCAGTGTGGAGCATCATCGGCGGCCTGTTTGGACTTCTCAGCATTCTGTTGCTCACGTTCTATCTCCTCGTCGAGTGGCACGGCATTCTGAATCTCTTCATTCGCCTGTTTCCCCGCAGGCGACGTCGGCGAGTCACCGAGGTGAGCAGTCGGGTGGCCGTGAAGATCAGCGCCTGGCTCGGGGGGCAACTTCTGCTCGGTCTGATCATCGGCGTGACGTCAGCCATCGGGCTGGCGCTCCTCGGCGTGCCGTACTTCTTCGTGCTGGCGGTCATCGCCGGGATCGGCGAGATGATCCCGATGGTGGGTCCCATCCTTTCAGCTGTCCCCGCCGTTGCTGTCGCGCTGACGATCTCTCCCGGCCTGGCACTCGCGGTGGCCGTGTTCTTCATTGCACAGCAGGTCCTGGAGAACAACGTGCTGGTTCCGAAGGTCCTCGGCAGTCAAGTGGGGCTGAGCGCGGTCGCGGTGATCATCGCGCTTGGGATTGGAACCGAGCTTCTGGGAATTCTCGGAGCGCTTCTCGCGGTCCCGACAGCCGCCATCGTGCAAGTCCTCGTCGAAGAGCTGTTGATCGAGGCGCCCGAAGAAGGGACCTGACGCCCCTGTGATGAGACGCCAGTTCCAACCGGGATCGGTTGCGCCAGTCTTCGCCTTTTTCGCACTCTCGGTGGTCATGACATGGCCGCTCGCACGTGGCCTCGGGCGAGATGTGCCCGGCGATCTCGGTGACTCGCTGCTCAACATGTGGATTCTGTCGTGGGGAGTCCAGCACGTACCGCAGCTGCTGACGGGAGCGATGAGCTGGCAGGACTTCTGGAACGCCAATATCTTCCACCCCGATCCGCTCGCCCTGGCGTTATCAGAGCATTTGTTTGGACAGACACTTCAGGTGCTGCCCGTCTACGCCGTCACCGGCAACATCATCCTTTGCTACAACCTTCTCTTCATCTCGACGTTTGCGCTTTCGGCGTGGGGCACGTATCTGTTTGTGCGCGACCTGACGGGCGATAGCCGCGCGGCCTTCATTGCCGGGCTTGTGTTCGGATTCCTGCCCTATCGCATCGCATCACTTCCACACGTCCAAGTCATGAGCGCACAGTGGATGCCATTCGCGCTCTTCGGTCTCAATCGATTCATCACAACGGGAAGCCAGAAGGCTCTCGCAGGTGGCACGGCCGCGCTCGTGATGCAGAACTGGTCGTGCGGCTACTACTTGCTCTACTTCGCGCCGTTCGTGCCGCTGTTCTGTCTTCATCGGATGTGGACCGGCGGCCGACTTCGCCAACTGTCGATTTGGATCGGTCTATCCGTTTCGGCGACGGTGACCCTGCTTTGCACGCTGCCCTTTCTCCTTCCCTACGCAGAGGCGCAGCAACGCTTCGGCTTCGAACGCGGGATCGGAGAGGTGATCACCTACTCCGCCAACGTCTGGTCTTACGTCACTGCGGCCGAGCCGGTATGGCTGTGGGGACGCGCATTGCGCTTCTATCCGCATGGTGAGGGAGAGACGTTCCTGGGCTTCATGCCCTGGCTGCTTGCAGTCGTCGCCAGCGCCGACGCCTTCGTTGACGCGCGTCGCGCCACTAACGAGCCTTCTGCCCGAGGCTGGCGCCGCGTGGCGATCTGGTTGCTCACCTTCGCCGTCATCACGCAACTCATTGGCGTGATGAGCGCGGTGATCTTTGGCGGCTTCGACTCTTCGATTCTCGGAATTCCGCTGCGCGCGCGAACACCAATCCGCCTCCTTGCGCAGCTGGTTCTCGTGTTTGGCTTGTTGATGGTGATCTCTCCACGCGCTCGCGCCGTCGCCGCGCGATTGTCGCGGTCTCAAGCCGCATTCTTTCTGACCGCCACGATTCTCGCGATGTGGTTATCGCTTGGACCCATGCCATCAGCGGGCGATCAACGGGTATCGGGTATCGGTCTGTACGGGTTGCTCTACGACTACGTGCCCGGCTTCAACGGCGTTCGCGTGCCGGCACGATACGCGATGATCGCCGGACTCTTTCTCGCTGTTCTTGCGGGATATGGCGCGAAACCGCTGATGGCGGCGCGCCACGCCACGGCGATAGTCGTGGCGGGCTCGCTGTTGATTCTGGTCGAGGGCGCAGCGCTGCCCCTGCTCGTGAACTGGAGCTGGGCGCAGAACGAGGCCATGCCACCCGCCAGGATCTTCCCTGCGGATCGGGCGCCGGCTGCTTACCGGCGTCTCAAGTCCATGGCTGCGGGCACGGTCGTGACCGAATTCCCCTTTGGCGATGCGGCGTGGGAGATTCGCTATGTTTACTACTCATCGGTCCACGGCAAACCAATCACCAACGGCTACAGCGGTCAGTTCCCGCCAGATTACAAGGTTCGCGTCGCGCGGCTTGGTCGCGTTTCGGTCAATCCGGAAGCCGCATGGCAGTCGCTGAAAGATACCGGCACGACGCACGTTCTCCTGCATCCCGGCGCGTTCTTGAACCCCGGCGATGCGGAGTCGGTTCGCTCGTGGCTGGTCCGATACCGCGCGACTCTGTCCGACAGTTTTCCGGACGGCGACGAGTTGTACGCGATACCCTAACTCTCGCCAGCCGGTAGTCGTCGTCGGTCCTGACTTCCTATGCGCATCGACCCCCTGTCGTTCCTCGCCACCGAGCTTGACCATCTCAAGGAACAGGGTCTCTATCGACGTCTGCGC
>JBOGIV010000445.1:0-15720 GCA_050747925.1 Vicinamibacterales bacterium
CGTGTTCGGAGCCTGAGTGCTCCGAACACGCCGACCCCAAAGGTCGCGATATGCTGACGCCTGTGACCGCCACGGTCGCGGCCCTCGTGGCGCTCGCTCAGACGCCCGCGCCTCCTCAATCGCAGCCGGCCCCGCCGAAACCGACCGACCCCGCCGCGGAGAAGCCCGCCGACCCGGCGACCTCGTCGTTCACGACCGAGGCCGGTCTGATCCTCGTGCTCATCAAACCCGACAAGACCGAGGACTTCGAACTCGCGATCCGAACCCTGCAAGAGAAACTGTCAGCGGATTCCGATCCCGCTCGCCGCGCCATCGCCGCGGGTTGGCGGGTGTTCAAAGCGGCCGAGGCCGACGAGAAGGGCAACGTCGTCTACGTGCACGCGCTGTTGCCGGCGACACCGGGGTTCGACTATCGTCCTTCGCTCCTGCTCGATGAGTTGCTGGGCGCCGCGCCGCCAGAGTTGCTGACGAAGTACCGTGACGCCTTTGCGGCGGCGCCGACCAAGCTCACGCTGACGGAGTTTGCGAACATGTCTGTCGCGCCCGTCACGCCGGCACCAGTCGCTCCTCCGAAGAAGCCCGGAGGATAGGCGTCACTCTAGAACGCCAGGTTCGCGCCCACGTAGAAACGCTGGTACGTCGAGTTGAGCGGACTGCCCCTGAGCGTGAAGACCCGGTAGTCGAGTCGTACACGGAACGGACCCGCAAGCCTGATCTTGGCGCCTCCGCCTACGTTGACGCATAGATGCGTTTCCTGCGTCTCGCCCAGGCGTTCTCGATACGCGCCGCCGCCGATCGTGGCGTAAGGCGTCACCTTGGAGATCTCGACGGGGGTCTGCACGAATACGTTGCCTGACCAAGTCCTGAGTGACGGCCAGCTCTCGATCTCGTCTTCCAGGATCTGCGAATACTCACCTTCGAAGCCGATCACGACCATGGTGAGGCCCGCCGCGAACCCTCGAGCTCCATGATTGTCGGGTGTCGGCGAGAGTCCCAGAAACGCGGTGAGGTCGGCACGTGCCGGGCGCGCCAGGCCGAGCACGATCAACACGGTCAGAGCGAGCGCGCGAACGAACGGTGAACGGAGGCTCATGCCAGCTGTGCCAGTGCTATGATCTTCATCATACGCGCGGGCCACGGCGGCTGCTACCTCGGAGGACACGATGTTTGTGAACGGTCGGTGGGTCGCGTGCGCGACCATTCTGTTGGCGCTCCCTCTCAGCCTTCGCGCCGACACGCTCTATCTGCGCGATGGCACTCGGGTCCAGGGCGATTTGATCTCCGTGAGAAGCGGCGCCATCGAATTCGAGGAGCGCCGAGGCTTTGGCGGTGGACGGACGCTGCGCTTCGATCGTGACGAGGTCATTCGGATCGAGTTCGACAATCGAAGCAGCAACAACGACAACCTCGTCGGCGGCGGCCGGCCATCTGGAATGCGAGAGCGTCAGGTAATCGTTTCGGCTGACGTGGCCTGGAACGATTCCGGCGTCGATGTGCGGGCAGGTCAGACCATCTACTTCGGGGCCACTGGGCAGGTCAGGTGGGGAAGGGATCGGCGCGATGGTCCAGCCGGCGAAAACAACTCGCCATCCAACCCGAATCGTCCGATGCCGAATCGCAACGCCGCCGCACTTATCGGGCGCATCGGCGCGGGCTCGGGCGACATGTTCTACATCGGCGATGACACCGGTCCGATTCGCGTCCGCTCGACGGGTCGCCTGTTCCTGGGCGTGAACGACGACTTCCTGCAGGACAACTCCGGGAATTTTAGAGTGGTGGTGTATTACTAGGGATCAGGGATCGGGGATCGGGGATCGGTCTGATCCCTGATCGCTGATCCTGGTCTCCGATCCCCGATTTCCCATGTCTCACTACGCCGATCATACCGTCGCGTTGCGCGCCGAGCTTGGGCAAGCCGTGCCGCGCGAGGTGCTCAAGGATCTCCACCTCAAGACACCGCTTCGACATTTTCTCGTAGCGATCCGGCAGTTTGCGATCCTCGGCTTTGCCACCTGGGGGCTGATTCGATTCGAGCAGCCGCTCGTCTGGATCCCGCTTGCGATTGTCCAGGGATTTACTGTGTTCAACTTCACCGTGCTGCTGCACGAGGTGCTGCACCGGCTGGTCTTCGAGCGCCCGCGCCCGCTGGCCGAGTACGTCCTCGGATTGCTCTACGCGATCCCGAGCGGGATAGCCGCGTCCCAATTCACTAAATGGCATCTGGATCACCACGCCGAGCTCGGCTCATCGCTCGGGGATCCGAAGCGTCACCACCTGTCGCCGAAACGAAACGCGCGATGGTTCAAGCTGCTTTACGCCACGCCCGCGCTGTTCCCAATTTACTTTCGCGCTGCGCGGAAGGAGACCAGCACATATCCACCGGAGCTTCAGCGTCGGATCGCGCGCGAGCGGTGGGCGTCGATTGGGCTCCACGTATCGGTCCTCGCGTTGATCTGGTGGGCGTTTGGCGGATTCGCGGCGCTGCGCGCGTACGTCGTGCCGGTGTTCTTCGTGTTCCCGGTTGCCTTCACGCTCAACCGACTGGGTCAACACTACGATATCGATCCATCGGACCCGGCGCGGTGGAGCACGCTCATGCGCGGCAGCTGGTTCTGGGATTTCTGGTTTCTCAATTCCAACTATCACCTGGAGCATCACTTCTTCCCTGGTGTGCCGTTCTATCGTCTGCCGCGGTTGCAGCGGGAGCTGATGCCGTTCTTCGAACAGCATCGCATCCCGTGGCGAACCTATGGCCAGTTGGTCAAGGGTTGGCTGGTCGATAATCACGCGCCCCACACCAATTGGGATCTCGCGTAATAATCTCTGCATGGATTTTCGGCTGAGCGACGAGCAGGGACTCCTGCGTCGCAGCGTCCGCGAGTTTGCGGAAAGCGAGATCAAGCCACACGTCAGAGAGTGGGATGAGGCGCAGCGGTTTCCTCCCGCCTTGCTCTCGAAGATGGCCGAGCTCGGGCTGATGGGCATTCAGTTTCCGGCTGAGTACGGCGGCGCCGGCCTGTCGGCTATCGACTACTGCATCTGCATCGAGGAGATCGCGCGTGTGGATCCGAGCGTGGCGTTGTCGGTTGCCGCGCACAATGGTCTGGGCGCGGCACACATCGCGCGGTTTGCGTCAGAGGATCAGAAACAGCGCTTCCTGACGCCGCTGGCTCGGGGCGAAAAGCTGGCCGCGTGGGGACTTACCGAGCCCGGATCGGGGAGCGACGCGGCGGCTCTGCGGACCACCGCCGTCCGCGAGGGCCAGTGTTGGGTTCTGAACGGTTCCAAAGCATTCATCACGCACGGGACGTCGGCAGACACGATGGTGGTCATGGCCATCACCGATAAGACCAAAGGCCCAAAAGGCATCTCGGCCTTTATCGTCGAGCGCAGCACAGCTGGGCTGTTGGCGGGGAAGAAGGAAGACAAGCTCGGGATGCGAGCCAGCGAGACCACTGAAGTCATTCTGCAGAATTGCCGCATTCCGGCCTCCCAACTCATCGGCGAGGAGAACCAGGGTTTCGTCCAGACGCTCCAAGTGCTCGACGCGGGCCGGATCGGCATTGCCGCACTTGCCGTTGGACTGGGCCAAGGGGCGTTCGAGGCGGCAAAAACCTATGCGAGCCAGCGGAAGCAGTTCGGGCGAGCCATCGGCGGCTTTCCGTCGATTCGACGACGGCTCGACGATCACGAGGCAAGGGTCGAGGCATCGCGTCTGTTGACCTATCGCGCGGCGTGGCTGAAGGATCAAGGGCGCCGCATGACGCTCGAGTCGGCGATGGCCAAGCTCTATGCCAGTGAGACCGCCGTGCGGGTCGCCGAAGATGGCGTCCAGATTCACGGTGGGTACGGCTTCGTCAAGGACTACCCGGCCGAAAAGTATTTTCGCGACGTGAAGCTCGTGACGATTGGCGAGGGCACAAGCGAAGTGCAACGTCTGGTGATCGCGCGCCAGTTGCTGGCTGCCTGACGTGACCGGTCCCTTCTCCCTGGCCGACCGTGTGCTGGCCGGCGACCCGCGGGCGATGGCGCGCGCCATGTCCTTCATCGAAGATGAAGCGCCAGCCGCCGCGACCCTCGTGCGCGACATCTTTCCTCACACGGGACGTACCTATCTGGTCGGTGTCACCGGTCCGCCGGGAGCGGGGAAGAGCACGCTCGTCGATCGCATGATTGCAGAGACGCGCAAGGCTGGAGAAACCGTCGGCGTGATTGCCGTGGATCCGTCGAGTCCGTTTACCGGCGGCGCGATCCTCGGCGACCGGGTTCGGATGCAGGCGCATGCGCAAGACGAGGGCGTCTTCATTCGCAGCATGGCCACGCGCGGTCATCTTGGTGGGCTCGCCCAAGCCACCGCCGACGTGGCCTTGGTGCTCGACGCGGCAGGCAAGAGCCTTGTCGTGATTGAGACCGTCGGCGTGGGGCAGGACGAGGTCGACATCGTTCGCACAGCCGACCTCTGCATCGTTGTGCTCGTCCCTGGCACGGGAGACGATGTGCAAGCGCTCAAGGCCGGCATCATGGAAATCGCGGACATCTTTGTCGTGAACAAGTGCGATCGCGACGGTGCGGATCGAATGGTGTCCGCGATCGAGTCAAACCTGGCGCTCCAGTCGTTTGCCGAAGGCGAGTGGCGGCCGCCCGTCGTCAAAACGGAAGCGACCACCGGCGGGGGCGTTCCGGAGCTGCTCGACGTGGCTCAGAAGTTTCGCGCGCACTCGGCGGGCGTTCGCGGCCGTCGCCTCAAAGCGCGACACGAATTCCGACTCCGCGATCTCCTGACGCATCGCTTCCTCGAGCGGGTCGAGACCGACGTGGTCGGTCGCGACGCCTTCGACCAGCTGGTGCAGCGCATTGCCGCCCGGGAAATCGATCCCTATACTGCCGCCGCTCAGATTCTCGAGCGCACGATGCGACCGAAGGGCGAGGCATGATGGTGAGCCGTCGATGAAAGCCGTGCTCGATCATGTCGGCATCGCCGTCGTGGATCTCGAGGCGGCGCTCGTGTTTTTTCGCGACGCCCTCGGACTGCAGGTCGAGACCTCGGAAGAGATCCTGTCTCAGCGAGTGAAGGCGCACTTTCTCAAAGCGGGCTCCTCGTCGTTGGAGTTCCTCGAGGCGACCTCCACTGACTCGCCGATCGCGAAGTTCCTGGAACGGCGCGGCGCCGGTCTTCACCACGTTGCGCTTCGCGTGGACGACATCGAAGCCGCGCTGGAGCATCTCCGCGACCGCGGCATCAGGCTCATCGATCAGCACGGACGGCCCGGCGCCGAAGGCGCGATGGTCGCGTTCATTCATCCATCGGCCGCCCACGGCGTTCTGGTCGAACTCAAGCAGTCACCACCAGCCGTCCTCCGCCAGACCACCGTCAAGCGACATCGCCTCGGCGATCTCGAGCTGGTGACGCTCTCCGACGGGTTCTTTGCCCTCGACGGTGGTGCGATGTTTGGCGTGGTGCCGCGTCCGCTTTGGGAGAAGCGGCTGCCCCCTGACGATCGCCATCGCATCCCGCTCGGCATGAGACCTCTGCTGGTTCAGGGCCAGCGGACGCTGCTGATCGATGCTGGATGCGGCGACAAAATGGACACGAAGAGCGCAGACATCTACGGCCTCGACCGCGCGTATCACCTCGATCACGCGTTGGCCGATGCAGGCGTGTCGGTCAACGACATCGACGTCGTGCTGGCGAGTCACCTGCACTTCGATCACGTGGGTGGGTTCACCGCCCGAAGCGCCGACGGCCGCCTGGTTCCGCGGTTTCCCAATGCGCGCTATGTCGCGCATCGCGGCGAGTGGGAGGACGCCACCCATCCACACGAACGAAACCGCGCAAGCTACCTGCCGGACAACTTCGTCCCGCTCGACGCAGCTGGCGTGTTGACGCTCGTGGACGATGAGGCCGAGATCATGTCTGGCGTCCGGTATCGGCGATCCGGTGGCCATACGCGGCATCATCAGGTGGTGATGATCGAGTCGGGCGGTCAGACGGCGGTCTTCGCAGCAGACATGTATCCAACATCCGTTCATGTTCCCGATCCCTGGGTGATGGGCTACGACCTGTATCCGATGGACACCCTCGCTTTCAAACGAGGATTTGCCCGCGAGGCGATCGAGCGAGAGTACCTGGTGTTTTTCGAGCACGACCCGTCGATGTCAGCTGGGATTTTCCGCGAAACAAACGGCAAGCGCGCAGTCGAGCGGGTTCTTTAGCGAACAGCGAATACCGAAAGGCGAATCGCGACTCATGTCAGCACGCATCGGAATCATTGGCGGCAGCGGGCTCTACGACATGGCAGAGTTGACCGACCGCGAAGAGCGATTGCTGTCCACGCCGTTTGGCGATCCATCAGGGCCGTTTGTGATCGCAACCCTGCGCGGCAAACGCGTGGCGTTTCTGTCTCGCCATGGCGCCGGGCATCGGCTGATGCCGACCGAGTTGAACTTCCGCGCCAACATCTACGGGATGAAGCTGCTCGGCGTGGAGTGGATTCTCTCGGCGAGCGCTGTCGGCAGCCTGCAGTACCGCTATCGGCCCATGGACCTCGTCTTTCCGGATCAGTTCATCGATCGCACGCGTGGCCGAGTCAGCACATTCTTCGGCCGCGGCATCGTCGCGCACGTTGGCTTTGCGCATCCGCTCTGCGACGAGCTGTCTGCCCTCGCCGCCGATTGCGCCGAGGCCGTCGGCGCGCGTGTCCATCGCGGCGGCACATACGTCTGCATGGAAGGGCCACAGTTCTCGACCCTCGCCGAATCGAAGCTCTACCGCTCCTGGGGCGCCGACGTGATCGGCATGACCAACCTGCAGGAAGCCAAGCTGGCGCGCGAAGCCGAGATCGCGTACTCGACCATGGCGCTGGTGACCGACTACGACTGCTGGCATCCCGAGCATGATTCGGTCACTGTGGAAATGATCATCAACAACCTGACCGAGAACGCGAAGACCGCGCAGCAGGTCATCGCCGGGATTGTCGAGCGACTCGACGTCAGTCGCCATCACGATTGCCATCGTTCGCTCGCGACCGCCATCATCACGCGACCTGATGCGATTCCGGCGCAGACCAAGCGAGACCTGGCCCCGATTATTGGAAAGTACGTGAAATAGGGGACAGTCCCCTACGCGAACGACGACCGAACCACCGACCACCGACCACGAGATGAATCTCATCGTCACCGGCTCCATCGCCTACGACTACCTGATGTCGTTTCCCGGCAAGTTCACCGAGCACTTCTTGCCCGAGCACATGCATCGCATCTCGCTCAGCTTTCTCGTGGATTCGATGGATAAGCGGCGAGGCGGCTGCGCACCTAACATCGCGTACACGCTGGCGCTTCTTGGCGAGCGCCCGTCCATCCTGGCAACCGCGGGGCAGGACTTTGGAGACTATCGCTTGTGGTTGGATGCGGCCGGCATCGACACCTCGCTCGTCAAGGTGGTCGACGGCAAGTTCACCGCGTCGTTTTTCTGCAGCACCGATCAGGATGGTAACCAGATCGCGTCCTTCTACACGGGCGCGATGGCCAACGCCCCGGAGCTGTCGTTTCGAACGCTGCCCGGCCTCGGCGACAGTATGGTCATCGTGTCGCCGAACGATCCCTTGGCCATGGTCCAGTACGCGGAGGAATGCGACGCCCTTGGCGTTCGGTACATCTGGGACCCTGGCCAGCAGTGCGCCCGCTTGGACGGCGATCAACTCGCGAGCGGCATCCACGGCGCGTACATGGCGATCTGCAACGACTACGAGTTCGAGCTCATGCGGCAGAAGACGGGCCTGGACGAAGCCGAGGTCGTGTCACAGGTCTCGCTGCTCGTCGTGACGAGAGGCGAGGAAGGGTGTTCGATTCTCACGCGTGATGGGCGTGTGGACGTGCCGGCTGTTGTTCCGCATCGAATCGAAGACCCGACAGGCGTGGGAGACGCGTTTCGTGGCGGCTTCATGAAGGGACTGGCGATCGGCGCCAGCCATCGCGTCTGCGCCCAGCTGGGCAGTGTCGCCGCGACCTACGCGCTGGAGCACCTCGGTGGCATGTCGCACAACTACACGTGGCGGGAGTTCTTGACGCGGTATGAAGCGAATTTTGGCGGTCTCTAAGGCCGGCGCTCACACGTTCCTTCGACGACGCCGAGCGGAGACTCGGGGCCTGTGGCAAAGCCCGCGCGGCAAGCACTGCCCGATGTTGCCCGTGCAATGGGAAAAACTGACCCGAGGGCGTGCAACTTCTTGCCATGCGCAATTGCGCCTGTTCCTGTAACTGAAAGAAGATCAGCGGCTTACGCTCCCCCGGCTAACGGGCGCGCTTCTTGCTCAGCTAGCTGGGATAGGAGGTGAGCATGCGACGCCTTGTCTTCGCCGTCGTCCTAGTAATCGGGTCTGGAACGCTCGTGACGTCGGCGTGCGGCGACACCCCAACGTCACCAGGGGGTCGCGGAACGCTCAACATTCGCATCACCGACAGCCCGTTTTCAGATGCGCGAGCGTTCCTCGTAACCTTCACGGAGGTCAGCGCGAATCGTGACGACCAAGGCTGGAAGAGTCTCGCATTCGCCGGCGGCGCATCGAGCCGGACCTGCGATCTGAAGAAGCTCAATGGTGCGCAGGATCTGCTGGGAACTGGAGCCCTGCCGGCTGGTCACTACCGACAGATTCGACTGCAAATATCAGCCGCGACGCTGTACTTCGACGACCCCTCTGTCGGTCCGCCATGTGCGCCGTCCATCGCAGCACCGGCCGGACGTAACGCGACGGTCGTGGTCCCGTCTGGCGTCGTTCGTCTGAACCGCGAATTCGATTTGAACACGGATACGGCGACGACCATCCTGCTGGACTTTGACGGCGACAAGTCGGTTCATGAGACCGGCAATGGCCGGTTCATGATGCAGCCCGTGATTGCGGTCGTCAGCGTGCAGTAACGAACGGTTGCCGTCGATCGTCAATGTGCCGCTTGGCGTTGGCGATGAGCTCGAGGTTGCGCTCGTACGACCGCTCGCCTGCGGCCGTTCGATCCGGCGGGTACTGATGATGCGAGTAGACGGGATACGCTTCGGTGCGGAGGTGGGCCAGCATCTGATGACCGCTCCGCGTCGCCCGCTCGTGGCGTAAGGCCGTAATGTCGATCGGCGCGACCACAATCCGTTCTCCTGGACCCGGCGAGGCTTCGGCGAGCAGGCGCCCGTCGAAGTCCACAATCTGACTGCCGCCGGGCCAGGAGTACGGAGGGTAGTGCCGAAGCGATGCCCCTTGATTGGCCGCGACGACAAACGCCGTGTTCTCCAGCGCACGGCAGCGGTTGACCATCGTCCACCAGCTCATCGGCTCGGTCGCGCCCCACGGGTCCATGTACGCCGACACTCTGATCAGCACTTCGGCGCCGTTCGCTGAAAGCTGTCGCAGCACTTCCGGGAAGAGCCAGTCGTAGCAGATCGCGCAACCCAGTCGGCCGATCGGCGTCTCGATGACTGGAAAGAGCGGCTCGTCATATCCCGGCAGGTCGTGCGGGCTGGCGTGCACCTCATACGGAATCCACGGATTCACTTTTCGATACTTGGACAGAATACCGGTGGGACCGACAAGACACGTGGTGTTGAACACGACGCCAGGCCAGCGCGCATCCATCTCGATCATCGTTCCAGTCTGAATATAGACGCCGTGTTCGCGCGCTTTCGTGATCAGCCTGTCGGTGTGTTCGTTCGGGATCGGCACGGCGAGCGTGTCGGAGAGCTCGCGCGGCGTCGCGAAGATGGGCGCCGCATGCGCGAATTCAGGAAACACCACCAGCCGGACTGGAAGGAACGGGGCCGCTCCAGCCACGGCCGCGTCGATCATCGCCAGCATCCGATCGGTGTTCGCTCGCATCTTGCCGCGATCGGTTGGATTCGGCAAATCGGTCTGACAGGCCGCTGCGGAGTAGCGAATCGGGTTCATGGGCGAAGTGTAATCAAACTGTCGACGGCCCGCGTCCGCTCGCTCCCTTTTCTGGGCTACTCATCGATCCGCGGTACGGAGATGAGGGATCGATCGTGTGACGATACGTGTGTTGTAGCGCTCGAGCATCTCTCGTTGCCGTGCGCGCGTCTCGATCGACGGCGAGACGGATGGATAGCGCGTGAGCCCGCGTGCGGGCAGGGGCAGGACCACGTCCGGGCTCGCCGAATTCATGTCCATCTCCTTGCTGAAGCCAAGCCCGCCAAGGAAATGAGTGCGCCGTCGAAACGCGGACGTGGCTGACGACGCCGAGGCGTCGAATGTCAACGCGATCTCGTCACCAGTGCGGGCGACGACAAAGAGGTCATCCGGATGGGCAACGAGCGATCGAACATCGCCCTCTCGCGTGTATGGGCCAGGAAACACTTTCCATGGTGACGATGGAGAGACGCGATCGTAATTGGGAATCGCCGGCTGCGGCGCGATCGAATCGTCAATCACAGAGTAGCCGCGCCATCGAAGGTCGGCGTGAATCAGCGAATGGTCGCGCGGCGCGAGTCGAACATCCGACGCCACGTCGGCGATGGCCATCGCATCCCAATGGATGCGCATGTTCGTGCGCAATCGAAACTGCGAACCCTCCTTGGCGGCGTCGCCGATTTCCACCATGACGGTCTGCGGCCGGCCGACAGGGACGCCGACATCGGCGACGAGGACACGCCAGGAACCTCCGCGATCGCGAATCTCTAGCCGAGGCGGTTCCAGCGTCCACCCTCGGTGCGAGGCGGCCACGTTGTCACTCGAAAACGCATAGTCGGTCCATCCAGTGAGGAGCAGCGCTTGCGACTGGCCCTCGCGCGCCGGCGCACGCGTCTCGAAAATCAGATCATGCGGTTCGGCGTAGCCGCGAATGGATCGAGGCACGAAACCGCCGGTGAAGGATCCGTCGCGGGTCGCCAGTTGTGCCGTGAAATCTTCGCCCCGATCGGTCCGGACGTTCGCGAGCGCTTGCGCATTGCGGACGGCAATCAACTCGAGCCCACGGGTGGCAACGGCTCGCATGCCCTCGCGGGCGTAGACCTCGACATCCGCGGGATGGTCGACCGTCAACAAACGCACCTGGTCGAGATACAAGACCTCTTCCAGTTCGTTGGTGACCCGAAGCTCTAACCGCCCGTTGCGGGGCGACAGCTGAGAGTCGGTCACGCGGACGAATTCATCCGGATCCGGATGGTGGTAGCGCCCGAGGGCTTCCCAATAGCCGAGCTCGCCGCCACCGAGAAAGTCCGTGACGAACTCGAACGAGCGGCCATTCCAGGTGTAGAGAAACGGACACGATGAAGGTTTGCGATCGAGCTCCACGATCGTCGTGGCGTTGGTGACGCCCGCGGACTCGGCTTGCAGAATGCCCGCCGGCCACAGCACTCGAATGGCGTCGGCCGATTCGTGTGGGCCAAGGCCAATCGACGGGGTCTCTGGCCCAATCGCCGGCGACACCGACGTCCGCTCGAGTCGCTGCCACAAGCTGCCAGCACGCACGTCCACACGAGCGCCAGCCCCGCTTCTGTTGCTGACGCGTCCCTTCAGTCGAACTTGTACAGATGAATGGCCTGAACCGCCATCATTGCGGAACAGGCGAAGACCTGATGCGTTGACCGCTGCGATGTCGAGGTCGCCGTCCTGGTCCACGTCGCCGAGCGCCATCGCCACGATCGATCGAAAGGATCGCGCTTCGTCCCCGATCGCACTGGTCGTGACGTCGGTCAGTTCTGTGCCGATGTTGCGAAGAACACGGAACCCGTCGGCGCCCGCGCCGATGATGTCGAGCAAACCGTCGTTGTCGTAGTCGGCGCATTGAATCGCGCTGAGTCCGCGCGAAGTCTCTGGACCCTCTCTGGCCGCAAATCGTCCGCGGCCGTCGCTGAGCGCGGCCATGGCGCGCGAAGACTCGCCCGCGGCGACAAAGTCCGCGACGCCGTCTTTGTTCAGATCGCAGCTTGTGATCCTCGAGAATCCGTGAAGGACCGGTCCGAGACCGACCTCGGCCGCGAGGTCGCGAAACGAGCCGTCGCGCTGGTTCTGAAACAGGCTCGCGGGTCGGCCCTCCACTATCGCCAGGATGTCGACATCGCGGCGATTGTCAAAATCGACCGGCACGACGCCGAGTGGACGTCCATCAAGAGTGAGCCGGGAGGCGGCCGTCACATCGGTGAACGCACCCTGCCCGTCGCTTCTGAGCAAGACCAGACCGCTTCGACCCGGGGACGCCGCCAGCCCGCCAAGAATGATGTCGAGGTCGCCGTCATGGTCGGCGTCGAGCAGCGCGCCGCTGTCTGGCCGAATCGTCACCGTTGGCTGGCGTGGGAACGATTCGAACGTGCCCTGAAGCGTCTGCCGTCGCGTGGCGATGCCACGTGAGTGTAGCAAGAGCAGGTCGGGACGTTCGTCGTTATCGAGATCGGCAATGACGAGGCCGGATACTGCCGTCGGAAGTCCTCGCAGTCCACTCGACTCCGAGACATCGTCGAACCGTCCGTTGGCCCATTTGAACAGACGCACACCACGCCGGTCACCCACAAGAAGGTCGAGGTCGAGGTCGAGATCGATGTCGGTCAGCGCGACCGCCGCACGCACGGCCGGCGTCACGGCTTCGACGGGGACCTCACCACGGGGGTGCCACACGGAGGTCTGATCGGAAAAGCGCACGGCGGGGACGGCTCGATCCACGAGATCGGGTTCGAGCCCCGTGGACACCAGGGCCTCCGCATAATGGCCCTGCTCCAGGTAGGTCTGCGTGTAGGTCAAACCCGCCCCGCTGTCTCGCAGCGTTTCGAACCGCGCCGTCTCGCGCGCACCCTGTTCGCGCTCTCCGCTCCGAATCAGCGCTTGCCCCAGGACATATCGCGCTGTGGCGTTCGACGGCTCGCGGACGACCGCCGTGCGAAGGACCGCAACCGCTTCATCGACTCTTCGGTCCTGCAGGTACAGTTGCCCGAGGTTCACCATCGCGGCCGCCTCGTCGGGATCCGTGGCGAGCACGCGCTTGAACGCCGACTCGGCATCCTCGGGCCGATTCGATGCGCGCGCGATAAGCCCCTCCACGAACGCCACGTTTGGAGAGTTGGGGAACTTCCCACGCGCGCCCTCGATCGCCTTCTGCGCCTCGTTGAGCGCGCCGGCGTAATACGAGGCAATGGCCAGGTTCAAGTAGGGCAGCGCAACACGGTCGTCCAGGCCAATCGCGCGCCGAAACGACTCGACCGCCTTGTCGTACGCGTATTGCTCCAGTTCGGCCACGCCGCGATTGTTTTCCCGATACGCTGCTTCGCGATTGTCGGGGCGAGGAAGAGGCGGGCTGCTACACGCCGCCATCAAGCCAGCGCCAGCGATCCACGCTCCAAGACGTCTCATGGCGGGAGCAGACCTTTGCCTTGCTGAATCACCAACAACCGATTCACACCGGTCGGCTTCACCACTTCGGACGCTCCGCCAGGCCACGTCACTCGAATTTCCGTTGCGCTGCCAGTGGCGCCAAGCCCGAACGTCACTGGCAGCTCGCTCTGGGAGAGATAGCTCGATCCCGTCTTCACCAGCCGGATCTGACGATCGCCCGACGACAGCGTGAGCGTGACGGTCGAGCCGATCGCGTGGCGATTCGCAGGGCCCCCGATCAGCTTCACTCGCAGCCACCGCGAGGCATTGCCGCCGTCGTTGCGCAGCAGGCGTGCCGGACCGTTGTTCTCGGTGACGAGCACGTCGAGATCGCCATCGTTGTCGATGTCGCCGAACGCGGCGCCACGCCCCACGAGTGGTTGACGAAGCGCCGCCGAGCTCGAGGAGGTTGACGCGAACTTCCGTCCGCCAAGGTTGCGGAACAGATGTGGCGGCTGCGCATAGGTGACCTTCGGCTGAATGCGAGAGATGTCGTCGGCGACGTGTCCGTTGGCGGTAAAGATGTCGAGCCGTCCGTCCAGGTCGTAGTCGAAGAAGAAGCAGCCAAACGTCAGGCTCAGGAGCGTCGCTGGGCCAAGCGCAGACGCCGGCGCCTCGTCGATGAACAGGCCCTTGCCCTCGTTGGTGTAGAGCGCCAGCATTTCGTTCGAGAAGTTTCCGATCACCAGACTCGGACGACCCGATCCGTCGTAGTCGCCGGCATCGACACCCATGCCGGCGCGAGCGACGCCAGCCTCGTTGAATGCGACGCCCGCCGAAACGGCGACATCGATGAAGGTGCCGTTGCCACGGTTCTCGTACAGGCGATTGGGTTGCTTGTCGTTGGCGACGAAGACGTCCATGCGACCATCGGCGTTGTAGTCGAGCAGCGCGACGCCGAGAGCCTTGGCGGTGGAATCGAACAATCCGGCTCGCTTGGTCACGTCTTCGAACGTGCCGTCGCCGCGATTCCGCCAGAGACGGCCGCTCTGGCCCTTGTACGATTCAGGTGTGCAGTAGGACTTGGTCGTGCCGTCCAGAGTGCAGAAGAGGTCCTGGCCGATGGCCCACTCGACGTAATGCGCGACGAAGAGATCGAGTCGCCCGTCGACGTCGTAATCGAACCACATCGCGCTGGTCGCAAAACCGGAATCGGTGAGACCCGCGGCGCTGGTGACGTCGGCGAATCGTTCGCCCCGCAGGTTCTTGAACAGGCGACTCTGACCCAGGCCCGTCACGAAGATATCGGTCCAGTCATCGTTGTCGAAGTCGGCGGCGGCGACGCCCATGCCGTAGAATTCGACGCCGAGTCCGACGCGGGCCGTGACGTCGCTGAACGTGCCGTCGCGGTTGTTGCGGTAGAGAGCCGATGCGCTCCTGGCGGGTGGACGCCCAGGCCAACTCGTCGAATTGACGAGAAACATGTCCTGCCAGCCGTCCTCGTCATAGTCGAGAAAAGCGCAACCCGACCCCATCGTCTCCGGCAGGTACTTTTTTCCAAACGCTCCGTTCGTGTGACGGAAGTTGATGCCGGCCCGTCGCGTGAAGTCCGCGAACGTCGCCAGCGCTGGGTTGTTCGCGACGCGAGTCGGCGCTTGCTCGGTCGAAGCGGGGGTGCCCATCGCGAGAAAACTCGCGATCAACATCGCCCCGAGCCCGAAACCCCGAGCCTCCAGTCGCGCCTGCACTGAGCGAGCCGTCCGCGGGCGGACGGCGAGTCGAAGGGAAGACCGAGGGTCGCGACCGCAGAGGCTCATGTTTTCGGTCGCCGCTGTGGGCGCGTCTGATGTTCGTGCACCGACTGACGCTCGTTGTTGTCATGTGGGTTGAGCTGTCGGAATGGTCCCGTGATCGCCTGCGCCGATTCGTCCGCCTTGAATCGCCGATAGAGCTGCTCTTCCCGCGCCGCCTGCTCGCGATCGCCGAGCCCTTGATAGCAGAGCATCAAGTTGTAGTGAGCTTGAAGGTCCTCGGGATCGATTGCGAGGGCGGCTTCGAATTCGGCGATGGCCTCTTTGAACCGGCGCTCGAGGAACAGCACGCGGCCCAGTTGATTCCGAACGACGCGGTCGCGTGGATACCTGGTGCGCGCTTGCTCGAAATGCGATCGAGCCTCGTCGTACTGACCGAGATTCTTGAGTGCCATGCCGAGAAAGAAGTGTGTCTTCGCCAGGTTTGGATCGATCGCCAGCGCTTTGTCGAGCGCGTCCTTGGCTTCGATCGTGCGCCCTTCATCGAGCCTGGCTCTGGCGACGTTCACCCAGCCGTCAGCATAGGCAGGCTCGATCTCGGTCACCCGAAGAAACGCGGCCTCCGCTCCCCGGAGATCGCCCTGCAGCAGCAGGCCGATTCCGTAGTCATT
>JBOGIV010000446.1:0-30583 GCA_050747925.1 Vicinamibacterales bacterium
CCTTCAAATACCCCCAGTATTCTCAGTCGTCGCGCCTTGCCGGCCGGGCGCATCGCGACCCTCGATGCTAACAAGACTTCGGAGACGAAACACTAGCTTACCCAGAGGCCGCGAGTGATCGTCGGCGATCCGCAGGCTTCGAACCAGTCAATTCCCTCGCTGACCATATCGAACTTGACCGCATAGCGGCCCGGCGCAGAGGGCGTGGGTATGTCGACCGCCACCGTCGTCGTGACGCCAGCGGGGAGATCGCCTGGCAGCCAGGCGCGTGCGTGATCGCGGTTGATCATCGCACCGTTGCCGGAGAGCAACTGGACACCCAGACGAACGAGGCGGCGCCCTTGACTGGCGTGCGCTCGGAACGGACGCGTGGACAGATTGCGAACCCGCGTCATGAGCGTCAATGTCGATGCGGCCCGGGCCAGATAGGGAAGATCGGGGAAAACCGTGTGGACGTCGATCTCGGCACGCGGCGTTGCTCCGGCAATGGCGTTGCCCAGGTTGTTGTCGTCCCACACCTCGTGACGAATACGCTCGAAGTCCGGTGACGGTGGCGCAAACCGGCGAGAGTAGCTGTCCTCCGGATGATCGGTGATTTCCCAACACAACCGATCGACGCTCATCTCCGCCGCCAGGCGTCGCGCCCGCTCCATCTCGGCGTCGCTGTCGTTCCAATTGAACAGGATGTAACGCCAGTTGATGAATGGCGCGTCCAGCCGACTCCTGGCCTTTTCGTCGATCAGCGCGTGGAGGTTTGCCATCGCGACGTCGAACTTCCCTCGTTGCCGATAGCGGGCGTAGGTCTCCTGCGAGGCGCCATCCAATGAAAAGGTCACCTCGTCGATACCGGTATGCGCCAGCTGACGCACTTTCTCTTCGTTGAACGCGAGACCGTTGGTGCTCGTGTAGAGATAGATGTGCGGAAACTTGCTCTTGATATATGCGCACATCTCGATGGCGCGCTTGTGCAGGAACGCCTCACCGTAGTTGAAGAAGTCGATGCGGCCAAGCGACGGACCGGCCTCGTCGACCACGCGTGTGAAGAGGTCGAAGTCAAGCATCCCTGCCTGACGCGTTCGGGTAATGCCGGTTTCCGGAGCGCAGCACGCCTGGAAGCAGGAAATGTTACAGGCTGCGGTGCACTCGATATACAAGCGCCCGGGCATCGGCGCCACGTCGAGAGGTCGTTGGGGAGGCGGCTGGTCGGCGCCTAGCGGCAGCTTCAGCGGACAATCACCGCAGAAACTCGACCCGCCGGCGTTGATGTCCTGGCGCAACCGAGAAGCCGTCGCGCCAGTCCAGATTGACGCCAGCGTCGACGTGCGCGTATCGCCGAGGACCCGTTTGGCGTAAGGGTCAGCGCATCCGCAGACGACGCGCCCGTCGCACAGGAGGACGGCGATGGACCAGGGCCAGGAACAGGTATAGCGCGTCGCCAGGTGGTTCAGAGACATAGATAGATCAAGCGATAGACGTCACCAGATCACACGCTCACTAGATTCAGCGTTCTCCTATCCCTTTTTTCCCAACTTCCTCATGTAGCTCTCGAGCTTGTCGTTTTCGTACTTGACCTGATTGAGAAAGAGGCTTTCGGCAAGATACGACCGACGCTCCTCATCGGTCATTTGTTCAACCAGATACATGATCTCGCGGTTCATGTCCTCGAACGATCGCTCGAGCTCTCGCTTAGCCGTCACCTCGTGAAACAGGGTTTCGAGCACGGCGAGCAGGTCCCCGTCGAGGACGATCTCACGACCGGTCGTGGTGGTGATGCGTCGCATGGCTAGCCCCCGAAGCTCTGAACGGCGCTCGCCTCGTCCGGGAAGAGCTGCAGGAACTTGTGCGCGCCGGTCATCGTGAGCATCGTCTCGACGCGCTTCTGTACGCTCGAAAGGCGGAGCGATCCGCCAGCGGCCGCCGTTTGCCGGTAGAGGTCCATCAGGCAGCCGATCGTGGCGGAGTCCACGTAGGTCACCTTCGACATGTCGATGAGGACCTTCCGGTCGCCTGCCGCCAGCAGCGCGGTGACGGCGCCGGCAAAATCAGCGAGCAGCGGATACATGATGCGCGTTTCGTTGACGCGCACAATCGCGATGCCATGAGAACGATCGGTCGTCAAAGTCATCCGGTTACCCCTTCGAGCTCCTCACGCAGCCGCTGGACCTGGCGCGCCAGCTCGGTTCGGCCTCGATTGATCCGAGATTTCACGGTGCCTTCCGGCAAGTGCAACTGATCGGCGATTTCTTGATACGAGAGTTCCTGAATATCGCGCAACATCACCGCGGTTCGCAGCGTCGGCGGTAACTCCGCAAGCGCCTTGCGCAACAAACCCACGCGATCGCGCGCTTCGAGCGCGGCATACGCGCTTTGGCCCGGCGCCGACGGCGTCAGCTCGCCGGCGTCCACATCGCGATCGATCGTCTCGCGCTCTTTGCGGACGCTGCGATAGTGATCGATGCAGAGATTGCGGCTCACGCTCACAAGCCAGGTCTGAAAGTTCGCGCGACGGTCGAACGTCTTCAGTGACTTGAAGATCTTGAGAAACACATCTTGCGTCAGATCCTCGGCTTCGTCGTGGCGGCCCGTGAACTTATACGCGATGTTGAAGACGCGGCGCCAATGCTGTCGGACGATTTCCTCCCACGCGCCTTGATCGCCCGCAAGGCATTGCTGAATCAGCGCATCGATCGCTTCGGTGGATGCCAACGAGGGATCAGGCATGAGGCGAGGAATCGTGCCCGGGCAGGCCGAACGGCAGCATACCACGGTTTTCTCGGGGTCTTTCGCGCTATGATCGCTGGCTCGAATGCCCTTTGCACCGCTTGCGATCCCACCTGCGCGACTCACCAAGATCGGCGAAACGTTTGGCACACCCAGTTACGTGTACGACGCAGGAACCATTCGCGCCGCCTATCGCCAGTTAGATGACGCATTTGGCGATGTCCCACACCGCATTCATTACGCGCTCAAAGCCAATTCGACACTCGGCATCGTTCGACTCGTTCGAGCACTTGGCAGCGCTGCGGATGCGAACTCGATCGGCGAAGTCGACGTGGCGAGGCGATGTGGCTTTCGCCCCGATCAGATCGTGTTTACGGGAGTGGGTAAGAGCCTCGATGAGATCGATCGCGCCGTGACCCTCGGGCTCCTGGCGATCAACGTTGAATCGCCCGGTGAGCTCGAGCGCATCGATGCGCGGGCCGTGGCGCATGGCGTCGTCGCGCCCGTGGCGCTGCGCGTCAATCCGGACATCGACGCGAAAAGCCATCCCCACATTTCGACCGGACTGAAGTCGAACAAGTTCGGTGTTCCGATCGGCGAGGCGGCCTTCCTCTTCCACCAGATCGCCGGTCGATCCGGTCTGACCCCTGTTGGTGTTCACGTCCACATCGGATCACAAATCACCACGTTGGACCCACTGGAGAGCGCTGCCGAAGAGGTGGTGAAGCTGGCAGCGTCGCTTCGCGACGAGGGCATCGAGCTCCGCCATCTCGATATGGGTGGAGGCCTTGGCATTGCCTACGACGGCGGCCCCGTACCTGATCCAGCTGCGTATGTCCGTGCGCTGGTTGCGACCACACGGAACAGCGGACTGAAAGTTGCTATCGAGCCGGGTCGAGTGCTCGTCGGTCCCGCTGGCGTGATTCTTTCCACCGTCGTCGACGTGAAGCACTTTCCAGGAACCAAACGGTTCGTCGTGCTCGATGCTGGCATGACCGAGCTCATGCGCCCGGCACTGTATGCCGCCTACCATCACATCGAACCGGTGGCGCCGCGATCGGGCGACCGCGGCCCGGTTGACGTTGTCGGTCCAATCTGCGAGAGCACCGACACCTTTGCGCGGGATCGCCTGCTCCCGCCGCTCGAGGTGGGCGACCTCGTCGTGATTCGCGACGTCGGCGCCTACGGCGCCGCGATGGGGCACACCTACTTGCGGCGGCCGTTGCCACCCGAGATCCTCGTCAACGGCGGCGAGACGGCCCTCATCCGCCGGCGACAAACGCTCGACGAACTGCTCGCGTTGGAGACGTAGGCCACAGATGACGCAGATTGCGCAGACAGGCTCCTCTTGACCAACACGCGCGGACATCTCATCGCCTTCGAGGGCCTCGATCAAAGCGGCAAGCAGACGCAGGCCGAACGACTCGCGTCGGCGTTCCGTGAGGCTGGCCAAAGCGTTCACGAGTTGTCGTTTCCCGACTATCGCACGGCCATCGGCGCCGAGATCGGCAACGCATTGCAGGGGCGGCGCGACTACGCGCCCGACACGATGCAGTTGCTCTACATCGCCAATCGATACGAGTACCGGCCACAGATCGAGGCGTGGCTGTCGGCGGGAGCGATGGTGATTTGCGACCGTTATCTCGCATCGAGCATTGCGTATGGCCAGGCGCAAGGGCTCGAATCGGCGTGGCTCATCGACACGCAGCGGCATCTCCCGCAGCCTTCGGTGACCATCCTGCTCGACATTCCGCCCGAGGCGTCGTTACGTCGGAAGCAGTCTGACCGTGACAAGTTCGAACGCGACCTGGCGTTGCTCGGCCGCGTGCGCTCGAGCTACACACGGCAGAGCGAAGGGTCGGGCTGGGTCCGGATCGACGGTCACCAGGACAGGGAAGAGGTGAGCGCTGCCGTCCTCACCGCCGTCCGCTCACGACTCGGGCTGCCGTAAGCGCACGGACTTCGCGCGCGCCAGCGGCCTTCAAGACGCGAGCGCAGGCCTCCAGCGTGGCGCCTGTGGTGGTCACGTCGTCGACCAGGACGACGACGAGTCGTTCGACACACCGCCCGCCTTGGCTCTCAGTGATATCGGGGAGCTTCAGCGAGGTCTCGCCATCGCGGCCGTTGGCCGCGTCGGCGGACAGGCGGCAGACGGACGGCAGACGACGTTGCAGAGCTGGCCATCGGGATCCTGCAACCGGCGACCACGGACGCGGCCCATTCAGGGTGAAGGCGTCGCGAACGTTTCTTGCACGCTCGTGTGCCGGCAAATCGACTTGCGGTGCCGTCGCGACCACGCGTTTGAGAAGATGATGAATGGCGACTCCAAGGCCGCGAGCGAGATCCTCCGCCTGATTGAATCCCCGTGCGCGCTGACGGCGTGGATGGAGAGGGACCGGCACCACACAGTCAGCATCGCGAAGAAGCCCTTCGCCGACAGTGAGCATCATCGCCGCCAAGCGAGGCGCGATCGATCGACGGCCGTCGTACTTCAACGCATGGATGATGTCGCGAAGCCGGCCCTCGTAGGGTCCGATCGCTCTCGATTGATCGACGGGGCGTTCCGACTCACGACACCGAGGGCACGTCGCGCCGCTCACGAGGCTCACGAGCGATGACGTCAGCGGGTCGCCACATTGGTGACAAACGGGTGGCGTGATCCGATGAATGCCGGCCCAGCAGAGATCGCAGACAGCGCCTTCGAGCGGGTGCGCGAGTGTTGCGCCACATGCCGCACAGGGCGGCTCGAAAAGCCTCGAGAGTGTGAGGTTGGCGAAGCTCTCGACAAACCTAAAGGTTTGTCGCCACGTCGACTCCGTCTGGAATCTCGGTCCGCCTCGAGGCTTAGTCCGGAATCTCGGTCCGGGCGGCGTTGCCCCAGAGTCGATCGAGTCCGTAGAAGTCTCGAGCGTGCTTCGAGAAGATGTGGACGACGAAGTCGAAATAGTCGATGAGGACCCACTCGGCCCGGGCGTAGCCCTCCACGTGTGTCGGCCGCTGCTTCTGCAGTTTGAGCGCGTCTTCCACCGCATCGGAAATGGCCTGCACCTGTCGCGGATTGGCGCCCGAGCAGATCACGAAGAAATCGGTGAACGCGCCAGCCTTCCGCAGATCGAGCACGACCACGTTCACCGCCTTCTTGGCACGCGCCGCTTCGATCACGGTCTGGATGGCTTTCGGCAGGCGAAGCGGCGCTCTCTCGGCTGAACGGGGTTTTCTCGGGCTCGTCGATTTGGCCATGCAAGTTACCTTCCAGCGACAGTCGATGGGTCGGACGAAGCAATGCGATACAGATGTTGTGCGTCGATGTACGAGGCGACGGTGTCGGGGACGAGGCCCTCGATCGGCCGTCCGGATTGCACGCGCGCCCGAATGTCGGTTGACGAGACATCTGGGGTGGTCAATTCCAGCAAAATCACCCGCGGAGTCGCCGCCGCTGCGAGATCACCTGGCGCGATCATCCTCGATGCGAGATCCGGCAGACGTTGCCGCAGCGACGACAACGGGGTGCCCGGACGCGAGATGACGGCGAAATGCGCGAGATCGAGCACGGCGGGGTAGCGCGACCATGTAGCAATTTCTGCAAACGCATCGGTTCCGAGGAGGAAGAAAATCTGCGACGGTTCGTGACCCTCGCGCGCGACCTCAGTAAGCGTGTCGAACGCGTAGGACGGGCCCGGCCGTTCGAGCTCGGTCGTGGATACGCGCCACGTAGGGTGATCGATCGCGGCCAGCGCGGCCATCGCACGTCGGTGGTGCCCACTCGCTCGCGGAACGTCGGGCCGATGCGGCGGCTGGCGCGATGGAATCAGCGTGACGTGGTCCAATCCAAGCGCCCGTTGCGCTTCGCGCGCAACCGCCACGTGACCGCAGTGGATGGGGTCAAATGTGCCCCCAATCACGCCCACGCGACCCTCGCGCCTCATTTCCGGCGGCCACCTCGCAAAGGGGGAACCAGCGCTGGATGGTAGTCGGCGGCAACCTCCCGGTCGTCGTCCTCGTCCTCGTGGGCGAGCTTCGATGCGGTCTTCTCTGCCGCAAGTGCCTGCTCGACAAACGGCCACGCCGCCTCGATCAGATCGGAGACGCCCGCCCCGGTGACGCCCGAGATCTTGAAGAAACGCAACTTCAGTTTCTTCACGCGCTTCTCCAGCGCCGTTACTCGCTTGGGATCGTCAACCGCATCCATCTTGTTGGCGGCGACAAGGTGCGGCTTGTCGAGAAGGGCGGGATTGTAGAGGGCCAGCTCACGGCGGATGGCTTCGAAGTCTTCAACAGGATCGCGACCCGACGCCCCCGACACATCGACCAGATGGATCAGCACCTTCGTCCGCTCGATGTGACGCAGGAACTGATGCCCGAGCCCATGGCCTTCGTGCGCGCCTTCGATCAAGCCTGGCAGATCGGCCACCACGAAGCTTCGGTCGCCACTCAAGCTCACGACCCCAAGATGCGGTGTCAGCGTTGTGAACGGATAGTCGGCGACCTTCGGGTGCGCCGCCGAGACGCGCGAGATGAAGGTCGACTTGCCGGCGTTGGGATAGCCAACCAACCCCACGTCAGCGAGGAGCTTCAGCGTGAGGTGCAGCGCAAGTTCTTCGCCGGGCTCGCCGGGTTGGACTTTTCGAGGGGCGCGATTGGTCGACGTGGCAAAATGCGCGTTCCCCAATCCGCCGCGTCCACCTTTGGCGACGCACACGCGCTGGCCAACGACCGCCAAATCCGCTTTCTCCTCGAGCTCGTGGGTCTCGGGGTCGCGCCAGTGGACGAGCGTTCCGACAGGAACTGGAATGTCGAGGTCGCGACCGTTCCGCCCGTGGCGATTGGCTCCGGCGCCATGGCCACCACGCTCGGCGGCGTACTCAGGATTGAATCGGAAGTGAACCAGCGTGTTGCGATGCGGATCGGCGACCAGAAACACCGAGCCGCCTCGTCCGCCGTCACCGCCGTCGGGACCCCCGCGAGGCACGAACTTCTCGCGGCGGAAGCTCAACGACCCTCGACCGCCGTTGCCGGCTTTGACGTGTATGTCGACTTCGTCGACGAACATGGGGAATCAGGGCGCGGGGCTCAGCGATCGGGGATCGGCGCTCTTCCGATCCCTGATCACCGGTCCCTGATCCCCACTATTCCACGGGGTGAATCGAGACAAATCGCCCGCGCTGACCGTGATCTTCGAACTTCACGCGGCCGGTGACCTTGGCAAAGAGCGTGTCGTCCTTGCCCAGCCCGACGTTGAGCCCTGGCTGGTATTTCCGACCGCGTTGACGTACAAGAATCGATCCGCCGCTGACGAGGTTGCCGTCAAAGCGCTTGACGCCGAGCCGCTGCGAGTTGCTGTCGCGGCCGTTTCGAGACGAGCCCTGACCTTTTTTGGATGCCATTGCTATACCTGGATGCCGGTGATGCGCACGCGCGTCACCAGACTGCGATGCCCCTTCGTCCGGCGATACTGCTTGCGGCGCTTCTTCTTGAACACACGGACCTTCTTGGTCTTGTCCTGATCGTCCACCACGCCCACGACACGAGCGCCCTCGACGAGGGGTGTGCCGGCCCTGACATCGCCCGCATCATCGCTCACGAGCAACACCTGGTCGAACGAGATTTCAGCGCCCGCCTCACCGGCGTTGTGGCCATCGATCGCGATGACGGCGCCCGGCTCCACGCGAAACTGCCGCCCCGACGCTTGAATGATTGCGAACACGCTCAATCTCCGCTGCAATTGGTTGCCTCTGGCTGGATCCGCCAGGACTCTGAAACTCGTAAGGATAGCACGACCGACTGTGGCTCCTACCAGGCCTACCAGGCCTACCTGGCCCACTTGGCCTATTTCAGCAGCACCCGTGTCCCTTTTATCTTCTGTGCGCTCAGCGTATTGAGGAAGGCCGGGAGCAACCTGTCCATCAGCTCGAAAAACGACGAGAGCGCCGGCGTGGTCTGGTTGGAGTTGTAGAGGATCTCCTCACGGAACGTCTCGCTGTGCAAAGTCTCGCCGGTGCGGCCATCGATGAAGATGAATGTCGGACGCAGCACGAAGCCCTTCCGCTCCATGTAGGTGCGGACCGGCACTACTTGCCGCCGGCCGAACGAGTCGTAGACTTCTTGCTCGCGCTGCACGAATCCCGATCGCGCTTGCGGCGCAAACAGCACCGAGCCGGTCACGATGAGCGGCTGCTGGAATTCCTCGCCGATGCGTTTCCAGTACGCGACGTTCGCAAACACCCGCTGATACGGCTCGAGATCCTTCTCGTCCTTGATGTCGGGCGGCTTGGTGGGCTGCTCCTGAGTACCGTTGGTCGCCTGGTTGTCGGGGGCGGGCGGTTCGTTCGAGCCGTCGCCACTCTGGCGAGCGACATCGATGAGCGGGAGCGTGTCGGCGTCGATCACGCGCATGATGCCTTTGGTCCGCAGCTGGCTCCTCAGCAGACGCACCGTTTCCATGTTGGCGTCAACGTCATCGCTCTCGCCGGCGATGAAACCGGCGATGAAGATCCGCTGAAACGCTGAGACGTCCAGCTTGGGCTGGATCGGCGTTTCAATCGGAACTTCGGTGTAGCTGGTGCACGCCGCGAGCGCGCCGAAGCACGCGACGCTATAGCTGACGACCGTCTTTTTGAGCGACACGGTCATTGATTTCCTTGAACAAGTCGTAGTTCTGCCTGATGAGCGCGTTGTTGGGCTGAAGGGCCAGCGCCTTCTCGTAGGCGGCTCTGGCTTTCTCCAACTGTCCTTCTCGCTCGTACGCCACGGCGAGATTGTTGAACGCCGCAACGTAGGTCGGATCCAGCTGAGTGGCGCGTTCCCAGCGATAGATCGCCTCTTTCCACAGTCCGCGCTGCGCGACTTCGATGCCGAATTCCACTTGCTGTTTCGCGTCGCTGCGCTGGTCGGCCCAGGCAGGAGAGGCCGCCAGCAGGCCGAACAGGAGAGCGAAGGCCAATGGCCGCGCGGACATGGTTCTGAAGCTCACTATATAGCGTCTCGCTCCTCAGAGGGGCAATGAGAATCGCTTGAAGGGCGGGCGGCTGGACTCTATAGTCAATGACAGGTCAAGGGTCGCCGGCTGAGGCATGCGAAATGCAAAATCTCAGTCTCGGATCGCCCGGATTCCCCTCGCTTCTCTCACAAATTCACAACCCGCCCCACACCTTGTGGGTCCGTGGAGACAGCGCCGTGCTCGACCGGCCCGCGGTGGCCATTGTGGGATCGCGCGCGGCGTCGTCCGACGGACTCGCGATTGCCGGCGACATCGCCGCCGATCTCGCACGAGCCGGCATAGTCGTGGTGAGCGGGATGGCCCGGGGAATCGATTCGGCGGCGCATGCGGGCGCGCTGGACGCCAACGGCGTCACGGTCGCGGTCATGGGCACGGGCGTCGATCGCGTGTATCCGCCAGAGCATAGGGACCTCGCGTCACGCATTGCGACGTGCGGCGCGCTGATCAGTGAATTGCCGCCCGGCACGCCGCCGAGAGCGTTTCACTTTCCACTTCGAAACCGCATCATCAGCGGTTTGTCGCGAGCCGTCGTTGTGATCGAAGCGCCCGAGGCCAGCGGAGCACTGATCACCGCGCGCGAGGCGTTGGATCAAGGGCGGGAAGTGATGGTTGTTCCCGGGCGAGTGGTCGGCGGGCGCAACCGCGGAGGTCACGCGCTGCTGAAAGATGGTGCAAAGCTTGTCGAAGCTGCGGTCGATATTCTGCAGGAGCTTGGCATGGCGGTCCTCCGCCGCCCGGCACCTCTCCCGCAACACCTTGAGTTCTCGGTAGATGACGTGGCACGGGAGATGAAGTTGGCGCCGGGTGAGGCGCTGGCGCGGCTGCTCGAATGGGAGCTAACCGGTGAAATCCGTCGAATTGGATCGGGCCGCTTCGTTCGAACCAAGGACCGCGTGCTAACGTAATCTGCTCAGCTGCGCTCGATCAGGCTCACCAAGGCGCTCAGAGATCGAAATGCCGAAACCGCTCGTCATCGTTGAATCGCCGGCCAAGGCCCGAACGCTCTCCCGGTTTTTGGGAAAGAAGTACAGGGTTGAGGCCAGCTACGGCCACATTCGCGACCTGCCTGAGTCGGCGTCAGAAGTGCCGGCGCAGATCAAAGACAAGCCCTGGGGCAGGTTGGGTGTGGATACCGACGGCGACTTCACGCCGTACTACGTGGTGCCAACGGACAAGCGGAAGTACGCGCAAGCGCTCAAGGCGGCGGTGAAGGATGCGTCCGAAGTGATCCTCGCGACCGACCCGGATCGCGAAGGCGAGTCGATCAGCTGGCACCTCAAGGAGCTGCTCAAGCCCAAGGTGAAAGTCCGCCGCATCGTCTTTCACGAGATCACCGAAGAGGCCATCAAGGATGCGCTCCGCGAAGCGCACGACGTGGACGAGAACCTCGTGCGGGCGCAAGAGAGCCGGCGCATTCTCGATCGACTCTACGGATACACCTTGTCGCCGGTGCTCTGGAAGAAGGTGCAAACCGGCCTCAGCGCGGGGCGCGTGCAGAGCGTCGCGGTGCGGCTGATCGTCGAGCGCGAGGAAGAGCGGCTCGCGTTCCGCGCCGCCATGTATTGGGATCTCGAAGCCAAGATTCGCGCCGGCTCAACAGAGTTCATGGCGACGCTGGCGAAGATCGGCGGCCAGCGGGTTGCAACCGGCAAGGATTTCGACAGCATCGGACGTCTGGAATCGAACGGCGTACGTCTCGTCGACGACACCGACGCGCATGGGCTCCGCGAAGGGTTGATGCGACGGTTGCCGTGGTCGGTCACGAGCGTCGAAGAGAAGCCGTACTCGCAGCGTCCGTCGCCTCCGTTCACGACGTCGACCTTGCAGCAGGAAGCCAATCGCAAGCTCGGCTTTTCGTCTGAGCGGACGATGCAAGTGGCTCAACGACTGTTTCAGGGTGTGGACCTTGGCGACGGCGAGCTCGAAGGTCTGATCTCGTATCACCGAACCGATTCCACCACGCTCAGCGAGAAGGCACTCGGCGAAGCGGCGCGGGTCGTTCGCGAGATGTACGGCGACGACTTCCACAAAGGTCCTCGCCAGTACCAGACCAAAGTCCGCAACGCACAGGAAGCACATGAAGCGATTCGGCCGACGGAATTTCGTCGTACGCCCGCCTCGCTCGAACGAGTCCTCGAGAGCGACGAGCTCAGGATTTACGAGTTGATTTGGAAGCGCGCCGTCGCGTCACAGATGACCGACGCGCGGTTGTTGCGGACGACGGTCGAGATCACCGGACAAGCGGCCGATGGCACTCCGTGCGTCTTCAACGCGAGCGGCAAGGCGATTGAGTTCGCCGGTTTTTTGCGCGCCTATGTCGAGGGGTCGGACGATCCGACGGCTGAGCTTGGCGAGCAGGAATCCATCCTTCCCAAGCTGGCGGTCGGCGATCGCGTCTGGGCGCCGGACAAGCTGGACGAAGAATTGATCTTGCTCGCGCTCGACGCGAAGAGTCATCAGACCTCGCCGTCGGCTCGCTACACCGAAGCCTCGCTCGTGAAACGGCTCGAAGACGAAGGCATCGGCCGCCCCTCGACCTACGCGCCGACCGTGGCGACCATCCAACGCCGCGGGTACATCTCTCGGCAGGGCAAAGCGCTGGTGCCGAGCTTTACCGCGTTCGCCGTGACACGGCTGCTGCGCGATCACTTCGGCGACTACGTCGACATCGGCTTCACCGCCGAGATGGAAGAGATTCTCGACAAGATTTCGAACGGCGAGAAAGACTGGCTGGACTTCGTCACCGAGTTTTATCGCGGCGACGGCAGGCACGGCGGGCTCGAGCATCTCGTCGAGGATAAAGGTCAGGCCATCGAGTACCCAGTCATCGAGGTGGGGACCGATTCGGAGAGCGGCTTGCCGATTCGAGTGCGCATCGGGCGGTACGGTCCGTTCCTGCAGATGGGTTCGTCGGCCGATGAAGGCCCCCGTGCGTCGTTGCCGGAGGATCTTGCGCCTGCGGATCTCACAATCGATCGCGCCGTCGCGTTGCTCAAAGCCAAAGCCCAAGGCCCCAAGTCGCTCGGGTCGGATCCAAAGTCGGGCCTGCCGGTGTACGTGATGCACGGACGCTTTGGTGCGTACGTGCAGCTTGGCGAGACGCCAGAGCGCGGGTCGAAGGAGAAACCGCGACGCGCGTCGTTGGGCCGCGACGACACCGAGGACACGATTACGCTCGACGTCGCGCTGCGTCTGCTCTCGTTGCCACGCGAGCTGGGCATCGCCGGCGACGGCGAGACGATTGTCGCCAACGTCGGCCGGTTCGGTCCATACGTGAAGCATGGCAACGAGTTCCGCTCGCTCGAAGAGGGCGACGATGTCTACACGATCTCCCTCGAACGCGCGAAGGCGTTGCTCGCCCAGCCGAAGAAATCGATGCGACGTCCGCGCGCCGCGCCCAGGGAGCTGAAAGCGCTCGGCAAACATCCAGACAGCGGCGAGGCCGTGCGAATACTCGACGGCCGCTATGGGCCTTACGTCACCGACGGCACGACCAACGCGTCGGTGCCGAAGGGCACGATCGTTGAATCGGTCACGCTCGCCTCCGCATTGGGGCTGCTCGCTGCACGAGCCGGGATGGCGGAGAGTCCTCGAAGGCAGAAGCCGAAGGGCACTCGGCAGAACCCATCGTCGAAGCGGGCAACGAAGAGCAAGAAGACCGCGGTCGCCAGCGCGTAGGAAGAAGGGTTCCTAGGTTTCCGCCTACCCGACCGAAGGTCGCTACGGCGGACCTCGCCGTAGCTTGGCTGAATGTCACCAAGCGGAGGCGGGCCAGGGTTCTAGAATACGGGGGTGATCCACATCATCGGCGGCGGGCTCGCCGGCTGCGAGGCTGCGTGGCAAGCGGCTGAGCTTGGCTCGGATGTCGCGATCCACGAGATGCGACCCGTACGGCCGACCGCCGTGCACAAGACCGACGGTCTTGCGGAGCTGGTCTGCAGCAACTCCATGCGAGGGGACAAGCTTGATAACGCGGTCGGTCTGCTGAAAGAAGAGATGCGGCGACTGGGGTCGCTCATCATGACAGCGGCCGATGCCGCGCGCGTTCCCGCCGGTGCGGCGCTGGCCGTGGACCGTCATGTGTTTTCCCGGGCCGTGACCGAGGCCGTGCAGGGACATCCGCGAATCGCGGTGGTCCGCGAAGAAGTGCCCGCGGTGCCGGCGCCGGCATCTGGCTGGTCGCCGGTGATCATCGCGACCGGTCCCCTCACTTCCGACGCGCTCTCCGCCGACATTCGCGCGATGGTCGGTGAGGAGCACCTTTCGTTCTACGACGCCATCAGCCCGATCGTGCTCGCGGATTCGATCGACATGGGGAAGGTGTACCGGGCCTCACGGTGGGGGAGGAATGTTTGGGCGGGTAAGCCGGGTGAGCCGGGTAGGCCAGGTGAGCCGGGTAGGCCAAGTGAGCAAAACGCTTTCCCACCAAGCCTACCCGGCCTACCCGGCCCACTCGGCCCACCCGGCCTACCAGGCTCACCCGACCCAGAAGGCGATTACCTCAACTGCCCGATGACGAAGGAGGAGTACGACGCGTTCTACAAGGCTCTGACATCCGCCGAGTCGGCGACCGTGCACGACTTCGACAAGGCGACGTTCTTCGAGGGCTGTTTGCCGATCGAAGTCATGGCGCATCGCGGACCCGAGACCTTGCGCTTCGGGCCAATGAGGCCGGTGGGGCTGGTCGATCCTCGAACGGGGCGCGTGCCTTATGCGGTGGTTCAACTCCGGCAGGACACGCTCGCCGGCGATCACTTCAGCCTCGTGGGATTCCAGACCCAGATCAAATGGGGCGATCAAGCCCGCGTCTTGCGGATGATCCCCGGACTCGAGCAAGCGGAGTTCGTCCGCTTTGGCATGGTCCACCGCAACACCTACATTTGCGGCCCCAAGGTGCTGCTCTCGACGTGGCAGACCCGTGCCCGCGCGGATCTGTTTTTCGCCGGGCAAGTGTCGGGCGTCGAGGGGTATGTCGAATCCGCCGCGTCGGGACTGATAGCCGGCCGGAATGCCGCGAGACTGGTCCAGGGCGAGGCGCCGCTTGTGCCGCCGCGAACGACCGCGGTCGGCGCGCTCGCCCATTACGTGTCTCACGCCGATCCGGCTCACTATCAGCCGACGAACATCACGCACGGCATCATGCCGCCGCTTCCGGATCCTCCTCGAGACAAGATGAAGAAGAAGATGCTGATCGCGGAGCGCGCCCTCGCTGACCTCGATGCGTGGCTCAGCACTTCCAACGCGATCTACCAGGCGGCGAGATCGTGACGTCTCGATCTGCCGTTTGCCGTCTGTCCGCCGTGTGATGTGTTGACGCCTTGCGCGATCACCTCGAGTCGTTCATCACCTACCTGCGCCTCAACCGTCATGTGTCGGCCCACACCGTGCGGGCCTACGACACGGACATCTCCCATTACCTGGCCTGGGTGGCGACCGAGAAAGCACGCAAGATCTCTGAGCTCTCGACAAACGATCTCGATCTGCATTCGGTCCGCGCGTATCTGGCCGACCTCAATCGCGCGGGCCGTGCCCGATCGTCGGTGGCGCGAAGGCTGTCCGCTCTTCGGACGTTCACGAAGTATCTACGGCGCGAAGAGCTGATGACCCACGACCCGGCCGCCATGGTCAGGGCGCCGAAACGCGATCAGACGATTCCGACACACTTGTCGGAGGCAGAGATCACGCGTCTCATCGAGACGCCCAACACGGCCGATCCGCTTGGACGCCGCGATCGCGCCATCCTCGAGCTGTTCTATGCCTCTGGACTGCGCCTGAGCGAGCTGGTCGGGATCGATCTCGAGGACCTGAGTCTCACGAGTCGGATGCTGCGCGTGATGGGAAAAGGCGGGAAGGAGCGGCTCCTGCCGTTTGGTCAGAGCGCAGCGTCGGCCATTCGCACGTGGATGCCGGACCGAGCCCGCATCGTTGACAGCCGAAGCCAGAAGCCAGAGGCCAGAAGCAAGAAAACGAATAGCGAACGGCGAACAGCGAATGGCGACCCGTTGTTCATCAACTACCGCGGCACGAGGCTCACCGGACGGAGCGTCCATCGCCTGCTGCGCCGGTACATGGCGCTCTGTAGCACGCGCATGGGGATTAGTCCGCATGCTCTTCGTCACTCGTTTGCGACGCACTTGCTGCAGCGGGGCGCCGATCTCCGCGCGATCCAGGAGCTGTTGGGCCACGCGCGCTTGAGCACGACCCAGCGCTACACACACGTCAACGCGGCTCAGCTCATCGACGTGTATCGCAAATCACACCCGCGCGCTTCGTCAAAGGATCGATCGACCGATTGAGCCGCGAGGCAGGATCGTCGAAGTGGATTGCAAATGACACCGCGTGCCGTCAAGAGCGAGTAGGGTAGAATCCCAAGCACGTGATTCTGGGTCGATTCGTCCGAACCCGGCTCGGTTGGGCCGGTCTGGTTTTCTTCCTTCACTGTTCAACCCCGGCGGCGGCTCAAGACTCGTCGCCTCCTGCACCTCCCGATGAGACGATCGATCTCTTCGGTCTGAAAGTCACGCAGAACGAACGATTCAAGTTCGGCGGCGAGCTCGTCGCCGCGTGGACGCACGATGGCGCGCAGGCGGCGCTTGGGTTCGAGAAGCAGGGCCGAGTAGGGATGGCCATCCTCAACGTCTCGGGAAAGCTCACCAATCGCACTCGCTACTTCGTCTCGGCCAACCCCGTCACCGAGACGTCGGCTCGACCAGCCTGCGGCGAACGGGACTTCTTTTTTCCAAACGATCCAGCGCTCTATGCGGCGGCCGGCCCGATTGTGAAGTGCGACGTCGAAGACGGCTTGAAGCGCGTGGACACCTACAACACCTTCGCGCTCGACTACATCGTCCAGCAGGGCATCCTGCGAGAGGGGTACCTTGATTGGAGCATCAGCCGATCGTTTTCCCTCCGAGGCGGCCGATTCATCTTGCCGATCGGGTTTGCACCGCGTGATATCGGCACGACGACGGCCAAGGACATGCCGCGCATTCAGCGGCTGAATTCCGAGGCCAACTTCGGCGCGATGTTCGCGTTTTCCGGCCGCAATCGATCGGATCGTCCAGTCTTCGATGCCGGCATCATGGCCGTCCTCGGCGAGGGCAATCGCGAAAAGGACTACGACTGGTTCTATTTCGTCAACACCTCGCTCGACAGCAATAGTGCCCTGACGGTGGTCGGCTCCGCGATGCTCCAGCCAGTGCGCGCGATCGACGCCCGCGTCGCCTACAAAAAAGGCTTCACGGGATCGAAAGTCGAGCGCCTGCCGAGCTACTGGGCTTCGAAACGGAATGACCAAGCGCTGGTCGTCAGCTTCAAGGTGTCGCCGACGTCGTGGGCGTCCGCGTTTGCGGAGTACGCAAAATACAAGTGGGGTCCGACGCTGACATCGGGAGAGCTGGTCGGCATCCCCTCCCTCGATCCCATCGAGAAGCCCGGCTACTACATGGGAGCGCTGCTCGAAGTGCCGATCACGAGCCGGGTTCGCATTGGTGGGAGCGTGATTCGCGAGGAGGTGACGCGCGACGACAGCCTGATTCAGTATCTGACGCTGAACAAGCTGTACGGTGTCTCGATGGGGAAAAAGGATCGCGCACTTGTCGTTCGCGGATTCATCGACGTCGCGCGGGCGATCAACTTCGGCTTCTTCTGGATGGACGTCTCGAATCCTTTTCCATGGGTCAGCGCGGCCTGGCCCATCTCGGGTCCGGTTGCGTTCACGGGTCGAGAGCAGGACCGATTCGGCATCCTGGTCTCGGTGAGAACGCCCTGAGTCGCCGAGCGCGTCCGGCCGCACCTCGAGCGATCCGTGTAGCGTGACGAGCGATGGACCACGCAAGCCCAAGAGAACGTAGTGGCCCTGGCTGGGACTCGATACTCGAGCCATCGGCCACGGAGCGAGCCGAGGGACGGTGGTCGGACGCACAACAAGCACGCGCGCTCGAGACCTTCTCGCGACTCGGATTTCTCCAGATTGACAACGTGATCCCACTCGACGTGGCCCATGCGCTGACGCAAGCATATGACCAGCGTTACCGCGATCGAACGGAACAGGAGTTGGCGGCGTCGTGTTCCCGAGTCGGCGACCGCCGCTACATGGTCACCGTCGCCATCGAGCCCCCCTTCGACTCGCCGGAGCTCTACGCCAACCCGTTCATCTTTCCGCTGCTGACTTCGGCCCTGGGATCGAGTGTGGCACTCCTCAGCTTTGGCATGGTGATGGCGCTGGCGGGATCACGCGACCAACAAGTGCACCGCGATCATTCTCCGCTCTTTCCAGAGGTACCGTTGGGAGGGCTGCTGCCGTGTTACGCCGCAACGGTGGTCGTTCCGCTCGTCGATCTCGATCCCGCGACCGTTGGGACCACGGCGCTCTGGCCGGGCTCGCATCGCGAAGCACAGCCGGCCTTGGAGTCGTTCGACAGCGCTGTCTTGCCGAGAGCGCGTCTCGGCTCCGTTTACATGATGGACTACCGGCTGGTGCACGCCGGAATGGGCAACCGGAGCGACACCACGCGCCCGATCCTGTACGTCATCTACTCGCGGCCGTGGTTCACCGACGCCGAGAACTACACGCGTCAAGCCAAAGTCAGCATCTCGCCGGAGCGACTGGCTGCGGTGCCGGAGGCCTACCGATCGTTGTTCGCGCACGTTCGCCCTTAGAGCAGAGCCGGTGGTTCGTCACCAATACGAGCAGCCGGGCCAGTGCTACCATGTTGGCGGCGTGCTCTCTCGCGTGATTCGCCCAGCGTGGGCGCTGGTCTTTGCCGTCTGTTTCGCTCCAGCCTGCAGTCAGGAGTCGACGGCGCCCACCGCGCCTTCAACCACTGCAACGCCACCGACCCCGACAGCCCCAAACCCGGCCGCGCCACCGGTACCTGGAATGCTGCAGATGTCGATGCCAGCGGATCTCATCGACATCTCGAACACCGCGTTTGGTCTGGTCCCGTACGGATACCATGGCATGGATCACGCGGTGGACGGTCACTCCGGTTGGGACATCGAGCTCCGCTTTGGCAGCGCCGTTCGCGCTGCGGCGGATGGCCAGGTCCAGAGTATTGGTCCCGACGCGAACGCGCCCGGCCGAATGACGGTGAAGATCGAAACCATCCTCAACAATCACTTCTACTCGCTGATCTACAGCAATCTGGCCTCGGTGAGCGACGACCTGGTCGAAGGAGCATTGGTGAAGCGCGGTCGGCCCCTGGGAGTGGCCGCTGTCATCACCGCGAACGTCGGCGGGACGACGATCGCGTATTCAATGGTGCATTTTCAGGTCGATGATTTCGAGTACTACCGGGAGATTCCCGAGCCGAATGCGGTTGGGCTCGAGATATTCCTGACCGCGGATGGCAGACAGGTCTTCGATCGCTTGTGGTCGGGCGCGTGGTATCCCCACGAACTAACCGAGCCGTTCGCGACGAACCCTCGATCCACCAGGTTTCCGCTCGTCCGCACGTGGCGCCGCGAAAGCGGACTTGGACCGATGGGGATCGTCTTCACCAGACGCAGCATCAGGAACACCGACTACGAATACGAGATTCTGGCGGAGTCCGGGACGGTGATCGAGACCGGTCGAGTCGTGCTCTCGTTTACCCGGCCGTTTACTTCGATGGATTTGATCTCGCCGGCCGGGACGCGGCTCGGCGTCTACGACATCATCGACGATCGCATGCGGCTGGCGCTGGGAAGTTCCGGTGCGATTCGGCCAGTGAATCTCTCTGACGCGTCGGTCTACCAAACGACGCGCCCTCCGGCGTCGAACTAGCGCTGGAGCCTTGGAACCCTGGAACCCTGGAACCTTGGACCTTTGGAACCCTGGAACCCTGAAACCTTGATCAAACCGAGGCAAGCACGCGCCGGCGCGGCATGGCGATCTGCAGCACCTTGATCTTGTAGTTCATCACCCGGGGGCTGATCTGCAGCAGCTCCGCCGCGTCCTTCTGAACCCAGTTCGCCATTTTCAGCGCCTCGGTGATCGCCTGGCGCTCGATGTCCTCGAGCGCGATTCCGTTGGGCGGCAACTTCACGACGGTCTGTGCTTCTTTCGAGACCGGTTGGCCGGGTGAGAAGTCCCCGAGGCGCAAATCAACGGCGACGATCATCGAGCCCTCGCTCAACAGCGCCGCACGCTCGATCGTGTTCTCCAGCTCGCGAATATTGCCGGGCCAGTTGTATCGCACCAGGAGCTTCTGCGCTTCGTGGTCGATCCCGTCGAGGCGCTTCTTCAGCTCGCCCGCAAACCGCCGGATGAAGTGAAGGGCGAGCGGAAGAATGTCGTCTTTGCGCTCCCGTAGCGGCGGCGTCTCGACCGACACCACGTTGAGACGGTAATAAAGGTCCTCGCGGAACTGGCCCGACGCCACCATCCCGCCTAGATCACGATTCGTCGCCGCGATGAGTCGCACATCCACCCGAAGCGTCCGCGTTCCCCCGAGCCGCTCGAACTCGTGCTCCTGCAGCACCCGCAGAATCTTGGCTTGGGTACTCTGGCTCATGTCGCCGATTTCGTCGAGGAAGAGCGTGCCGCCGTCGGCCTGCTCGAAGCGGCCCACGCGTTGGCGATCGGCGCCGGTAAATGCGCCTTTTTCGTGACCGAAGAGTTCCGACTCGAGCAGGTTCTCCTGAAGAGCGGCGCAGTTCACTTTCACGAAGTTGCGCGAGGCACGCAGCGAGTTGTGGTGGATAGCTCCGGCAATCAGTTCCTTGCCGGTTCCCGTCTCGCCGCGGACGAGCACCGTTGAGTTGCTCTTCGCCACCTTGCGCACGACGTCGAGGACGCGCTTGAGCGCATCGCTGTTGCCCACGATCCGCTCGAAGTCGTAGTTCTCCTGGCTCTCGTGCCGGAGGTAGTCGAGCTCGTTGCGCAGGCGCTTGAGCTCGAGCGCCTTTTCGACCTTGACCTCCATCTCTTCGATTTCGAATGGCTTCTGAACGTAGTCGAACGCACCGTACTTCATGGCCTCGACCGCGGTCGTGACCAGTCCGAACGCGGTCATCAGAATCACCGACGTGGTTGGGTGAAGCGTCTTCGCCGTCCGGAGCACGACGATGCCATCCGAGCCGCTCATCTTCAGGTCGCTGACGACGACATCGAAGTAGCCTTCGTGAAGCTTTTCAATGGCGGCATTGCCATTGGCGGCCTCTTCGACCTCGTGCCCGGCCGTGGTGAGCGCGAGGGCCAGCCCCCGTCTCAACGCGTCGTGATCTTCGGCAACCAGAATGCGAGCCATGTCGTGCAAACTCCCTCGAAACAGTCAGTCTTTCGCGCCGGATGAATCGGGGTGTCGCGGCGGATCCACAGGGAGCGAGACATGGAACCGTGTCCCGCGTCCCTCGGCTGTCGTGACGTCGATGCGCCCCTCGTGAGCGTCGACGATCTTCCGAACGATCGCGAGCCCGAGCCCCGAGCCTTGCTGCTTCGTTGTGAAGAACGGATTAAAGATCTTTTCGGCCACTTCGGCGCGCATCCCAGGCCCGTCGTCGACCACATCGACGATCACCGTGGGCGCGGGCTGCTGACCGTCCGGCAGTAACGCGCCCTCTTCGACCGAGCGCGCCAGCCGAGCGGCGATGTCGACGTGGCCGCCCCCGCCGAGCGCGTGGTACGCGTTGATGAGAAGATTGGTGAAGACCTGCGTGAGCTGATGGTGATCGGAACCGATCAGCGGCAGGTCCGCGGGAATGTCCACCTTGACCTGAATCGCGCCGCGCGGCGTTTCGTTGTTGGCAAGAGCGACGGCGTTGGACACCGCGTCGGAGAGGGACGTCCGACCCACCTGCAGTCGCACCGGGCGCACGAAGGCCAGCACCTCCTGCACGATCGCGTTGGCCATCTTGGCCTCGCTCAAGATGTCGCTGACCAGGCTTTGCATTTCGGCATTCTGCGGCGCTTTGCGCTTGAGCAGCCCGGCCAGCACCTGGATGCCGGCCAGGGGGTTCTTGATCTCGTGGGCGACGACGGCGGCCATCTCTCCAATCGCAGCCAGCCGATCCCGGAGTCGCTCGCGCTCTTCCATCTCCTCGACTTCAGTGAGGTCCTTGAAGTGCAACGCCGCTCCGACAGCCTGACCCTCGTCATTGCGGACGAGCGAGAGCGTGTAGCCGATGGCGGTATTGGTCGATTTGAGCCGCAACTCTGCGCGATTGGGCAGGGTGGCCATCTCGAACGCGCCGCCGAGCACGCGAACCATGTCCGGGTGCTGGTGCAAAACCACGCGGAACGGTTGACCGGTAATCGAACCGTCGTTGGGAAGGCCGAACAACCGGCACGCTTCGCTGTTCACTAGAACAACGCTGCCATCGCGTGCAATTGCGAGCACGCCGTTGCGCATGTTGCCGACCATGTGTCGGAAGAACACGTCGGTGTTCAGCGCGGCCTGGGCCGCTTGCGTGGGTGCAGACAAAGTGTCCCCGACGCGAAGGAGCAAAGGCCATGCCCCGTTCGAAACGGGCCGAACGACGCTCTAAGGTGTTGCGATTACAGAATTTGGATTATCGCTCATGACCTGGGAGCGATTACGAATCCGTAAGGCGATTACTAATTTCGAACATCCGCGTACAGCGCCGCCTCATTCTGAAGCATTTCCCATTGTCCAAGCAGCTCGCCGACCTGCCACATGAGCTCCTGATGCCGGGCCAGCGCAGACCTGGCGGCTTGGTGGTCGGCGTAAAACTCCGGCGCCGCCAGTTGTCGCTCGACGTCTTTGATCGTCTGTTCCGCCTCAGCGATTCGCGCCTCGAGCTCGACGACCCGCTTGGTCAAGGCCAGATAGGCCCGCTCCCGCCTCCGTCGTTCGATGTTTGCCTGTTTCTTCTCATCCCGAGCCGGTTCGATCTTTGACGGAGGAATGTTGCGGCGTGTCGGTTTCCCTTGGACCTGCGAACCCTTGCCCGCCTTCGCTCGTTGAGGTTCCTGGCGAGCTCCGGCGCGGTCCGCCGGAGTGGCCTTCGGCCGCGCAGGCGGAAACCCTTGAACCGTTGAACCCGTCTGGTTCTTGCTCCAGAGATACTCCTCGTATTTCCCGGGATAGAGCACGGCTCGACCGCCGCCGACCTCGACGATCTTCGTCGCCAGTCGCTCGACGAAGTAACGATCGTGCGAGACGAAGATGAGCGTGCCGCCGTAGTCTTCCAACGCGTTGAGGAGCACTTCCTTGGAATCGATGTCGAGGTGATTGGTCGGCTCGTCCAGCAGCAACGTGTTCGACGGCCGGAGCAGCATGCGGGCGACCGCCAGTCGCGTCCGCTCGCCGCCAGATAACACGCCCGCTTTCTTGTAGATGTCGTCACCCGAGAACAAAAAGCCGCCGAGGATACTCCTGATCGCCGGAATCATCGTGTCTGGCGATCCCGATGACAGCGTCTCGTATACGGTGAGCGTCGGATCGAGCCGGGTCGCCTCGTCTTGGGCGAAGTACTGCGCGACGACTTGATGGCCTTCGGCACGCGCGCCCGTATCGGGCAACTCCTCTCCCGACAGCATGCGCATGAGCGTCGACTTGCCCGCTCCGTTGTGCCCGACCAGCGCGATGCGATCGCCGCGCTCGATGTGAAGGTTGACGTTCTCGAGGACGACCTTCACGCCGTATGCCTTCCTGGCGTCCTTCAAGTCGAGCACCATGCGACCGCTTCTGGCGGACGCCGGGAATTGAAAGTGAATGCGTGGCCGCTCGGGCGGGACCTCGATGCGCTCGACCTTCGCCAGCATCTTGATACGACTCTGAACCTGCGCGGCTTTGGTCGCTTGATAGCGAAAGCGATTGATGAACTCCTCGACCCGCTGCACTTCCTCGTCCTGCCGCCTCTTTGCCTCTCGCAACCGCGCCAGCCGTGCGTCGCGCTCCACGAGATACTTGGAGTAGTTGGAGTGGTAGTTGGTAATCGTGCGCAGCGACAAATCCGCGATGTGTGTGACGACCGCATCGAGGAAATAGCGATCGTGCGAGACCACGATGACGGCGTGCGGGTAGCCGAGCAGGTACTCTTCGAGCCAGTTGCGAGCGTCGAGGTCAAGGTGATTGGTGGGCTCGTCGAGGAGAAGCAGGTCCGGCTGGCTCAAGAGCAGTTTGGCGAGCGCCAACCGCATTTGCCACCCGCCCGACAGATGATCGGTCGACTGCTGATCCATCTCGGGCTCGAACCCAAGACCTCTGAGAACCGTCGCCACCTTGAGCTCGATCTGATACCCGTCGGACAAGCGAAAGCGATCCTGGACTTCGCTGTAGCGATGCAAAACGGCGTCGTGCTCGTCCGGCGTCAACTTGACATCGCCGAGCCGTTCCTCGAGTCGATGCATCTCGTCTTTGAGGTCGAGAAGCGGCTTGAGCGCCAGGCTGGCTTCATCGACGACCACGCGGCCGTGGTGGGTCAGACCATCTTGGGGGAGGTAGCCGAAGGTGAGCGCATTCGGCTTCTGAATTTCACCGCTGTCGGACTCGTCAAGTCCGGCGAGCATGCGGAGGAGGGTCGTCTTGCCGGCGCCGTTTGGTCCGCAGAGCCCGACGCGATCGCGGTCGCCGACACGCCAGTTGACGTGATCGAACAGGACTTTCTCGCCGAACGCCTTGGTGAGGTTCTGAAGTTGGATCACTCTCCGAGCGCGCGGGCGGCCGCGGCCAGCACTTGCGCCACGCGGAACGGCTTGGTCAGATAACCCGAAACGCCCAGGTTCACCGCTTCAATCGCGCTCGACTCGGTCGGGAAGCCCGTGATGATGATGATGGGCAGGTCGGCCTTGAAGCGGCGTGCCTCCCGAATCAGCGTCAACCCATCGAGGCCAGGCATCTTCAAGTCGGCGATCAGCAGGTCGTAGCGCCCCAGGCGGAGTCGATCCAGTGCGGCACGCCCATCCGGGGCGGTCTCCACATCGTACTCCGCAAGTGCCAGGGTTTTGGAGAGCACCTCACGAATGCTCGATTCGTCATCGGCCACGAGGACCCGCGGCCGGCCGTCTCGGGAGGCCAGCGACTTCTCCTGCGAGGCCGCCGTCAGCTCCCCATGAGGGCGTTGGGTGTCCAGCCAGGCGTCGATGTCGCGCTTCCGGAAGCGCCATTGCCGTCCGACCCTGACAGCCGGGATTTTGCCCGCTTTGATAAGTCGATAGACCGTCCGGAGGTTAACCTGGAGGTATTCCAAAATCTCTTCGGTCGTTAGAAAGATCTCATCGGTTGGAAAGTTGGTCCCCACGGCGCGTCTCTAAACCGCGTATTGTACCCCCCTTTCTCCGACTTTCAGTCGAGGGCCGCCGTCTTACACAATGACTAGAGAACTTCGACAGCCCCCGCATGGTCGCGACCGACGAAGAACTCGTCGCCAAGTCAATGTCCGGCGACGTAGAGAGCTTCAACCAGCTCGTTCTGCGCTGGGAACGGCCGATCTATGCCCTGGCGTTTCGAGTCATCGGGCGGGACGAGGATGCACGAGACGTCGTTCAGGAGACCTTTCTCCGTGCGTTCCGGGCGCTTCCAGGATTCAAAGGACAGGCGAAGTTCTCATCGTGGCTGTATCGGATCGCGCTAAATCTCTGTCGCGATTGGATTCGGCGCCGGAGGCGGACGCCGGTGGTCGAGGCGCCTGAGGGCGTCGATATCATCGAGCTGGCCGCCGAGCGGGGACCGGCCGAATCCATCGAAGATTTGGTGGCGCGACGTGAAATGAGCCGCGTGGTCGCGGAAGGAATGCAGCGGCTGCCGGAGGAGCAGCGGACGGCGATCGTCTTGAAGGAGTATCACGGGTTGACGTTTCAGGAGATCGCCGATCTGCAGGGGTGCCCGCTGAGTACAGTGAAGACGCGTTTGTATCAGGGGCTGAGCGTGCTGCGCCGCCACCTCGAACGCCAGGGGATGACTGTGACGTCGACGGGAAAGGCATCATGAGCGACATGTTTTCGTGTCACGACAAGGATTCGCTGATCGCGTATCTGTACGACGAGGTCGATGCACCGCTTCGAAGGCAGATCGAGGAGCACCGGCGATCGTGCCGCGCGTGCAGCGACGAAGTCGAATCGCTGACGGCGGTTCGCGCCGAGCTCTCAGCGTGGACGCCACCTGAGACGGAATTGGGCCTCACCATCGCGAAACGGTCAGGCTGCGCGCCCGACCCGTTGGTGGTCTGAGGTGCCGGTGTGGGCACAAGTGGCTGCCGCGGCATTGGTCGTCGCCGTCGGCGTCAGCGTTGCGAATATTCAAGTGCGATCAGGCCCCGACGGTGTCGTCGTCTCCACGGGATGGATGACGCCGGCTGGGTCGACCTCGGTGTCGGGCCCCGTCGAGGACGAGAGCTGGAAGCCAGCTTTCGCCGCCCTGGAGTCACAGCTTCGTGGCGAGATCCGCGCGAGCCGTTCGCGGGACTCAGTGCCGGCCGTGGTGGCCGCCCGCGCGCCGGAAAGCGACGCGGCGCTCAAGCAAATGCAAACGTTGCTCGCTGCCAGCGAACAGCGTCAGCGCCAGGAGCTCGCGCTGAGGCTCACGCAGTTGACGCGTGATCTCGATATCCAGCGGCGCGCGGATCTCGTTCGCATCTCACAGGGCTTTGGGCAATTCGAAGGTCGCACCGGCGAAATGATAGCGCGGCAGCGTCAAATGATGAACTACATCACGCGAGTATCAGGACAACCTCAGCAGTAGATTTTGAGCGCCTGCCTCGCTCGTGGTCACGAGCACGAGCGAAGGCGGGACAGTTGGAGCGATGAAAAGCGTATGAAGAAGCACATCAACGCGGCAGTCGTGCTAACCCTGGCTTTGGCCCCGGCGGCGCCCTTCGCGGCGCAGGACCCGGCCAAGCCCGTTGACCTCAGCGAACTGCGCCATCACATCTATGTGATGGAAGGCGCGCTGGCGCGCGCGGTGAACTTCGGCGCCAGCCGGCTGACACGTGAGGTGCGCATGGTGATTCCTGACGTCTATGTGCTCGCCGGAGAGGCGCAGGCACGCGGCGTCTACCTCGAGGGGTACGGCGTGTTCTTCGACGTCGAGGTGCCCATGCTTCGCCAGAGCATGATGTGGAGCCTGCGGACCATGATGGACCAGGACGATCAGGCGACGCAGGCCGCGATTACCGATTTGCGCAACTACCTGAAAGGGATCACGAATCCGGCGACCCGGGCGTCGCTCGAAAGCGCGCTCAAACGCCTCGAGGTGCAGGCGACGCCGGCCGGCCTGATCCAGCCACGGATCGCCGCGCGAGGCGCGGATGTGCAGGTCTCCGCGCAAGGGGGCGTACAGGGGAGCAATGTGGCGGCGAACTCGGGGCCCGTCGCGGTGGAGAAGACGTGGGCCCAGGATCCCAATCGCGCTTACACCGAGTCGGTGCAGCGAGCCCTGATCGACGCCATGCTCGACTTCGGTCCAGTGATGGCGGTTCAGGCGGATCAGTGGCTTACGGTCGCCGCTCGAGACAACGAGCGTCGCGATACCTTGGCCCCGCAAGATCCGTTCGAAGAGGTGGTCACGGTTCTGCTGAAGATCAAAGGCAACGACCTGCAGGCCTTCCGGTCCGGGAAGATCGACAAAGAAGAGGCGAAACGTCGAGTGAAGATCGGCGAGTTCTAGGCCGCCGCCGCAGATTACCGACGCGCTCCCAGGCCTCAGGAACTTCTCGCGGGCGCTGGTGTCATACTCTGGCGAGCTTGATGATGATGGCCCCTCGCCCCAGGTTGTTCGGCCGGCTGGTCCGGGTCTTATCCCTGGCTCCCGTCCTCTTCCTGGCTGGGTGCGGGCCGTCGATCGATCCCATCACCGTGGTCGAGCCTGTGGACGTCGTCACCGGCTGGTACGACGAAGGCATCGTGGACGGCAAGAACAAGCTGGTCCCGAGCGTCACCCTCAAGTTTCGCAACAAGAGCCAAACCCCGGTCTCCTCGATCCAGGTGAACGCTATCTTTCGTCGAGTTGGCGAGCAAGAGATGTGGGGCGAGCACTTTGGGTGGGCGGTGGCGCGAGAGCCGCTGGCGCCTGGCTCCGAGACGAAGGTGCTCGTCATGCGCTCGGCGTTGGGCTACACGGGTGAACAGCCTCGCATGCAGATGCTGCAAAACCGCGAGTTCATCGACGCTAAGGTCGACATTTTCCTCAGGACCGGGTCGCGCGCCTGGTCCAAACTCGGCGAATATCCGATTCAGCGGCAACTGCTCACGCATTAGATCGCGATTCGCCGTTCGCGATTTGCTTTCGCGAATTAGCCAATAGCGAACAGCCAAACGCCAGCTGCCGCATATAATCCCGGCCCATGGCACTTCCTCAGCAGCAGCACACGCTCGAGCGCCGGTTAGGGCCGCTCGATGCAGCGGCCATCATCGTTTCCAACGTCATCGGCGGCACGATTCTGTTTGCTCCGCCATTCATGGCTGGCCTCGTGCCGAGTCCATTGCTCTATCTCGGCCTATGGGTGGCTGGAGGCGCGTTGGCGTTCGCTGGGGCGATGGCCTATGCCGAACTTTCCGCGCTACGTCCCAAGGCCGGCGGCGAGTATGTGTATCTGGACGCCGCGTATGGGCGCGTCGCGGCATTTCTCACTGGCTGGACGTCCTTCGTCGCCGGCTTCTCCGGAGCGATCGCCGCCAATGCGTTTTTCATTCCGATCTATCTTGCCCGGTTCGTGCCCGGCGTTGACGATGCGACGCCGTGGCTCGTGATTCCCTTGCCGTATGTGCCGCTGACGCTGTCCACTCACACCCTCGTCGCCGTGACGTCAGTCTGGCTGCTCGCGTTGATTCACATTCGAGGGGTTGGTCCCGGGCGAGTCGTTGGTAACGTGCTGGCGGCGCTGAAGGTTTCGGCCTTCCTACTTTTCATCGCCGCTGGGTTGGCGGTGGGCTCGGGATCCTTCGCGAATGTCTCGACCTCGGGCGGTTCGGTCTCGCTCGGCAACTGGCTGTTCGCCTTCATTCCCGTCATGCTCGCCTACTCTGGCTGGAACGCTTCTGCCTACGTCGCCGAGGAAATTCGCGACCCGGGACGGAATCTGCCGCGGTCGCTGGCCATTGGCACGCTGGCGGTGATTGCGGTGTATCTAGGCGTGAACCTGCTGTATCTCTACGTCTTTTCCGTCGGCGAGCTGGCCGCGCTCAAGGGGAGCGTGTTGGATGTGGTGGCCGAGCGGCTGCTCGGGTCGGGCGCCGGTCATGTCATGGGCATCGTCTCGATTGTGAGTTTGCTGGCCAGCAATAGCGCGATGACCCTGGCGGGACCACGCGTGTATTTCGCGATGGCCCGCGACAACGTGTTCTTTGGCGCCGCCGCAAAAGTGCACCGTAGCTACCGGACACCAGCCACGGCGATCGTCGCGCAATCCGTTTGGACCTCGTTGCTGATCCTCACCGGCAGCGGTAATGCGCTCATCACCTACACAGGGTTCTCGATTACGTTGTTCCTCGGCATCGCGGTGTTCGCGGTGTTCGTCCTGCGGCGGCGCGAGCCGAATGCGGAGCGACCGTTCAAGGCGTTGGGCTATCCGTTGGCGCCCGCGGTGTTCACTGCGGCTTGCCTGATCATCCTGGGTAACGCGCTCTATACCGATCTCGTGAAACCGATGATCTCCGGCACGGACCTGGGGCCGTCAGCGGCCGGCCTGTTGATCATCGCGCTCGGCCTGCCGATCTATTGGTGGTTCGCACGAGCGCGACGAGGGTGACCAGCGCGAGCGCTCCGTCGCTCGCCGCGAAGAGCAGGAACGATCGCGGCGAGCCGCGCAGGAGATAGTCCAGGACGAACACGAGCGCGCCGACGCCTTTGAGCAGCGGTCCCATCAGCCACAAGTACGCGCGGTAGCGCGCCGGATCTCGGTAGGGCAGCAGGTAGCCGATGCCAACCGTCGTCACGAAGACGGCGTTGAGGTCCGCGTGAATCGGCGGCTGCGGGGCGGCGACGCCAAACCAGTCGATGAGCAGTCCGCGCCCGCCCGACATCGCGATGCCGACCGAGACGTCGTAAAAAAAGGAAATGAGGGAAAGAGTCCTGAGAGTGCTAGCGCCTTGAGCGGACATGCGCTCGACGACTCTAGCACTCCCTAGAAAACTTGACCCTGAGGATTCCAACCAATTGGGTCAAGTTTTCTCGCCCCGCGGAGCGGGGCAAAGCGATACTGCCCCTAGCGAGGCGTAGCCTGCAGCGTTCTTCTGGGCGGTCTGAGGCGAACCTCGCTAGGTTAGGGTTGCGGTCTGAGATCTTCGCGAAGGTCGATCGTGCGTCCCGGCTGCACGTAGACGTCGAAGTACGCCGTCTCGAATCCTGGCATTCGCACTTCGATCTTGTGTGCGCCTGGCGAGAGCCGCAGTTCTTGAAACACGCCGTCGAAGTGGTCCACGAGCCCGGCGTAGGCGCCATCGACGAACACGAGCGCGTCGCGCGGTCGCACCTTCAGGCGAACGCCGCCCGTGTCAAACGTCGAAGGCCGATTGTTGTAGTACCCACCACCGTAATACCCGCCGTAATAGGGTGACGATCCGTACCCGTAGTACGGGTCGTAGTCATAAGGCGAGTATCCGCTAGAGCCAAACCCGAAGCTGGCAAAGCCGGACGTGCCGTAGATCCACCCCCACGGCGCGTAGCGAATCGGACTCCAGCCATAGTAGCGGCGAATCCATGGGTCGTATGTATACGCCGGGTAGAGGTAGCCGCGTCGATAGGGCGAGTAGTTCACGATGACCGATGGCGAACGGCGAGGAACGACGACGATTCGGCTGTTCGAACGCCCGCGTCCGTCATCCCCGCGTCGGGTCACGATGGTTGGCCCGCCACGATCCCCGCGATCGCCGCCGCCCCGATTGGCGCCTCGATCGACCGGTCGGCGTTCGCCGCCGCCGGCGCGGGCTTCGCCGCCACCGCGGGCGCCGCGATCACCACCGCCACGAGGGCCGCGCTGCTCGGC
>JBOGIV010000447.1:0-4700 GCA_050747925.1 Vicinamibacterales bacterium
GAGGTACAGCGCGTCACGTGTGGCGCGCGACAGCATCAAGTGTTGCACGTCGGCGCCTCCGGGCACGCTCGGATAGCTGCTGGCATCGGTGCCATAAAGCACCTTCTCTGGCGCGAACAGGAGGTACTTGCGCAGCACATCGGCAAAATCAGGCACGGGATAGAGGAACCCCATCGACGAAATGTCCACCCACACGTTGGGCTTGAGCGCCAGATAGATGGCGATCTCATGCCAGGGTCCACCACCGTGTATGAGCACGATCGGCGTCCCAAAGAACTTCGGGTCGGCGAGCACATCCTCCAGATTGCGGACGTCCGACTCGAGCGACCGCAGGAACGGCGGGACGCCGAGAGACGAATGGATGTGGACCGGAAGCGTAATCTTGCCGGCCTCGAGGAGGATGTGTCGCCAAAGGAAGTCCTGCAGGGCCAGATACTCATCGCGCGCGAGCGGTGTCGTTCTCCCCTTCGCGTAGAGGTCCGCCGCCTGCGTCTCGGGCACGTCGGCGATCCTCAAGGTGCGAAGATACGCGTCATAAAACTTCACGGCGACGGCACCTTGCTTCTGCCAGCGCCGCAGCGTGTCATCGATGAAGCGGACGTACGCGGCCAGGTCCGGCGGGGCCGCCGTGAGACGGGCGTCCCTCAGAAATCCTTGGAGGTCCTTTTGTGCGCCGGTGATGTCCGCCTTGTGTGACGGACTCCGCGCCATCAGATGATCGGCGGGCAATGGATACAACAGAGTGCTGGCGTGGGGCACCCAGCGCAAGCGCTTGTCATCGATCAGCTGCCGGCTGTTCGCGTTGACGAGTGCGATTTCCGTGTGGATGTAGTCAAGGTGATCCATCCAGTACCCGTGCTCGCCGAGCCGCTTGACCATCGCCGCCCGTGCGGTCGCGATCGCTCCAAGACTGGACGCCGAGTCGGCGGGCTGTACGGTGATGCCGAACCGCGCCTTGAGAAGAGAAGGGAACCACGGATGCGTGCTCCGAAGCAGCAGCGGCATCTTTGTCGCCAGCACCGGGTCGAATTCCCCTGGACGCAGCAGGTGTGTGTGGGTGTCGATAGCAAGAACTGGGTCGAGCACAGCGGCGAGACGCTGAAAGACCGGATCATTCCTCCACGGAGCCGGCGGGTCCTGGCCGGCAGCCAGCCCGGACAGGAGGCCGATCAGTACGAGGACAGACGCGATGCGGCTCTCCGCCATCACCCTCCGCACAGTTTACCCAGAGGGTGCTGTATTAGACCCTCTCGAACAAGTGCTGAGCGACTCAAGTCTAACTCCAATCCTGATCAGATCGGACGTGCTCGTCATCCTGAAAGTCCGAGCCGGCAAGCACAAATCTGTTCAGCCCGCTCGTCGAGGTCCCTCCCGCCATGGTGTTTTCGATGCGTATTGCCGCGTTCCTCACCGAACACTAGGCGCCACGCCGCGAACAGGATGAGAGCCGCGAACGGGTAGATGATCCACTGAAAGCGTTCGACGAGCGCGATGCCAGCACCGATCATCAGCGCCCTGAACACGAGGGCGCCAGCCACGCCAAACAGCAGCACACGACGCTGATACTCTGCTGGGATGCGAAGCTCGGAAAAGATGATGACGAAGACGAAGATGTTGTCGACCGACAGCGACTTCTCGAGCAGGTACGCCGCGTAGTATTCCGCCGCGGCGGCGCTGCCCTGGACAGCCGCCACCCATAGCCCCAGGGTGAGCCCCAGTCCAACCCACACGACGACCCACAGGAGGTTCCGCGACGAAGGCACACGTGCGCGCGGGCTACGCGCGCCTGTTCCGTTCGCTGCAGCAGGAGTGTGGACCATGGGCTTCGGCAACGTCGTCAAGACCGACCTGCTTGGGGTGCGAAGTGTACACGCACGTCCTGTCTCGTGAGACGCAGTTTCCAATAGGAGGCCGTTGGCTTGCTGAGCGGGATTGGCGACACGCTGGGCGCTTCCGATGGCATGGTCGGCTTGGCCGTCACCGTATACTACTGGGCGGCGTAGCGTGAATCCCATGCCGTCGATGCCGAGGCGCCTTGAGTGTGCGGAAACATGGGCCGGCAACGAGAGAACCGCGAGTCTGGTCGAGCTGCCCGGTTTGGTAGCATGGGTGCATTCCGTACCGGCCGGGCCGGGTGAGGCTGGCGGCGATGTCCACTACGTGTCAGTCTGCCCCAGTTGCATCGTCTCTCGTATCGCGCTTGCCGATGTGAGCGGGCATGGACCCTCGAAAGCGCTTTTGAGCGCCATCGAAATGGGCGCCTTCACCGAGCTTTCGCACGGCCCTTTGCATTTCGATGCGGTCAGCGGGCGGCTTGGTCTCCATCCCCGTTCGGCGCGCGACTTTCTCGACACCCTGGTGGCGCTCGGCTCCTTGCAGCGCGTGGCATGATCGCGTGAGAACATTTCCACGACAATCTGCTTGGTGAAACGATTGAAGCAAAGTGCCTCTCGGGTGGAACCGAGTGCTCATCCAGACTTAACCAAACCATCCGTACAGCAAAAAGGCCCGGTTTCTTGGGCCTTCCTGCGGATGTGATTGGTCGGGGCGAGAGGATTTGAACCACCGACCCCTCGGTCCCGAACCGAATTACCCGATCGTCTTCTATGAAGGATTTTCGAGGTTTCTCGCGCCGGGTAGCGTCCGGGTAGCGATTTTCGAGCGCTCGCGGGAGGCGTCTTGTTGAGCAGCCTTTCCGATGCTACTGTGACCTGATGACATTGAGGGCCCGCGTGAAAGCCGGTCGGCTTGTCGTGGACGAGCCAACAGACCTCCCCGAAGGCACCGAGGTTGAGCTTCTTGCTCTTGATCCTGGCGACTGGCTCGAAGAGGACGATCGCGCCGCGCTGCATCAGGCCTTGCGAGATTCCGACGAAGACGTGAAGGCGGGTCGACTCGTGGACGCGGCCGTTATTCTTCGCGAGCTCCGGTCGCGTTGAAAAACCGCCGCGTCAGTTTCACCTTCACTGCCCAGCAGCACGTCGCGCGAGAGAAGGCCTGGTGGTTCGAGAACCGCGAACACACCGAGGTGTTCGCTGAAGAACTCGAGCAGGCTCTCAAGATCGTGGCCATACTTCCGGGCGCCGGTACGGTGTATGTGAGATCACCGGTCCCTGGCGTGCGCCGCGTTTATCTGCGACGAGTCGCCCTCCACCTCTACTACACATTCGATGACAGCGAGGTCATCGTCCGCGCCCTTTGGGGAGCACGTCGCGAGCGCGGCCCTCAGTTCTAGGCGATCAGGTGACGCGGGCGAAGAGCGTGTCCCATGTTCGATGGTGCTGCGCACTGTCGGCCCTTGTTCCGGCGAACCGACGTTCCAGCGCGCCCAACTCGTGAATCTCCTCGACGTCGAACTCTTTCCATCCATGCGGCGCACCACTGCGACTCTCGCCACTGATCTGGAAGCCGAGCAGACACTCGACGCCCCGACGGATGCCGTAGTCGTGGGGCTCGACGATCCGGAATTCTCCGATTCGGTAGACGAATTCGATCAGCCGCTTGTCAGCAATCGCACGCACGAGATCGTGATTCATTGTCTGACAATCGGCAGGTACCGGTCGGACGCGGTTCACGCACGGCTCCCTCGCACGAGCGTCAGTACATCGGTTGTCACAGTCGACGTCCGCCGCGAGCTCAACGACCGCAGAATCCCATCGAGCACCGCGTCCAGTTCCTTGGCCAAGTCCTCGGCGAGATAGCACAAGACCAGATAGCCGCTTTCCTGTAACAACTGGTCCTTGCGTCGATCGCGCCGGTACGCGACCGGGTCGGCGAGATGCTGGGCGCCGTCAATCTCAACGACGACTCGTGAATCGGTGCACAGCAGGTCGACTTCCATCCGGCCCCAGCCGTCGAACGCGATTGGCAGATCGGCGTTCATCTCGAATCGTCGACGAGTCTCTGGCAAGGTTTCGAGCCGCCGATAGAGGAACGCTTCGCTTGCGCTCCGCGCGCGATTGGCGCCGTCGACTTCGGGAGGAGTCGGGACGAGCGGCGGTCACGAACAAGTTCGCCAGTGGCGCGTCAACTCCGTCGCGCACGAGTCGCCGGACACTGGCGGCATAGTCTCGCTTCCATATCGGATCGGCCGGCAACACGACATCGGCGGGCCAACCCGGTATGGCGCTCGCAGGCACGACAATGGTGTAGCCGATGGCCTCGTAGCCTTGACAACGTCGGTCAAACATTCGCGCCAGCATCGGCACGTTCAGGTCGGCGTAGTCGTAGACGCGCACTTCGCGCTTGCCGTCGTAGAGGCGATGCAACCTGCCGACGTACTGCGCAATCGTCCCACGCCATGAGACCGAGTCGAGCCCGATATCCGGCCGGCTCTCCATCGTCTCCGTCAGGATGTGCGAGCCGAGTTTCCGGGCAAGCGCGGCAGGTACCGCCTCTTCGAAGAACAGCCAGACATGCCCGCCGCGGCCAGAACGGGATCGCTCCAGCGCGGCCGACAGACCCATTCGGTGGCCCGTCTCCATGAATGCGGTCGAGTCCTGCAGCCAACCGCTCTTGTCGAAGTCGACGGCCAGGAAGAAGCACGTCTCATCCAGGAGCAGTGGATAGACGCCCGCGACGAAGGGTTGCCCAGTACTGTCGCAGCCGGACAGGTGCCAGCGGATGACGTCGTCTGTCACCGGGAGGAATCGACGATGGGGGCATTCGGCACATTTGATGCGCGGCTTCTCGCAGATGCC
>JBOGIV010000448.1:0-4052 GCA_050747925.1 Vicinamibacterales bacterium
AGCCCATACCGCCCTCGCCGATCAGTGCGGTGACTTCGTAGGGACCGACGCGTGTGCCCGGACCAATCGCCACTCAGCGGTTGATTCTAATCCCGCAGCTCCTCAAGATTGATCACATCTCGCAAGGCGCCAACCGACTTCAGCATCGAGCAGCCGCGTGAAACCGCGGCCAAGGACCTGCCATCCAGGAGGACCATTGTTCAGGATATGGCCGCCCAGAGCGGCGATGCCCAACATGACGTCGCGCATGGTGGCAACCGCCGGGAGTTCGTAGCGGCGTCGCGTCAAGAGCTGTCGCAAGAGCTGCAGCTGCTCGACGTCCAAATAGCGGGCGACGGGCAGCGGCGAGTCAGTGCGGCCAAGATAGCGGAGCGCGAGCAAGCGCCACGCCAATGGGATGAAAATGGCGAGCGCGCGGACCAGACCGTCAAACGTGGTGAGTTGACGCTTCTCGAAGGCGCAGCCAGTTTTGAGCGCCTTGAAATAATCCTCAACGAGCCACCGAGCACGATAGTGGTCCACGACGGCGGTGGCCTCGTCGATCGTCTCGACCGCGTCAGAGGTGAAGAGCATCCATTCGATCGGCACGTCGCCGCACGGTGGTTTCGGTTCGAAGACGTGGACTGCCCAGAGCGAGAGGGTGGGGGTTCGCGAGTCGCTGTACTGGCGACGACCTATCGTGATCGGGCCCCAACGAATGCACAGCGCTGCATCGCGTTCGTCCCGCGCGGGATGGCGGCCCCGTGTGCGCTCGGCTTTCCGCTCGCTGCGTGGTGTCAGCCGCACCTGTCGAAACACGATGGTCGGGTGCTGGCGAGCCAACACCTCACTTACCGATCGCTTCGCGTCAGTGGTCTGGCGTTGCGGATCGGCGCGAATCACGTAGCGCAGTTGCGCCTCGTGCAAGGCAGCGAGGACATCGTAATCGTCCGCTTCCTGATCCATGACATGCAGCGCCTGCACGCCGGCAGGCAGGTCCGCCGAGACGTGCAGCGCCTGTCGCTCCCAGCGGGCGGACTCTTTGGCCGCACGTGGTTTCGCGCGCGTGGCCTCTACCCGTCCACTCGGTGTCATCCCACGATGCGCCACGGCGTCTTCATGGATGTACGGCTGCACCGCCAGCACGCCCAAGGGCTCTCGGGTCTCGTCGGCCGCCACCGCCAACGCCACATGCGTAAGAAACCCCTTCGCCCCCCCCGCGCGTCATGCCGAGGCCCTGCCGGTCGCCGAGAAACCGAAAGGTCGTCGTGTCATGCACGATCCGCACGGCTGCATACTTGCGCAGTCGCTCGTGGGTCTGCTGGACGTGGCCGCTGAGCACCGCCGCCATCGTGACTTTCGGATTGGCGAGAAACCGATACAGGGCTTCGCGATCCGCGACCGTGGCCATCTGGTCGGGAAAACTTTCTGTCGGATCCACGACTGCCAATGCCACGATCCGTCGAAGCCGCTCGTCGAGCCGCGCATCTCCCAACGAGGCGCCGTCGAACTCGGCGATCATTTCGCTCACATCACGCGTGGACTCGGGCATGACGCATGAGATCACAAACGCCCCTCAAAAGCGATCGCAGATGTGTAGGATCTTGAGGAGCTGTGGGAGTAGGTGTTGTCCTCAACGACAAACGCCCGACCCCAGAAGGGATCGGGCGTCGTCAATCTCCGGCCTGAATCGGTGGATCGCTACTCGACGTAGCTGTAACCGCAGTTCTCACACACCCACATGCGGCCCTGCTTGTACATGTTGTAGGCGCATTGCGGGCAGATGCGGTATTCGCGGCCGTCCTGGTCGATGAGCTTCTTCTCCTCGTCCTTTTTCTCTCCCTCGGCAAACGGATCGGACGGGCGTTTGGGCTCTTCCTTTTCCTTCCTGGGTTCCTGCGGCGGCTGCTGGGGTTGCTGCCGCGCCAGAGCCGGGACAACGGCCAGACCGAGAGTGGCGGCGAAGATGGCGGATCCGCGGAGGAAACCTCGTCGATCGAGGCTCGTTCCCGGCAGGGGTATCTCTGTCATCTGCGTGCGGTCTCCTTCAGCGCCCGAAATTATACCGTGGAGAAAAAAACCGGGGGGACGTTGCGGCTTTCGAGAACGCCCCACCCGGTTGCTTCCCTCTGTCGTTGTTTCTGCAGGATACGACACGTCTGCTCGCAGTTTTGTCACTCTTTGTATTTCCAAGCACCTTGGCACCTGGCGCCCCAGCACCCTGGCACCCTGGCACCTTTGGCACCTTGGCACCTTGGCACCTCTGGCACTCTTGGCACTTTAGTTCTATCGGAACATCCGCAACAGGCGCGTGACCGGGTCGTAGAAGCGGTCCACCACGCGCTCCTTGAGCGGGATGATCGCGTTGTCGGTGATGTGAATGTGCTCCGGACACACGTTCGTGCAGCATTTCGTGATGTTGCAGTAGCCGATGCCGTTGGCGTCGTGAAGGTCTGACACGCGATCGTCGGTATCGAGCGGATGCATCTCGAGCGCGGCGGCGTACACGAAGTAGCGCGGCCCGATGAACTCGTCGTGCTTGGCGTGATCTCTGAGGACGTGACAGACGTCCTGACAGAGGAAACACTCGATGCACTTGCGGAATTCCTGCACGCGATCGATGTCGCGCTGCGCCATGCGCCACGTGCCGTCGGCGGCATCGGCCGGCCGCGGCCGGAACTTGCGCAGCCCCGTCTTGACTCGGAAATTCCAGGAGACGTCGGTCACGAGATCCTTGATGAGCGGAAAGGCCCGCATCGGCTCGACGGTCACCGGCTGGTTGAGGTCCAGTGAATTCAACCGGCTCATGCACATCAGCCGCGGCCGCCCGTTGATTTCCGCCGAGCAGGATCCGCACCTGCCGGCCTTGCAGTTCCATCGGCACGCGAGATCGGGCGCCTGCTCCGCCTGGATCTTGTGCACCGCGTCGAGAACGACCATTCCCACGTCAATCTGCGTGCGGTAATCCTTGAACCCGCCCGCGGTCCCGCCGGGCTCGCTTCGCCAGATTCGAAATGTTGCTTCGCTCATCGCCATTCGCCATTCGCTTTCGTTCTTCTTTCTTCGTTCTTCGTTCTTCGACGTGCCGTCACTGCTTCTGCTCTTCCACGACCTGCTTCAACTCAGCCGGCATTTCCGCGAGCGGAACGCGTGTGACCTTCATCGTGCCGTCGGGCATGCGCCTGGTCGAGATGTTGAACGTGCCAAACTCGGACTTCTTGTCCGGATAATCCTCGCGGAAGTGTCCGCCTCGACTTTCCTTCCGCTCGAGCGCCGAGCGCGTGATCGCTTCTGACGCGTCCAGGAGGTTTCGAAGATCCAGGCAGGTGTGCCAGCCGTTGTTGTATTCGCGGTGGCCATCGACGCCGGCTCTCGCTGCGCGCTCGTTCAGTGCACGCAGTCGCGTCAGCGCCTCCTGCATCTCGCTCTCGGTGCGCACGATGCCGACAAGGTCCTGCATCGTGTTTTGGAGATCGTGCTGAATCTTGTACGGGTTCTCGGCCGCGGCACCTCGCGCGAACGGCTCGAGCGCGCACTCGATCGCCCTCTCAACCGCCCCGTCGTCGACACGAGTCGCGCTCGCCTTGCGGGCGCTCGCGGCCGCGTACTCGCCAGCCCGCTTGCCGAAGACGATCAGATCCGACAGCGAATTGCCGCCCAGGCGATTCGCGCCGTTGATGCCGGCCGCGCACTCACCGGCGGCGAAGAGTCCCGGGATAGTGGATTCCTGTGAGTCCGAGTCCACTCTGACGCCGCCCATGATGTAGTGCATCGTCGGGCCAACTTCCATCGGCTCCTTCGTAATGTCGAGATCGGCGAGCTCCTTGAACTGGTGATACATGCTCGGGAGCTTGCGCGTGATGTGCTCCTCGGAGTTGGACAACTTTTCCTTGATCCACGCGATGTCGAGAAACACGCCCCCGTGGGGCGACCCGCGGCCCAGCTTCACTTCGCGATTGATGCAGCGCGCGACGTGGTCGCGCGTGAGCAGCTCGGGGGGCCGGCGCGCGGCCTTGTCGCCCTGCGTGTAGCGCCAGCCTTCTTCTTCGGTATCGGCGGTCTGCGCTTTGTAG
>JBOGIV010000449.1:0-13723 GCA_050747925.1 Vicinamibacterales bacterium
ACGTCGAGCATTCCCTTGTGCCGGGCGTTTGTTATCGGTTCGATCTTCGGGCGCCAACGGCTCACGAAGTCCTGATTCGCGCGCGAATCCTCCGCCGCGAGCGCCTTCCAGCGATCTGCCCCCTTCGATGACGGGAGGCTGGGGCGAGAGGGCTCGGCCGGAATCTGCGCGCCAAGGTCGAGCAAGGCGTGCTGGAGCCACGACACGTGCGTTTCCTCGCGATTGACGATGTACTGATAGGTGTTGTTGGCGTCGTAATCAGTCACCTGCTTGGCGACCTCTTCGTGCCGCTGCAGCAACGCCGTCCGCTCGAGAAGACAGGATCTAATCAGATCTGCATGCTCGGCGGTGGTCACGACTTCTGTTTCTCTTTGCAGGTGATGCAAACGCGCGTCCACGGAATCGCGTTCAGACGCGCTTCTGCGATCGGCTCGCCACAGTCGCGGCACAGCCCGAAGGCGCCCCTGTCGATCCGCAACAGCGCTTCGTCGATGGCCTGGAGAATCTTCGCGTCGGTCTGTTTCAGCTTCAGCTGAATGTGGACTTCGTTGTTCCCGGTCGCCTGGTCGGCCATGTCGCCCTGGCGGCCGTTGTTGTGCTCCATCGAATTCTGGATGGGCTTGAGGCCGATCACCGCAACCAGCTCTGCGCGCTTCTTTAGCAGAGCGTCCTTATAGGCCGAGACGTCCATCGCCTTCCTACTCCCATTGCCGCCGCCAGGGGTGGCAGCAACGCTCGATAATACCACGGTGACGACAGGCTCTGGACTCTGGGCCAAAACATGACCGCGCCAGGTCTCAACTCCCCATGTGGCAATTACGAATGTGTGGCAATAATAAGTGCGCTCTCTCGCTCCATGGAGGAGATGATCGACGGCTGCGACGCCTTGCATCAGTGGATGATCCTGATTCGACGCCTCGTACTTCCACGCGCCAAAGCGACCGCGAATGAGGACGCCGAAGGCTCGAAGTTCCTCATCCACTCGGTCTAGCAGCAGGCCGCGGCCCAAGAACGGTGTCGGATACCCATGTTCGATGCGCCGGTGCCATTGGCTGATCACCGCGTTCCTCTCAAGGAAGCCGCAGGTGACGACCCGTTGATGACGTCATCGAGGATGCGTGCGGCATCTGGAACAACGAAGCCGCGAGCGTCCCCGATGGAATATGGGCGCGAGCTTCCTGCCAAGAGGCACGTCTTAGCAGCTTGTCTGGAAACGTTGGCGTCCTTGAGACGCACTCAAGAAGCGCGCTGATGCTCATGGCAATCACGCTCGAAAGGTAGAGGCGAGTGCCGGATCCTGTCGGCGACGTCGAACGCCGAACACTGCGTCTCGACCTGGTGTGATTTGAGACCAAGCGGCTGAGAAATCCGCGAGCAGGATCTGGCAGTCGCTGTCGATCAGAAAGAGGTGATCGCCGAGTGCCGCCTCCCGCGCGGTGAGCAGTGCGCCGCCATGGCCACGGTTCCCTTGATGGAGGATCGAATTCACCAGTCTTTGGCCGCGATCTGGTCGAGCACGACGCCAATCCGATCGCGTGAACCGTCGTTGACGACGACAAGCTCGCTCCAGCGCCACGATCGAGCACTCCGCGCTGCACCTCGCCGACAGCGGCCAGGATCTCTTGCTCCTCGTTGTAGGCGGGCATCAACGTGCTCCAAGAAATCCGGTCAGGCAACGCGGCCTCTGGTCGGCGCCGCGGGGCCCCGAGGGCCATCATCAGCCCAAGGACCCCACTGCTCGCGTCGGTCTCTTGCCCCGGGCCACGCTTCGATCGGCGATCCATCCCGTGACGAAGATGAACCACTCGCCAATCAGGAACCACAGTCGAGATGCCAATGCAATGGTCGTAGCCTCCCCAACTGGGACATTCACGAGGCTCAAATAACCCACGATGGCACCTTCGCGCACACCGACACCGCCAGGGGCAATAAACGCCATCACGCCCAATGCCGTGACTAAAGGAAATCCCAACCCGACGCTCCAAGGCATCGTCCTGTGGGTCAGACTCGCCACCAGCAGGTAGAACCCGCCTGCCCAAAGCAGCCATGCCAACAAGAAAAAGGGAATCACGCGCAAGGTGGATCCAATGGTCAGGCTTGAGATCTTGATGTCCTTGCGAAAGACCGATCGGATAAGGCGCTCCGCAATCAGGTGGGCCGGCTGACTGAAGATGGCAGCGGTGAGCCCCACCCAGAGAGCGAGGATCAACCATCCCCAAAGGTACCCGCCGTCCAGGAGGAAGAGACCGACGGCTCCGCAGCTCAGTGCCACCCAGACAGAGATGAATTGCTCGTTGAGCGACGTGACGGCCAACTGGCTCAGTGGATGACGCGTTCGATTCTCGACATAGACGGCCTTCCCGACAACTGCCCAGATCTTGCCGGGGATGTATTTACCAAACGTCGACAGCCCGACGCTCGCAAGACACGTCGTGAAGTCCACGACGCAACCGGCCGTCCTCAGCACACGCTGCCAGGCGGCAACGCTCGCCATGAAGGCGGCAAAGAGCAAGGAGACCGAGCCCAGGAACGCGCCGAACGACACGACCGGGGGCAGGGTCAGATAGTTGCTTTGAACCAGCGCAATGGCCAGAAAGACCAGCGATGCCGCCACGAGATAGCCGTACCATGATCGCTTGGCCGATCCTTTGAACGTCATCGCCGGCAATTCAGGATCGGACACGTCTCTGTCGGCGGGCCACGATCCAAATCGCCAACGCCACCCCGAGCGAAAGCAACGTGCCCAGTACGCCTATCCTGAATCCCGGAGTAACGAATTGCAGTTCGACTTCGCTTCGGCCAGACGGGACCCGCACGGCCATGGAGACGTAATTGGCGCGATAGAGTGGCGACGGCTGCCCATTCACCGTCGCGGTCCAGCCGGGATAATGGTTGTTCGAGATCACCAGCAGTGCTGGACCGCTGCTAGATGTCTCAAACCGCATCCGATCTTGACGAGGCGGCGCGAGGGCACGGACGGTTGCCGACCCATCGACCTGAAGATCGGTGGGAACGTGATTCATAGCCACGACGGCCGTATTCCGATAGTCAACTGGACGAGCGAGGATATTGTCGATGATCTGTGAATCCTCCACTCGGATATCCCATCGAGAGACGCGACGGCGGTATTCCTCCAGACGTTGATAAGTCGCCTTGTAAAACCACTCATCGCGGACCTCGAGTGCCTCAGGCACAGCCCTATCGACGAGAAATGCTCTCGGCAGGATCGCCGGGTTTTTCCACGTTGTCCCGCGTGGCGTCTCGAAGACGCGCTCCCAACCGTGTAGGGCGACCGAATTGGGCGCCACGATGTACTTCACGTTCAAGGCTCCCAGAAACCCTGCCAAGGCTCGAGCCCCGTCTGGTGAGTGCGTCAATTCCCACAGGATCGCTTCGTGAAGGGCGTAGTACCGCTTGAGCAGCAGGGACCCCCTGAAGTCAGCGGTCTCGATTCCCCAGGTCATTGACGTGTTCGACTGGAGAAACTCGGCCAAATCCTCGTTGCGATGGCGGCCTTCCTCGACTGAGAGAAGAGACATGATGCGAAACTCGTCTGGATCCGTCTTCAGCCATGCCGCCACGGGGGGTGGGGTTCGTGTGAACTCGATGGGAACAGTGAGCGCATAGCCGGACCGCAGCCAAAACGCAGCGAGATCACCACCGACGAACAGCGGTACGAGAATCACTAGCAAACGTCCGAGTCGGCGGCTCGAAATGGTCAGGATATAAGCGAGTGCGAGCGCAATGACGCAGAGGCCGAGCGATGTCAGCAGGCCGGCGGCCAGGTCTGGCGACAGGTGCACGCTCGGGGCGAGCGCGTTCTGCTGGGTCCAGAAGACAACCGCAAGCACGAGTATCGATACGGCGAAGATGACAAACGGCTGGAGCACGCCGGTCAATGGAACAGAGAGCCGCGCAACCGCCAGCAACCTGTGGATGCCGAAGGCGCCGAGACACGCCAGACAAAACGACGTCCACATCAAGAAGCGGCTGGGATAGCGCCAGCCGCTCATGGTCGGCAGGCTCCAAAGCGCCGGAAACAGCGGCGTCCGGTTGCCGCCCAACGCTAGCGCTGTCGCGATGACGGCGCAGATCGCCAGTGCCCAACCGGGATGCACCAGGCGCGGCCTCCACCACAGGAACAGGAATGCACACACGACAGGGAGCGTTCCAAGATAGATGCCGGCGTACGGCACCTCATTGAAGGCCGAGTTCCACGGATTTGGCGATGACGGCCAATGGCCATGCGCGTAGGCGTAGGGCAAAATCAATTGCGGCAGGTGTCTCAGCTTGGCGTGCAGGCTGTTACCCGCGTACTCGAATGTGAAGCCGCCAGCGCGAACAGAATGCTCGACATGAAGGAGCGTGGGGATGAATTGGATGGCGGCGATACCAATCCCAAGCGTCGCGATCAACCCCCAGGGCAGTATGAGGTCCCACAGCCGCCGAGCCGCCACCGGCAAGGGCTCGAGGTCATTCCAAGAGCGCTGCAGCGTGCGGCACAGGATGTAAGTTGATGTTGCCACCAGCGTGATGATGGCAAAACCCGGATACCCCGAGAGCAGCTGGACCCCGAGAATGACGCTCATCGGCAGCGCTCTCGCAACGGTCGAGAAGTAACGCCTCAGGAGCGACCCCCGACGATCTTGGCGCCGGACATAGCGCTCCGCCACGAGCATGGCCAGCGGAAACAGCCAAAAGGAACGATGCAAGGCGAAGTTGTTGATGGAGACGATTGAATAGCTTCCAAACATCTGGGAGAGGCCGCCGACAATGCATGCGGTGCGGCGCAATCGGAACTCGCGAAGAAAGAAGTAGGCCGAAACGCCTGCGGCCGCCAGGTACACGCCCATCTCGGCCATGAAGGCCACCGGTGCAGGGAAAAGCCAGACGAACAACAAATGTACCGGGTGGTAATGCGCCGCCTCACCTTCTGCCACAACCGGAGTGCCCAGTCCGACCTGAGCCCACCATTGCGGCAGCTCGCCTGCACGCAAGGCGTCGTGCAGATACATCGTCATCGGGTACTGAAACTGGGCGTTATCCCAGTAGAAGAACATCTCTCCCTGGATCAGCGGCACGATCGCGAATCCGAATCCCAGCACAGCCAGCAGTATGGGCGCGGCAAGTGAGGAACGGGTGAAACTTTCGACGGACATCAACTCCCACCTCGTTTGTGAAGCCGTGTGCTTCGTCGACCCCGCAGCGAGGCCATCATCGCGGCGCATCGTGATCGGCCACTCGGCTTCGAGGCAGGAGCAACACACCCGTTGAATCCTCCCGCTCGACACTGTAGCTCTGCTCTAGGGCTTGGCGGACTCGAGGCGAAAACGGCCATTGATCCCGTTGGTAGAGCTGTATCGCCGTGAAGCGGTGGGCATCGAGCCAGGCGATGAACTCCTGTTCATCACGCGAGCCCAGCCGATATCGCTGCCTGAGCCCAACGAGATCGACTGTTGCGGGTTGACCAGCCCAAAAGCACAGGACGAGCGACTGACAGACAACCGGCGCGGGTCGTTCCCGAAGGATCGCTACGACGCGAGCGGTGTCGGCCTGGCGTTCCGCGTAGGGATTCAGCGTGAACCATGAGGCGTCCGCGAAAGCGACAACCTGGACCACAACAGGCACGACATACAGCAGCCGTGGGACAGCGGGCCACGTCTTCATCACGAGGCCGCTCGTCATCGCCAGTGCGATTGTGGCGTCGAATAGAATGTTCACGTTGACGCCGTCGCCGCCTGCCCACAGGCCGCCCAGAATTATCGCAATGACTGCGTAGATTTCGCAGAATATCGCGTGGCGATCGCGCGGAGCAAGCACCAGCGCGATGGCCGCGAGCGCGAGGGCGACGCAGCCAGTCTTCAGCCATTCCAGGGACATGAACGCCGCGCGCAGAAGGGAGTACGGACGCGGCGACAAGATTTGGTCGACAAGATTCGCCCCATATTGGACGAAGCAGAACCCCAGGCCAACAGCGCCAAGAATGGCGCCGGAGAGCAACAGCCAGCGGGCCGCCGGTCGGTCGAAGAGCAAAAGCCACACTAGTACGGCAAGCGGAAGAACGATGAGATTGTGCTTGACGAACACGCCGAGCGTCAGGAGCAAAGCCGCGACGACAATTGCGGCGGGGCGCCGTGGCTCACGCCACACGATCGGGACGGCCGCAAGGGATATCGCGTGGCCCACTAGCTGCGGCTCGTTGATACCGACATAGCCGGTCGCGATCGCCATGGGTGCCGCGAAAGTCAGACCTGCCAGCGCGGCTGACGGATTCGCGCATCCCATCCTCCGAGTGAGCCCGAAGATGAGGCCAGTCACCGCGAGAAAGGCAATCAGCGACAGCACGCGACCGGCGACGACGATGTCGCCATTCAGTCGGCCGGCGAGACCCACGAGATAGTACGAGAGCGGCGGATAGTTGTTGAAGAAGAGACCGTCCTGACCTGGATACAGTAGCCCGCCACTCATCGCGGCAACCGAGTGATACGCGTTCCAGCCCTCGTTGCCCTTCAGCCAAATGTGAGTATTCAGAACCGGCACAATGCGCGCGACCGAGAGCGCGGTGACGACGGTGAGGGTCGCCAACGCGGCATACGTGTCGACGGTCCGAAATGAGAGCCGCATGCGCATACGCCGGGTGTGCAGAATCTGGTCTAGTCACGGCGAAGCCACACCACGACACCTGATGGCATCGTCAGCGGCTGGTAGCCAAGTGCCTGCGCCGAAACTGTTATCGGCTTCTCCAGCTCAACCTCGTCCTGTCCGGTCAGAATTGCGCGCGGACGTCTCGCCTGCACAAAAGACGAGATTCCCGCGGGCGGCAAGCCCCTGTCTGTCGCCTCGGTCTCAGAGACTAGGCGGCTCACTCGCCAGCCGAATGGCCCGCTCACGAATTCCTCATAAATCGGCAACCCCGACAGAATCGCGTAGAGAGGAGAAAGCGTGAGAATCTCTCCCTCGTTCCGTGCAGCCGATTCAATGTAGCGCCGGATCTCCTGGGCCTGCCGCTGGACCTCGAATGCAGTCAGCAACTGCGGTTTCGTCAGCGCTCGAAAGGTGGCTCCCCGCATCAACGGTGATCCATAAACAAATGACATGATGGCGGCCACTGCCAACACGGTGACAAGCGCTTCCGAGAAGGCGACCGTCCGAAGGGCCGACAATGCCTGCACCGCCAGCAAGACTAGAAAAGGGATGATGACAAAGTAGTACTGAACCCACGAAGGTGTAGGCGCCAGGGCACCAACAGCCGCGAACGGCAAACAGAGCAGAACGAACACAACGTCGAAGGGGAATCGTTCGCGGTGTCGGATCCGTTCGAGCGCCAGGAGGATCACCCCAGAGATCGCGACCAGCAGGATGAGGACCTCGGTTGGTCGTTCAAGGATCTCCGTTAGTAGGAATCTGAACTTCCCCGGCAGTGTCATCGCATCTGAATAACCGGTCGCCCCACGGTACAGCGTGTTCAGCGACGGGTATCCCAGATTCCCGAACCAAAACTCTTGGGGACTGATTACGAGAAAGACGATCGCAGGCAGGTTGGCAGCCAGGATCCCGAGTAAAAACGTCAGCGCCGTCAGCCCCTTCCCCGCATGGACGGAGAAGAGCAGGATGGCCAGCAAAAACGGAACGATCAACGGAACAAAGGTCAGACGAATCCCGACGGCCATGCCCATACTGGCGCCGCTCCAAAAGAAGAGTGCTCCTCGCTCCGCGTTGAGGAGGCCCTGTCGGTGCAAGATGAACGAGATAACGGCGCAGAGAGTGGGCGTGGCGTGGTTCCATACGTGCGACGAAGCCATCCTGAAGAGGAAAGAGTGAGCGAGCAGGAGCGTGAGACACACCGGAGCGATCACGCCGATCACCCGGCTGTGGTGTGTGAGAAGCGACCGCGCGTAGAACAGGACAATCAGCGAGATTCCAAATGAGCAGAGCGCAACGAATAGCCGCGCTAGTGGGAATGGATACGGCGTCAGGAAACACAGTGAGTACAGATACGCCAGATTTGGCATATGGAAATACGCGAAATCCTTGTATGGGTGGACTCCGTTGGTCGCAACCATGTATGCGCTGGCCATGAACTGATGTTCATCATGATCGAGGTATCCTGAGAGACCCCAAAGCAAGGTAGCAAGCGCGGCGTACGCCAGCGTCAGCTGGACGGCCGTCGTATCGGCACGGTCCATCAGAGAATCTCGCGGGACCGTAAGCAGGGACAAGCTGATTCGAGACTCACGTGCGACCCAGCCGCCGCTGTGGCCCTCCGTCTAAAGTGATCGCGAAGAACATTTTCTTCGAAGGGCCAGAGTACCACCTCGCGCGCAAGATCGAATTGGCCCTTGAGTAAGGACGGTTCGCTGTGCTGCACATGTTGTCGCGCCGTTACTCGCACGGTCGATGTCTCGCCTCGTTAGTCCCTGTTCTGAGAAGGACAAGAAAAGCATCTCACATTTTGCTCTGCCACACCGCGACGACGGCATCGGTCACCGCACTATCCGATCGGCCGAGACATCGACCGCATGCATCGCCTTGAGAAATACCTGAATCTCGCGCACCGTGAGGCCGCGCGCCTAGTGTCTAGCCGAAGGATTCTGAGGATTTGTCTCTCAGAGTTTCTCATGCAGCCAGGAGATCGACGAGTGTCTGAATCGCTGCATCGGCGGTGTGGTAGGCGGCTTCGATCTTCGCGGGAAGCTTGGTGGTCTTGGTGGCCGATGGTGAAAGAGCGTGGCGGCAAGCCGACCGCAGACGCGCTGGTGGAACAGGACGAACATCGCGGCGACCTTGACGCCTTTCTCGGTGAGCCGGTAGCAATAGCTTCGGCCTTCCCGCTGGAGCAGCTCATGGGCTTTCATCTTGCGCATGTCATAGCGGAGTAGGTGGTGGGCGTGAGCCCGAAGGCCTGGAGAATGGCGGCGTGGATCTGGGCGGTCCGCCAGCCGGCGAGCTGCGGACCGCCATGGAGCAGCACTTCCATGAGGCGCAGCATGTGCGTGTCCTGGATCTTGATGCCGGGGATTTGGGTGCGGCCGGAGGTCGTCGGCAGGGCCAAGCGCTGGAACAAGGGAAAATCCACGTGGACGTTGAGGAGTTCCGCTTCGAAGCCGGCCAGTCGATCCGTGACCACCAGGAGTTTCTGGCGAAGCGCGGGCAGATGCTCCAACCCTTTGTTCAGGCCGAGATCCTTGAGCCGGTTGACGCAGACCTCGATGCGCAGGAACGTGCCGAACTTTTCGTACATGCGCGCCACGAGACTCTTGCAATAGATGCGGAGCACGTGATGTCCGTGGTCGAGTTGCTCGAGCATCGTGTGCAGCTTGCCGCGCAGGCGCTGGTGTTTGCGCACGCCGAAGATTTGGGTGATGACGTCGGCGGTCAAGCGGAACACGCCCAGCTCGTACGAGCGCTCGAAGATCTTGTGAATGGGAAAATGCCGGCGGAAGATGAAATTCCGACAGTACTCGACTTGATTCAGCGAGTAGGCGCGCCGGAGGTTGATGGCCGCCCGCTCTGTTGTGGAGAACTTCGGCCCGAGCACCAGGGTCCAGTAGTCGAGCCGCTCCTGCATCACGGCGGGATCGAGTCGATCCGCCGCGGCTTGCAGCGCGTCCACATCGGCGGTCCAGAGAAACGCATTGTCGTCGGTCCGGACTCGGACGCCGCGGCGCTGCAGGTCCCCGGCGATCATGTGATGGCCGTTGAGGTAGTAGGTGGTTTGGAACGGGAGGAAGGATCCGACGCACAGCACGAACGGACCGAGCACCTCGTCCCGGATGTAGAAGTAGTAGTGGGTGTAGCGCGAGCGCTGGCGCGTCACGATCCGGTAGTGGGGGTCGTCGGTCGGGTACTTCGGCATCCGGATGCCGAACTTCGGGCCCTGTTCGAGGCTCTTGAAGATAAAGTAGACGCCGAACCGCTTCTGGCGCGCCATTCGCTGCCCGTAGGGGCGAACGTAACTAGAGACTTGACCGCCTACTCCGCGCGGAGTGTCGACAGCGGCTTGCGCTGAAGAACTTCCCAACTAGCGAGAACACCGACCGTTGCCACGACCGCGGCCGTGATGGCGACGCCGGCGGCACTCAGCCCCAGCAACGGACGAAATGGAATATCCAAGGCGAAACGACTAAGGCCCCACGTAAGCGCCAGCGCGCCACTCGACCCAATGGCGCCGGCGAGGACACCCAGTAGTCCGTACTCGAACAGCAGGACAGCCGCAATGAGCTGGCGCGTCGCGCCCAGCGTCTTGAAGATGGCGGCCTCATAAACGCGGCGGAACTTCGTCATCGCGACCGCACCAATCAAGATAAGGAGTCCGCAGATCATGACCAGGGTACCGACGACGCTCACGGCGAGCGTCACGTTGTCGACGACGGACTGAATCGTCGCGATCATCTCTCGGCCGTCGATCACCGACAAGTTGGGCGCTCGAGCCACGAGCGCCGACTGCAGCCGGCCTCGGCTCTGAAGATCGCTCGGACCGCGGAGGAATCCGATGAAGGAATGCGGAGCTTGGTCAAGCAGCCCTGGTCTGAAGACGAACATGAATCCGCCCGCACGGCTGTCCGACCATTCGACGTGTCTGACGCTAGTCACGCGCGCTGAGATGGTTCGCCCGAGCACATCGAACCGCATCGTGTCGCCGACGTTGATGCGAAATCGCTCCTGCAAGCTTTCTTCGATCGAAACCTCTCCCGCAGCCGACGGAGTGGCATCCCACATCTGCCCGGCGATCATCCGCTCGTTGCTTTCGAGGGCGGCTCGATAGGTAATGGTGTACTCACGTGCCAGTGACCCGCGCCCCCGCACGTCCTGGTAATTCTCGAGGTGCAGCTCACGTCCCTCGACCCCGATCACTCGCGCCCGCAACACCGGCAACAGCCGCGCGGGAGAGACGCCGGGACTCTGGTATCGCGTGAGAACGTCGCGAACCCCTTCCACCTGGTCGGCCTGGATGTCGATCAGAAACATATCCGGCGAGCTCGGCGAAACATTCAGCGCAAATTCCCCGATGAGATTCTGCTGAAGGGATCGAACACCGATGATGAAGAAACTGCCGAGGCCGACCGCCAGCAGGACGATGCGCATCTGGCTACCCGGGCGGCCCAACTGCAGCACGGCATGCCGCAACGCAAACGATCTCGCCTGAGCGAGGGGTCTGATCGCACGAAGCAGCGCCGTCCCCGCCAAGTGCAGGACGATGGCCGTGGCGGCAAATCCGGTGGCGACGACGAGGCCGACCCGGCCCGAGCCCGCCTGCCACACGGTCATCGCGACCAGTCCGCCGACCACGGCGAGCGAGACGAGAATCTGCGTCAGATCGCGTCGCGTCCGGTGCGGCTCGTCGCGAAGCAGCAGCGACGGCTTGACGTGCCGAACATCGAGCAGCGGCACGAGCGAGAACAGCAGCGACACCAGTAAGCCGACGCCGACGCCTTGCGCGACCGCCGGCAACGTAAGTCCGTAATCGATTTGGACGGCCGCGGCCGCCGCCGGCACGAAGTACGGAATGGCTCGAATCACCGCGGTGGCGATCAGAACGCCAAGCGTTGCTCCGGCAAGGCCGAGTACGACGACCTGCGCGACATAGACGGCGAGTAATCGGGACGAAGTCGCGCCCGAGCATTTCAGGACAGCGATACTCTTCATCTTCTGTTGGACGAACACCCGCGTCACGCTCGAGACGCCGATGCCGCCAAGAATGGCGATGACCAGACCAACGAGACTCAGGTAGTTCTCCGCCCTCGCAAAGTTCTCGCCGATGTTGTCCTCGGTGGCCTTATAGGATCGAACACGAGCGAACTCGTTCCTGAAGTCCTCCCGCAGATTCGCAACCAGCCGGTCGAGCGTGGCTGGGGGTACCTTCAGCAGCTGCACCGTGGTCGCGCGGCTGCCAAAACTCAGCAGGCCGGTCTTCTGCAAGTCGGCCACATCGACGAAGACCCGCGGTCCGATGCTGAAGGAGCCGAGCTGGCGGCCGGGCTCGCCGTCGATCACGCCCCGAATGGTGAAGCGCTGCGAGCCGATCGACAGGGTCTCGCCAATCGTGAGGTTGAGCTGCGCCAGCAGCTCAGGTCGCACGAGGATGCCGAATCCTTCGAGCAGTTTGTGTTCGAAACGCACGCCATCGGCCAGCTTGAGAGTTCCGTAGTACGGAAACCCCGGTTCAACCGCCCGGAGCTCGACCATCCGTGCTCGCCCATCCGCTTGATCTGACGCTCGTGCCATCGTTGCCAGCTCAACCGACCGCATGCTCTCGGCGCCGGCTTCTCGCAGCCGCGTGGCGATGCGCTCGGTGAGGTCAGGTTTGAGCGGTTGATTGCTGAAGATCGTGGCATCGGCGCTCATCAGCGAGCGGGCTTCGCCCTTGAATGTCTGGCGCACGCTCTGAATGACCGAACGGATGGCGACAATCGCGCCGACGCCGACGGCAATGCAGACGAAGAACAGGAGCAGTCGCCGCCACGACGCGCGCATCTCGCGAACGAGCATGAAGAGGACGAAGTTCATGACAGCACCTCTCCCTCAACGCGAGCGGGATGGGCGATTCGGCCGTCCTTGAGGACGAGCTGCGCGTCGGCAATCACGGCGACGGCGGGGTCGTGCGTCACGAGGACCAGCGTCACGCCACGCGAGCGGCGGACGTGGAGCAGGAGATCGAGAATGTTGCGTCCGTTCGAGCTGTCGAGGTTGCCGGTGGGCTCGTCGGCCAGAATCAGCGGCGGATCGTTGGCCAACGCACGCGCTATCGCGATCCGCTGTTGTTCGCCGCCGGACAACTGCGCCGGGTAGTGGTGCCCGCGATCGTGGAGACCGACTTCGTCGAGCAACGCCTGAGCACGCCGCCGCGCGTCTCGTCGTCCCGCAATCTCCATCGGCACCTGGATGTTCTCGAGCGCCGTCAGTGAGGGCACCAAGTGGAAGAACTGGAACACGAAGCCAATCTTCTCGCCTCGCAGGCGCGCCAGGGCGTCCTCGTCGAGCTGGGTGATGTCTGTGCCGGCGATGAGAATCTCGCCCGTTGTGGGCGCGTCGAGCCCGGCGATCAGTCCAAGCAAAGTGGACTTGCCGCTACCAGAGGGACCGATGATCGCCAGACACTGGCCGGCGGGAACGTCCCAATCGAGTGGATGGAGAATGGTGAGCGGGCGATCGCCGCTCTGGACAGTCTTGCTGACACCGCGCAGTCGAATCATCGAGCTATTGAGGTTTTGACGTTGATGAGTCGAGCCCAGGTTCCGTCGAGAAGGGGTCCTGACGCTCAGCTGCGAGGAGCAACCCAGTTATACAGCGTGGCAATCGTGCGCCCAGCGCCGTATCCGAGGAAAAACGCGTAGCCGGCGCCAATGAATGCGCCGGGCCAGCTGACGCTGTAACCGGGCAGGTAGACACCAAGCAATCCCAGGTGAGGACCGGGTGGATACGGACTCGGTTTGATCAGCAGAATAGCCGTTGCGAGAAAAAGGCCGAGCGCCGCCAAGAATCCAAGTGCGAGACCCCAGCCTTGTTCGCTCGAACGGGCGAAGGCCCGACGGACTTGCTGCTGATCTTCTCGCGAGAGCTTCTCGTTCAAACGCTCCATGTTAGATGTGGTCGAGGAAGTTCTTGGTGCGTTTCAGATCGTTGCGCATCCGGACCGTGAAGACCCACAGGCTCACTGTAAAGTTGTGGACGAACCCCAGCAGCCAGCCGGCGATGAATCCCGTGACGAACCCCCAGGCGAGCC
>JBOGIV010000450.1:0-3643 GCA_050747925.1 Vicinamibacterales bacterium
TGCCTGTGCCGCCGGCCATGAGGCAGCGTGGGAGCACTTCGTTCTCGAGTTCCGGCCCGCGCTCTATCGTGCCGCCGACGCAATCGACGCGTCAGGCGCAGCGCGCGAGCTCGCTGATTCTCTCTATGCGGATCTCTATGGTTTGCGCGGCGCCCGCGACACGCGGCGGTCACTGTTTCGCTACTTCCACGGGCGAAGCAGCCTCGCAACGTGGTTACGAGCCGTGCTGACACAGCGGCACGTCGATGCGATTCGGGCACGCGCGCGCGTCGAGCCGCTTCCAGCGGACGAAGAAATTCCGGCCTCAGCCACAGTCGCCGTCGAGGAGATGGCCGTCGATCGCAGGCGGTTTCTCGCGTCAGCTCAGCGTGTCCTGAGCGCAGCGATTGCTGGACTCGGCCCGCGCGATCGATTGAGACTGGTCTGTTATTACGCGCAGCAAATGACCCTGGCGGAGATCGGCCGCCTGCTGCGCGAGCACGAGGCGACGGTGTCGAGGAATTTGGCCAGAACGAGGCGCGCCCTTCGAGAAGATGTCGAGCGCCGGCTCCGGCAGGACGAGCGGCTCAGCGACCGGGAGGTGGAAGAGTGTTTTGCGAGCGTGATGGACGATCCTGGCACGCTCGATCTGACGTCGATGCTGGGCGCCGCGGGTGAGCGCAAGAATCCGCTCGTCGATCGTTCTACGAGTGAGGGCGTGTCATGAAGGCCGACAACACTCGCGACCAGGCGCTCGAGCGCTTGCTCCGCCGATCTCTCGGAGCGGGGAGCCAGGCCGACGTGTCACCCGAGTGTCTGGATGCGGAGACCTTCGCGATGTGGGCGGACGGAGGATTGCTGGGCGCCGCGTTGGAGATGGCGGAGTCACACGTCAGTGGCTGCGCGCGCTGCCAGGCGATGGCGGCGGTCATGACGCGCACGGCGCCAGTCGCGCCGGTAGCCGTGCCATGGTGGCGACGAAGCCTGCGGTCGGCGTGGCTCGTGCCAGTCACGGCCGGAGCGGCGGCGGTCGCGTTGTGGTCGGTCGTCCCGAATCAGTCGCCCATAGCGCCGCCACCAGGCACGACGGTTAACGCCCCAGCCGAGCAGCCCGCAGTCCCGGCAAAGCCAGAGTCCCAGCCGGCGTTCGCCGATCGTCTTGCGGGACGCGCGGATGCACCTGCGAAGGACAAGGTCATGGCCAACCCTTCGGCTCAGCCGGCTCGCGAGCGAGCCGAGTTCGCTCAGGGCAAGCGGCAGTCCGCAGACGGAAGGCAAACGGCAGACTCTTCCACTTCGCTCAAGGCAGGCGAAAGGCGCGGGAATGAGTCACGAGATCAGGCGCGTCAATCTGGAGCCGCAGCCGGCCCCGATACAGCGGCGGCGCGCGCGCTACCACAATCCGCTGCCGCCGCGCCGCCCCCATCCGCGACCGCGCCGGCGTCGCCAAGGTCGGCGGAGGAGCCGGCGAGCTCCAGAGAAATGGCGGGCGCGCTGATGAAGCAAGAGGTCGCCCTGCGCGAAATCGCGTCACCGGACCCAGCTATGCGCTGGCGGATTGGCAGCGGAGGGTTGATCGATCGCACAGGCGATGGCGGGAAGACATGGACGCGGCTCTCGAGCGGCGTCATCGCCGATTTGGTCGCCGGCGTCTCGCCATCGGCGCCGGTCTGTTGGGTGGTCGGTCGCGACAGCACGGTTCTGCGCACGACCGACGGACGCAACTGGGCGCGCGTCAACATTCCCGAGGTTGCCGATTTGGTCGCCGTCGAAGCCCTCGACGCGGCCACCGCCGTCGTTTCGGCATCCGATGGCCGTAAGTTCCGGACGACGAGCGGCGGACAGACCTGGATCAGACAGGCTCCCTGAGACTAGGGACTAGGAGAAACAGGAGCTCAGGGGATGGCCTGCAAGATTTCCAGGTGACCACGTTCTAAGGACAGGGGCCGTGGTGGCCCGCTTAGAACAGCTATCAGCTATCAGCTTTCTGCCATCGCCTTTGGCTCTCGGCCAGAAACGGTGATGAAGGAGTGGTCCCAATGTCTGCTCGCATTGTCCTCGCGACGCTCGTCCTCGCCGGCGGCGCCTTTCTTGCTCGTCCCTCGACTCCAGTGGTTTCGGCGGAACCGGCACATCCGCCACAAGACGTGACGACGACGCTCGATGACCAGACCGAGTTGGCCGTCACCGTCTACAACTCGGAGATCGCGCTGGTGCGCGACGTTCGCAATCTGCAGATCGGCCGCGGCATCGGCCACCTCCGCTTCATGGACATCGCGGCAACCGTGAATCCAGCGACCGTGCACTTTCGATCGCTGACCGAGCCTTCCCGCGTCAGCGTGCTCGAGCAGAACTACGAGTACGATCTCCTCGAACCCGACAAGCTCCTCCGAAAGTACGTCGGACGCGACGTGACTCTTGTGCGTTGGCGACAGGAGGCCGGCTCGTCACGCCAAGAGGAGGTGAAGGCGCATCTATTGAGCTACAACGGCGCGCCGGTCTGGAAGATTGGGAACGAAATCGTGACCGGCATGCACGCCGACCACATTCGGTTCCCGGAGCTGCCCGACAGCCTCTATTCGCGACCGACGCTCATCTGGACGGTCGAGAACGAGGGCGCCCCTCGCCACCGGGTGGAGGCGTCATATCTGGCCGGCAAGCTCGATTGGACCGCGGACTACGTGCTGACCGTGGCGCGTGATGACAAGAGCGCGGGAGTCGATGGATGGGTGACGCTCAGCAACAACAGCGGCACGGCGTTTCGCAACGCCAAGCTCCAACTCGTCGCCGGCGATCTGAATCGCGTGCGTCAGGTGATTGGCAAAATGATGGCCGACGAGATCCGCGCGGAGAGGGCCTCTGCCGCCGCGCCAATGGCGCAGCAGGCGTTCTCGGACTATCACCTCTACACGCTTGGGCGGAAGACGTCGATCAACAACAACCAGACCAAGCAGGTGAGCATGTTGTCGGGGACCGGCGTGCCGGTGGCGAAGCGCTACGTCGTCGAAGGTCAGGCCTTCTACTATCACAACGCCCAGCACCCGGGCGCGCCACTCAAAGACGTCGTGCAAGTGTTCTATCAGCTCAAGAACGAGGAGAAGGGTGGGCTTGGTATGCCGATGCCGGCTGGCACGGTCCGCGTCTATCAGGAGGACTCGAAGGGCGGCGTGCAGTTTGTCGGTGAGGATCGAATCAACCACACGCCAAAAGACGAGACGCTGAACCTCAAGATCGGCAATGCGTTCGACGTGGTGTGCGAGCGGAATCAAATCGACTTCGAAAAGATTTCGAGCAATGTCTACGAGCTGGAGTACGAGATCACCGTGCGCAACCACAAGGCGATTCCGATTACCGTCGAAGTGAATGAGCCGTTGGGTGGCACGTGGAGAATGCTTCGCTCGACGCACGAATGGACGAAGACCGCCGCGTGGGCGGCGCAGTTCAAGGCGCCAGTGGGAGCGGAGGGCGACGCCGTTCTCAAATACCGCGTCAGGGTCACCTACTAGGTTGCAAAGTTCCAGGGTTCCAAAAATTCCAAAGTTCGAGGTTCCAAAGTTGGAACCTTGGAACCCTGGAACGTTGGAACCCTGGAACTTAGTACTGCGTTTCACAATTACGATGACGTCTCGGCCGCCGATGCATCCCGCCTCGCGGCGTTGCTCGT
>JBOGIV010000451.1:0-18537 GCA_050747925.1 Vicinamibacterales bacterium
CTCCCAGAACAGGCCTTCGCTCAGGGCTAGCCCTGAGTAAGGCGCGCCAGCGCCGCGTCGAAGCCGGCGTCCCTTATCCAGCCGGCGCATTGTTCACGTGTGGCACTGCGCTCCTCAATAATGCGGGCTAGAAGCCCTCGAGAATCTCCCGCGTCGTCACGGTTGAGGCGCCGAACTTTCCCACGACAACGCCCGCGGCCCGATTGGCAAGCCGCGCGGCTTCGCCCAGCGTGCCACCGGCCGCGATTGCCAGAGCCAGGACGGCGATGACGGTGTCTCCCGCGCCGGTCACGTCGGAGACTTCTCGCGCGGCTGCCGGCAGATGGCCGTCGACGCCCGCTTGTGAGATCCACATGCCGTGTTCGCCGCGAGTAATGACGACGCTCTCCACGTTCAAGCGCTGACGCAGGACGGCCGCCGCACGACGGGCATCGTCATCCGTGACGATGCGAATGTTCGTCGCGCTCTCCGCCTCGACGTGGTTTGGCGTCACAATCGTCGCCCCCGAGTAATAGTCGATATGCGGCACCTTTCGGATCGACGAGCACGGGCAGACCATTGGCGTGGCCGAACGACACCAGCTGCGCCATCGCCCGCCGAGTGATCGCGCCCTTCTGATAATCGGAAACGAGAATCACGTGACCGGAGCGCGCTCGAGCGGCCAGCTGCGCGATGAGCGCCTGCTCGACCTCGGCACTGACGTCATGGTCTGACTCATAATCGATGCGCGCGACCTGCTGGTTTCGCTCCGTGACGACACGCATCTTCGTCGTCGTCCGTCGATCCGAATCGGTAATCAAGCCGGCCGAGTGGATCCCCCGCACCGCCAGCTCGGCTTGAAGTCTCGAGGCCGATTCGTCAGCGCCGATCACACCGACGACGTCAACCAACCCTCCCAGTGCACGGACGTTGTGCGCCACGTTGGCCGCGCCGCCAAGCCGGTACTCGTCGTGGTCATAGACGATCACCGGAACCGGCGCTTCGGGTGACATGCGGCTCACGCGTCCTATCAGAAAGCGATCGAGCATGACGTCACCGACGACGATGATGCGGCGGGAGGCGAAGCGGTCAACGAGCTCGCGGGCACGCGACGGGTCGAGGTCCGGCAGCACCGGAGCGGGACTCACCGAGGTAGGCCTCCATCCCGATTCGCCGCGAACGGCAGCGTGATCATCGTGAGCAGCAGCATCAGGAACTCGGAGTCGCCGAAGTTGTACTCGAAGAGCCCGGCGGACAAGGCCGCTACCAGTGAGCCGAGCCCGGCTGCCGCGAGCGTGCGATGGCGTGAGCGGCGGAGCAGCTTGATGAGGCCCGCACCGGCGGTGATGACAAACCAGAGCCAGGCACCGAGCGCCGGCAGACCGCGCTCGGCCGCAATCTGGATCGGCACGTTGTGGAGGTGCGGGTTCGAGGCCTGTACGGCTCCCGGCACGCGATAGACCGGATACACACGTTCGATTTCGTTCGGGCCGACGCCAGTGAGGGGATGGTCTTGAATCATCGAAACCCCGGCTTGCAGCATCGCCAGGCGGTCTCGCCTCGTCGGATCGTTCAGGTCGATAATCGAATACACACGGTTGGTGACCGACGCCGGTGCGAGCGCGATCACAATGGCGGCGAGAATCGGCAGCACCGCCAGCAGGCGGAAGTCGCGGCTCAGCAGCAGCGCGCCAACGCCAACTGCGACGCCGACCATGGCCGTCCGGGTCAGCGTGACCATGAGGCTGACGATCAACGCCGGCATGATCACGGCCGCCCATATGCGGCCCTTGGTATCGAACAGCAATCGCGAAACGGCCGCGCAGACCACGAGCATGAGCGTCCCGGAGTAGGTCATCCAGTGCGAGAGCGCGCCTTGCGGGCGGCGCCTCAGGTCGTCAAAGTTGAGGATGCCGTACTGCACGATGCCGATGAGGGCACTGGCCGCGCCGACGCTGAGGATGATCGTCAGGATGAGCGCCGCGCGCGTGCCTCGCGCCAGGTCGTAGACGACCGGCACCAGCAGCAGCAGAACGAGCTGCTTCGAGTCGGCGAAACTGACACGCGGATCGAGCGAGAACCCTGCCGACAGGAGCGTGAGCCCGCCATAGACGACGAGCGGCCAGAAGAACTCCGGCGCTTCGAGCCGTTGATGCCGCTGAATGTGCGACGCGAGCCAACAGACGATCGTGATCGCCAGCAAGATGTGGGCAATGGCAATCGACAACTGCAACGCGGCGACGACGCCGACCAGGCCACCCAAGGAGGCGTACTCGAGCCGATCGCGCGCGGGAACGCCCGCGGTCAACGAGAGAGTGGTCACGGTCACGTCTTCAGTAGCCCCCGAGCCGCATCAAGCACCTGGTCAACCGAGATCCGCGTCAGGCATCGAAAGTCCCCGGGCACACAGTGCCGCTGATGGCATGGACGACAGGGCAGGGGGCCAGCGTCCACCCCCAGGCCGCCGATTGCCGGATCGCGCCATGGCATCGATCGCTCCGGCAGCGTCGGTCCAAACAACGCGACGATCGGCGCCGGGCTGGTCGCGGCGATGTGCATGGGCCCGCTATCACCGCCGATGTACAGCACCGCGCGTTCGAGCAAGGCCCGGAGTTCCGCCAGATCCAACTCGCCACACCTCACCACTGCGATACCAGCGTTGCCCGCGTGCCGCCGGGCCTCGTCGGCCACCGACGCTGCGGCGCGCTCGTTAGATGGTCCCGAGGTGATGATAATCCGTCGGCTCGGATCTTCCGTTGCCAGCCTGGCAATCACGCTGGCGAACGACGAGCCGGGCCAGCGCCGGAACGGGTTGCCGGCGCTGACGTGAACGACGATCAACGGCGCCGTCTGGTCGATGCCCGCCTCTCGGAGTCGCAGGCTGACGCGGGATGCCGCTTCCCGATCAACCACCATGCGCACTGGATCGGAGATTGGACCGCCAGGTTTGACACCAGCCAGCTCAATCAGGTCCCACTGGTTCAGGACCGAGTGACGGGGAGGGACGAGCGATCGTGACCACGGTGCGCGCATCGTGTAGCACCAGCGTCGGCCGGGAAGGTCGTAGCCGATGCGGGTTCGCGCGCCGCTCGCGAGTATGAGCAGTGCGCTGCGCGGGCCGCCGTGGAAGTCGATCGCGAGGTCGAATCGCGCCGCCCGCAAACGCCTGGCGAGCGACAGGTCGTAGCGGAGCCGAGCCAGCACGCCATGCCGACGCTCGGCCACGATCACTTCGTTGAGGTCGGGATGGTGTTCGACCACTGGCAACGCAGCCGGCTCGACGACGTAGGTCAGGTGCGCGTGGGGGAAGTGGCGGCGTAGGGCGCCGATGGCGGGGGTCGTAAAGACCACATCGCCAATGAGGCGCAGCCGGATCAGCAGAATCTTCAGGGTTCGACCGTCGCTTCGTCGATCAGCATCACCGGGATGTCGTCCTTGATCGGATACACGCGGTGACACGACCCGCACTTGAGAGCTGTGCCGTTCTTGACCAGCGTCACCGGCGTCTTGCAGGCAGGGCAGGCCAGAATCTCGAGCAGCTCTTTATCGACAGGCATTTAGAGATTCTAAGCAATTTTTGGAACGGTGTCTGACACCGTCCACGCTAAGATCTCCTGCATGTCCCGACTTGGCTGCGTCTTGGCCGGCCTGCTGCTGGCTTCGCCGCTTCACGCTCAGACGCCCACTGCGCCCAATGCGCCCACGCCGTCCGCCGACGCGTACTACGAGTTCCTCATGGGCCATCGGCTTGACAACGCCGGCGACGCCGCCGGCGCGCTGGCGGCGCTCGAGCGCGCGAAGAAAGCAGACCCGAATTCCGCTGAGATCCTCGCGGAGGTCGCGGGCTTCTATGCCAAGCGAAACAAGGCCGAGGACGCGGTGGTGGCCGCCAACCAGGCGCTCGCGCTCGACCCGAACAACGTCGAGGCGCACCACATGCTCGGTCTCGTGTACTCCGCCTGGTCAGAGGGCGTGGTCACTCCACCAGCGGGACAAACGCCCGAAAAGCTCCGCCAGCAAGCCATCGACCATCTGTCGGCGATTCAAAGCTCGCCCATCATGGCATCCGACCCCAACCTGCAAATGTCGTTGGGCCGGCTCCAGCTCCGCGCCGGCCGAGCCTCCCTGGCCGTGCCGATTCTCGAAAAAGTGGCCGCGCAAGTTCCGTGGTCGGCCGAACCGCTCGCCTTGCTCGCCGAGGCGCGCAGCCTCCTGGGCCGTTTCGACGAGGCCGCCGAAGCGTTGCAGGCGGCCGCCGAGATCAATCCGAGGTACTGGGCCCCGCTGGGCGACCTGTATGACCGGCTCGATCGGCCGACGGACGCGGCCGAAGCGTACGGGGAGGCCGTTGAGCGTGGACGGAACCCCAGCCGGGACTTGCGGCTTCGCTGGGCGACTGCGTTATTGAGCGTGCCGAACGGCGGTGGCGCCGCCAAAGCTCGGGAAGTGCTGGACGCGCTGCTGAAAGCATCGCCGAATGACGTACGGGCGCTGTATCTGTTGGCCAGCACGCAGCGCGCAGGTGGTCAGGCCAAGGAAGCCGAGGCGACGGCGCGGAAGATTCTCGCGATCGACTCGACCAACGCGAACGGGCTGTACGCCCTCGCGCTCATCCTGTTCGACCGGTTCGATTACCGGCAAGCGGCGACTGCGTTGACCCCGTTCGAGAAAGACGCGGCCAGCCGGGCCAAGGGTCGAGAGGGTGAGACCGCGATGGTGCTCGTCCAGCTCGGGATCGCCCGTCAGCAGCTTGGTGAATACGACGGCGCGATTGCCGCATTCACGACCGCCCAAACGGTCAGCCCACGCAATCCCGACATGGACGCGTACCTCGTGCAAGGGCAGTTGGCGGCTCGCCGCTTCGATCGCGCAGAAGCCGCGGCCGGCGACGCGCTCTCCCGCTCACCAGGCCACTCTCGCCTGGTGCGGCTGCGCGCGCAGGCGCTTGCGAAACTGGGCCGCGGCACGGAAGCCACAAAACTGCTCGAGGACGGCATTGCCAGCCGACCCGACAGTCGTGAGTACGTCGTTGGCCTCGCCGATCTCTACTCCAATCAAAAGCGGACCGACGATGCCGTGAGAGTCCTCGAACAGGCCCGGGCCAAGTTAGGTGATGACGAAACGCTGATCCTTCAGCTGGCGACTGTGTACGAGGCGGGCGATCGCATCACGGATGCGGAAAAAGAACTTCGTCGCCTCCTACAGCGGGATCCGCGGAACGCCAACGCCCTCAACTCACTCGGGTACATGTTTGCCACGCGCGGCGTCCGTGGATCGGAAGCCGTCGAGCTGGCGCAGCGGGCGGTCGAGCTCGAACCCGACAACCCTGCGTACTTGGACACGCTGGGATGGGCGTTGTTCAAGATCGGACGAGTCGACGAAGCCGATTCGCCCTTGGCGCGAGCGGCGGGCGCGCTCATCGGCAGCTCCGTGATTCAAGAGCATCATGGCGACGTGCTCGCGCGTCGCGGCAAACCCGAAGAGGCGGTCAAAGCGTGGGAGCGCGCGCTGGTTGGCGACGGCGAATCGATCGATCGCGCAGCCATCGAGAAGAAAATCCAGGACGCCCGCGCTCGTCGTCGATGATCCGTCTGGCGGTGAGCGCGGCGCTGGTGCTCGCGCTCTCCGCGTGCGCAGCACGACTGCCGCCACGACCAGCCGGGGACGTGGCCCCGGACCCCACTGCCATTCAAGCCTTCGAGACCGCGACCAGCGCCTGCCGCGGGCTTCGAACGCTCACCGCTGAGCTGGCACTGTCGGGAAGAGCCAACGGTGAACGAATTCGAGGTCGGGTGCATTCGGGATTCGAAGCCGGCGGCGCCGTTCGGCTCGAGGGCGTCGCGCCGTTTGGTCCGCCCGTGTTCATCCTCGCGGGTCGCAACGACACCGCGACGCTGCTGATGCGCGATCGCCGTGTGTTGCCGAACACACGCGTCGCGCTCGTCCTCGAGCGCCTCACGGGATTGGCGCTCGGGGCGGACGATCTGCGCTTGCTGCTCTCCGGTTGCCTCGTAGAGAAGCCGGCGCCGCGCGACGGCAAGCGCTGGCCGTCTGGGTGGCGAGCGGTGTCGCTGGGCGACGAGCGTGTGGCGTATCTCCGGCCGCAACATGGCCGCGAGGTCGTAGTCGCGGCCGACTACGGCCCCTGGACCGTTGATTATCGCGAATACCTGAATGGATGGCCGCGGGAAGTGCGAGTCCGCAGACGCAACGGAACAGCCGTCGACGTCACGGCGCGCATTGGCGAGCTTGAAACCAACGTGGCCCTCGACGCGGCCGCCTTCTCGGTGGTCGTGCCCGCTGACGCCGTGCCCATGACGTTGGACGAACTTGGATCCGCGGCCCCGCTTGCGCCCCAAAAGCCTTCATGACGTCCCTTACGCTTCCGGCCTTCGCGAAGGTCAATCTCGATCTCCGCATTCTCGGCTCGCGTCCCGACGGCTATCACGATCTTCGGACGACGTTTCAGTCGCTCGCGCTCTGCGATCGGGTGACGGTGACGAAACGGCGAGGTCCGCTGGTCATCACGTGCGACGTTGATGAGATTCCAACCGATCGGCGAAACCTGGTGTGGAAGGCGACATCGCTGCTCAATCGCGTCGGGGCTCGACGTCGTGGCGAGCCCCGCGACATCGCCATTCACATACGCAAACGGATTCCAGTGGAAGCGGGTCTTGGCGGAGGGAGCGCCAACGCCGCCGTCACGCTGCTCGCGCTCGCGCGATTGTGGAACCTCGATCTCGATGCGGTCACGCTGAGCCGAATCGGCGCCCGGCTGGGGGCCGACGTCCCGTTCTTCTTTGTCGGGGGCACTGCCCTTGGCTTAGGCCGGGGAGACGACATCTCTCCACTGGCCGACCTCCCTACCGTCCACGTTGTCGTGCTGCGCCCGACCTTTGGCGTGTCGTCCGTTGACGCGTACAGATGGTTCGACGAGGAGGTCCGCCGATCTCGCCACGAAGGGGCTCAACGGCCCGCGCCCGCCGGGTGGCCAGCGTGGGCCTCGACCCTGCGCAACGATCTCGAGGGTCCCGTCACGCGGCACCATCCCACCATCACGCGGATTCGACAGTCGCTGCTCGACGCCGGCGCGCGTGTGGCCGCGATGTCGGGTTCTGGATCCGCGGTGTTCGGCCTGTTCGAGCGGGCAGAGGCGGCGCGCCGCACGGCGCACGATCTGGCACGCCCTGGCTGGACGGCCGTCATCACGCGAACGTTGAGTCGTAGAGAATACGCGCGTCGATTATCCTTGGTGGCGTGAATCCCCCGGGCGCCGCCCCCCGCGTCCTCACCCGCACTCGCAAGCTGGCGTTCGCGGCCCTGACCACCGTCTTGGCGTTGGTGGTGATCGAGGGCGCGGCGCGTGTCTACAGCGCCGTGAGATTCCGCAACTCGCAAGCGCTGACATATGGCGTTCGATTCCTCGGCCATGCGCTCGAGGGGAGCGCGACTCCGCCACGCGCGGCCACAACCGATCTGCCGGGCGAGCAGGCCGGAGACGAACTGTTCGACCACCGCGCCAACCCCGATTTGGTGTTGGCCAGCCGGCCACCGATGGATGTGATGATCGACGGCCATCCCGCACACTTCAACAACCTCGGCTTACGAGGGCGCGACATCGACGTCGCCGACCCCACTCAGCGTCGAATCGCGCTCTTCGGCGGCTCGGATACGTTCGGAGCCTATCTCGAAGATGACGAAACCTGGGCGCATTTGCTCGAATCGCGCCTGCAGGCGGCAGGACTTCCAGTCGAGGTCCTCAACGCTGCTGCCAATGGCCACACCATCAATGACGTGCTTCGCTCGGTGATTGAGCTCACCCATAGCGTCAAGGTGCAGTACCTCGTCGTGACCTCGGCGTACAACAACAGGCATCTGCTGGCGATGGAGCGGCGCTACACGTTCGCTCGACGGGCCGACTGGTATCTCTACAACCTCAGTGTGTTCCACGTGATGCTCAAGGAGAAGTTGGCGCTGATGCAGCGCCACCCGATCGACTACGGTTTGTATCGTCAGCGCATCCGCGTCGACGCGGCCGCGGTCGCCTCCTGGATTGGCATGTATCGACGTCGGCTCGAGCAGATGGCGACGGTATCGCGTGAGCAGCATGCCACCCTGATTCTCTGCACACAGGGGGGCGTGTTTCAGGACGCGCGTCTCAATGCGCTCAGCACGCTGGACGACTCTGAGGTGAACGCGATTGGTCAGCGGATCGACCGGGGTGAGGAAGTCTGGCTCTCCGAGCTCGAGTACTTCATGCAGGGGACACAGAATCTCGCTCTCCAACAATTCGCCCGTGCATCGCCTGGCGTGCTGTTCTTCGATGGCGCGGGTGTCTTGCACAGTGACAAGGCTCGCTACTTCCTCGATCCCGTTCACCCCGGTCCGCACGGCGCCGCCAAGCTGGCAGACGCGTTGGTGGCCTTCTTCGTCCCGCTGCTGAAGGGCGTTCAGACCCTGGCCGGCTAGCCACGACCGGAGGGCGCCCGCGTGCTCGAGGTCGAGTATTCTTGTCGCGCTGGATGGTGACGGACCGGAGTGGAAGCGCCGTTGGTTTGCCGATCGCGCTAAAAGTCGGATACGATTAGCGTTTTGCCCCGGGGCGTTGGGGCGTGGCCAAGCGGTAAGGCGCGGGTCTTTGGAACCCGTATTCGAAGGTTCGAATCCTTCCGCCCCAACCAAAACTCATGAAGCCGACCGGATTCGGAGACGTCAAACTGTTCGCGGGCAGCGCTCACCCCCAATTGGCGAGCGAAATCGCGGAGTTCCTCGGCGTGGAACTCGGCCAGGCGCGGCTCCGCCGTTTTCCGGATTCCGAAGTCTCGTTTCAGATCGACGAGAACATCCGCGGCACCGATGTTTTCGTCGTTCAGCCGACCTGCGCGCCTGTCGATCAGCATCTGATGGAACTGCTGATCATGGTCGATGCGTTCCGCCGATCATCCGCGGCTCGCATCACGGCCGTTTTGCCGTACTACGGCTATGCCCGTCAGGACCGCAAGGACAAGCCACGGGTTCCGATTTCCGCCAAGCTCGTCGCCAACATCCTGAGCGCGGCGGGGACCAACCGCGTGCTCACGATGGATCTGCACAAAGCGCAGATTCAGGGGTTCTTCGACATCCCCGTCGATCACCTCTTCGCCGCTCCCGTCGTCATCGACTATCTCGCGCGACAGGGCTACCCGCGTCTGACCATCGTGGCGCCCGATGCGGGTGGAGCCGAACGCGCCCGCGCCTATGCGAAGCGGCTGGATGCCGAGCTGGCGGTGATCGACAAACGCCGGACCGACGATGGCACGGCCGAAGTGATGAACGTGATCGGCGAGGTCGAGGGCCGGACGTGTGTGATCGCCGACGACATCATCGACACGGCAGGCACGATTCAGAAGGCCGCCCAGGCGCTCAGGGAGTCGGGCGCCGAGCGGGTGATCGCCTGTGCGGTCCACGGCGTCTTGTCGGGCCCCGCGATTGAACGGATTGAGAAGGCGCCGCTCGACAAGTTGATCATCACCAACTCCGTGCCTCTGACGGCCGACCGCGCGAAGTGTCAAAAGATCGTCGTGCTCTCGGTCGCGCGGCTGTTGGGACAAGCCATCCGGAGCATTCACGAAGAGACGTCGGTCTCATCACTGTTCGTCTAACCGACTACCGACCACGACCACCAACTACCGAGAAAGTTATGGACGCGATACTGGAAGCCACGAAGCGATCAACCAGGGGGAAGAACGAAGCGCGACGCCTGCGGGCGGCTGGCAAGATGCCGGCCGTCCTTTATGGCGCGCAGAAGGCGGGCGACACCGCGCCTGCGCTGGCGGTGGCGGTCGATCCGAAGCCGTTCCTGCGGATTCTTCACTCCAAGTCGGGGTTGAACACGCTCATTACCTTCAAGCTGGACGGTGAGAAGGACGCGCGGGTCCTGGTGCGCGGCGTCCAGCTCGATCCGGTTTCGCACCACTTGCTGCACGCGGATTTCTATCGCGTCAACATGGATCGCAAGATCACCGTGACCGTGCCGGTGCAGTTGCTCGGCGAAGCGCGCGGCGTCAAGACCGACGGTGGCGTCCTCGACTTCGTCCATCGTGAGATCGAGCTCGAGTGCCTGCCTGCGCAGATTCCCAACTCCATCGAAGTCGATGTGGCCAACCTCGGCATCGGCGACGCGATTCACGTGCGCGACCTTGCAGCCAGCACCTCGTGGACGCCGGTGAGCGACTCCGACATGATGCTGGTGCACGTGGTCACCATCAAGGTCGTTGAGGAGGCCGCTCCGGCGGAGGCGGTTGCCGAGGGCGCCGTGGCAGCAGCTCCCGCAGCGGCGGGTGCGGCGGCGACCGAGCCCGAAGTCATCAAGAAGGGCAAGGCCGAGAAGGAAGGCGAGGAGAAGGCGGACGACCGGAAGAAGGCCGACGACAAGAAGAAGTAAGAAGGCGGACGAGCCAAAGAAACAGCCAAAGAAACAGCCAAAGAAACACTGTGATGAAGCTCGTTGTGGGCCTTGGCAATCCGGGGTCCCAGTACCGCGAGACACGCCACAACGTGGGCTTTCTCGTGATCGACGAGCTGGCGCGACGCTGGCGAGTCGAGCAATGGCGCGAGTTGTTCGACGCCCTCACCGCCAAGACCATCTTCGGCGAGGGCCCGGTGCTTCTCGCCAAGCCGATGACCTACATGAATCTCAGTGGGTACTCGGTCGCCGGATTGGCGGGGTTCTACAAGATCGAACCGGCCGATGTGTTCATCATCAGCGACGATGCGGTCTTGCCGCTGGCAAGATTGCGCGCGCGTCGTGAGGGAGCCGACGGTGGGCACAACGGATTGAAGTCGGTGATTGGGTCGCTCGGCACGACCGCGTTTCCACGACTCCGCGTGGGAGTCGGCCGCGGCGAGGGTGAGCGAGAGTTGGCCGACCACGTGCTCGAGCGGTTTCCCGCCGACGAGCGCGAGCGAGTTTCGGCGGCGGTGCTGCGAGCCGCCGATGCCACGGAGATGTTTCTCCGGGAAGGCATCGAGCGCGTGATGAACGCGTTCAACGCAGCGGAAACGCAAGACCCGGAGCCTGCGGCATAACGCTGCGGCCGGTTCTCCTTGCCACCTCGGTGGCCGGTTGTTAGGCCAGGTAAGCCAGGTCGGCCTGGTGGGCCTGGTGGGTGGTCAGGTTGGAACCTGCCTGGCGTCCCACTTGGCTTACCCGACCCGCCCGGCCTACCTGGCCAAGAACTGTCCACAAGGAGACAGCATGAGTGCACGAACGTACGAACTGATCTACATCCTGAAGCCGGATGCGACCGAGCAAGAGGTCGCCGATCTGCACGGGCAGGTCGCCGCCATCGTCGAACGGATGGGCGGCACCATCGAGAAGACCGACACCTGGGGCCGCCGGAAACTCGCCTACGAGATTCGCCATAACAAAGAGGGCTTCTACGTCCTCGAGGTGATCAGTGGGTCGGGCGAGCTGATGAAAGAGCTCGATCGCCGGTTGAAGGTGACTGAGGGGTTGCTGCGACATCTCGTCGTTCGCGTCGACGAGGTCCACGAGAAGACCGAGCGCACGCGCGGCAAGCGGCTGGCCGAATCGCGCCGGCGTCGCGTGGCGCGCGGCCTGCCGCCCGACCGGCAGCCGGGCGAGGGTCCACAGAACGATGACGATGATTCCGGCGACATGATGTTCGTCGACAAGGAGATAGAGCGATGAACGGTTCTGGACCCAAGCGCGGCGGCCCGGGTGGCCGTGGCAAGGCCGGCGCAGCCGGCGACAAGGACAAGGGACAGCGGCGCAGCAGCGGGTTTTTCCGCCGCCGCAAAGTCTGTAAGTTCTGCGCTGACAAGATCGACGACATCAACTACAAGGACGTGAAGCTGCTCAGCAGCTTCGTCCCCGAGCGCGGCAAAGTGTTGCCACGACGCATTTCGGGCACGTGTGCGCGGCACCAGCGATCGCTCCGCATTGCCATCGTTCGCGCGCGGCAGCTCGCCCTGCTGCCGTACTCGGCCGACTAGACGGGTGAAGAGAACAGCCAATGGAGCCATGACGAACATGGAAGTGATTCTGAGAGACCACGTCGACCATGTGGGACGCCGCGGCGAGATCGTGAAGGTCGCCGACGGGTACGCCCGCAACTACTTGCTGCCGCGCAAGCTCGCGCTGCCTGCAACCGAAGCGAACAAGCAGTGGATCGAGCGCGAGAGAACGAATGCAGAGGCGCGCGAGGGCGAAGAGCGCTCAGGCGCCGAGGCGCTCGCCGATCGGCTCGTGGCACTCGACCTCACCATCGCACGCAAGGTGGGGGACAACGATCGGCTGTACGGGTCGGTGACCAATGCCGACATCGCCGAGCTGCTGAAGGAAAAGGGTTTCGACGTCGATCGTCGCAAGATCCTCTTGCCCGATCCGCTGCGCTCACTCGGCGAATCGCATGTGCCAGTGAAGCTCCATCGCGACGTCACCGCTCAGCTGAAGGTCACGGTCGTCAAGGAAGACTAGTACGGTCATCCGACCAATCGCAAAAAAAGATTGAGGCCAGTGCGAAAAACGCGCTGGCCTTTTTCTCTTCGGGCGTATACTTCACGTTCTTCCCCCGTCCAACATGCCAGAGATCGCGGCTCCTGCTTCGCAGCGCACGCTGCCACACAACCTCGAAGCCGAGCGCTCGGTCCTGGGCGCGATCCTGATCGACAACGGCATGTTCAACGTGGTCGCCGCGATGATGGACAGCGGCGCCTTCTTTCGCGACGCGCACCGTCGCATCTTCGATCGGATGGTTTCGCTGTCGGAGCGCAGCCAACCGATCGATCTCGTCACCCTCAAAGAGGAGCTGGAGCGGACCGGGGACCTGGAGGAGGTGGGTGGGCCGGCCTACATCGCGTCGCTGACCGACGGTGTGCCGCGTTCGACCAACGTCGAGTACTACGCGCAAATCGTCAAAGAAAAGGCGACGCTGCGGAATCTGATTTTCTCTGCCAACCGCATCCTGGCCAACGCATACGAAGCCGATCAGGAAGCTGACCTGATCCTGGATGAGGCCGAGAGCGCGATCTTCGCGGTGGCCGAAGATCGCATCAAGGCGGGGTTCATCCCCATGCGCGAGCTCGTGCGCGAGAATTTTCCGCGCATTGAGCAACTCTTCGAGCACAAGACCTTCATCACCGGGGCGTCCACGGGCTTCACCGACATCGATCAGAAGACGCGGGGCCTGCAGCAGGGAGACCTTGTCATCGTGGCGGCTCGCCCGTCGATGGGGAAGACCAGCCTGGTGCTGAACATCTGCCAGTACGTCGCGACCCACGGCGGCGTCGCCGGGTTTTTCAGCCTGGAGATGTCGAAAGAGCAGCTCTTCATGCGCATGCTCGCGTCCGAGGCGAAGATCGACAACTACCGCCTCCTGAGCGGACAGATCGGCCAACGCGAGTACGGACAGATCACGCACGCCTTGGAGACCTTGAGCGAGGCGCAGATGTTCATCGACGACACGGCCGGCATCGGCGTGCTCGAGATGCGGGCAAAGGCACGACGCTTGAAGGCGGAGCACGGGCTCAGCGTGCTCGCGATCGACTATGTGCAGTTGATGACAGGCCGGGGGCGTTTTGAGAACCGCACCCTCGAGCTGGCGTCGATTTCCCGATCGCTGAAAGGCTTGGCGAAGGAGCTCACCGTCCCCATCATCCTGTTGTCGCAGCTGTCGCGTGCCCCGGAAGCGCGCTCCGACAAGCGCCCGATGTTGAGCGACCTTCGCGAGTCGGGCGCCCTCGAACAGGACGCCGACGTGGTCGTGCTGATCTTCCGTGAGGACATGTACAAGCAGGACGATCAGCCGAGCGAAAGCGATGGCATCGCCGAGCTCATCATCGCCAAGCAGCGGAATGGTCCGACCGGCACCGTGAAGCTCGCGTTTCTCCGCGAGCAGACCCGGTTTGCGAACCTCGCATTGGGCACGTAGTGGCCTCGACAGACCTAAAGGTCTGTCGCCACGCGACTCTGTTCTTGTGGCGACAAACCTCTGATGTGGAGACAAACCTCTGATGTGGCGACAAACCTCTGATGTGGCGACAAACCTTCAGGTTTGTCGTCTGCTAATCTCCACACGTGACCCGCTGCACTGCCGCGCGCGTTGACCTCACGGCCATTCAGCGGAACTTTCGCGCCGTCAGCGACTATCTCGACCGTGAAGCGCAGCTCAATCGCGGCGCCGGCCGTGGTCCGCTTCGCGCGCCCAGGATCATTGCCGTCGTCAAAGCGAATGCGTACGGCCATGGCGCGCCACGGGTTGCCCTGACGCTCGAGTCCTCGGGCGCATCGATGCTGGCGGTCGCCGACATCGAGGAAGGCGTGCAGCTTCGCGCCGCCGGTGTTCGAATCCCGATTCTCGTGTTTGGTGCCCTGAGCGTGAGCGACGTCGACGGCGTCTTCGAGCACACCCTCACGCCGACGATCTCGAGCCCCGCAGCGGGCCGTGTGCTGCAGGCCGCGGCCGCCGCGCGCCGTGCTTCACTCCGTTACCACCTCAAGATCGATACCGGGATGAACCGGCTCGGTTTTCGTCACGACAACCTCCGTCGCACGCTCGCGGCCCTGCTCGAGAGTCCCAACCTGACGCTCGACGCGGTCCACACGCACTTTGCGTCCGCTGACGTGCCCGAAGATCGCGCCTTCGATGAACAGCGATCGCGGTTCGAGCGCACGAGTCAGCTGATCGACGAACTTGGTGGACGTCCGCGACTGCGACACGCCGCCAACTCGGCCGCTCTGCTTCGGGACTCTCGCGTCTGGTATGACTACGTGCGGCCCGGACTCCTGCTGTACGGTCTGGTGCCTCCACCGCTGGCTTCGACGCTGCGCGTCACGCCCGTCATGTCACTCTCGAGTCGCGTCGTCGCCGTCAAGGGCGTGCGCGAAGGCGAGGCTGTGGGTTACGGCGGACGGTTCCGAGCGGGCCGTCCGATGACGCTCGCCATTGTGCCGGCAGGGTACGCGGACGGGCTGGACCGCCGACTCGAGGGCAGTGGGTCGGTGCTGATTCGCGGCCGCCGTGCGCCGATCGTTGGCGCCGTCAGCATGGACATGCTCACCGCCGACATCACGGACGTGGAAGGCGTCGATCCGGGCGACGAAGTCGTCTTCCTTGGCTCGCAAGGAGACGAGTCGTGGCAAACCATCGACGCCCGCGAGATGGCGACGTGGATTGGGACGATTCCGTATGAGATTCTCTGTCGCCTCGGATCACGGGTGGAACGAACTTACACGTGACGTGCAGGGCGCAGAGACCAATGAGATCACAAACAGGCCACAGAGACACAGAGACACAGAGAAGAAAGGGTTGGCAAGGACGATGAGACAATGGAGAGCGTTGGGCTTCGCTTATCAGCGGCTTTGCCACCAAGGTAAATTTCTTTCGACCCAAATGTTCTCTGTGTCTCTGTGTCTCTGTGGCCTGTCCGTTCTCCTTTGTCTCTGTGACCTCCAAAGGGTTTCGCGATGAAGCAGCCGAAACCCGTTTTCATCTGCCAGGAATGCGGCTCGCAGTCTCCCAAGTGGCAGGGGAGATGTGGCGACTGCGGCGCTTGGAACTCGTTTGTCGAAGAACGCGTCGCCGAGACCATCGGCGGGCCGCAGGCGCATCGCTACGCGATGCCGGGCATCGCGACGCCAGGCGCGAAAAAGTATCAGGATGTCGAGGCGTCCCGGGCGACGCGGTTGTCGACGGGGATTGGCGAATTCGACCGCGTGCTGGGCGGCGGCATCGTGCCCGGATCACTGGTCCTGCTCGGCGGCGAGCCTGGCATCGGGAAGTCCACGCTCCTGCTTCAAGCCGCGGCGCACTTCGCGCGTTCGGTGGGTCCGGTTTTGTACGCGTCCGGCGAAGAGTCCGAACATCAGATCAAATCACGTGGCGATCGGCTGGGCATCGGCGATGCGCCGCTCTACCTGCTGGCCGAAACATGCATCGAGCGCATTCTCGAAGAAGTGGGCCGCGTGAAACCGGCGCTCATCGTCGTCGACTCCGTGCAGACGGTGTTTTCGCTGAAGTTCCAATCGGCGCCCGGCAGCATTGGCCAGGTGCGCGAAGCCGCCACGCAGTTTCTCTTCACCGCGAAAGGTCACAACGTGCCGACCTTTCTGGTCGGACACGTCACCAAGGACGGAAACATCGCGGGACCGAAGGCACTCGAGCATGTCGTTGACACCGTGCTCTATTTCGAGGGCGAGAAGCACCACGCGCACCGAGTCGTTCGAGCGGTCAAGAATCGGTTCGGCGCCGTGAGTGAGCTCGGCGTGTTCGAAATGACCGGCGCCGGCCTCGAGCCGGTGCCGAATCCATCGGCGCTCTTCCTGGCAGAACGTCCAGAGGCGACACCTGGTTCCGCCGTGTTGTGCTGCCTCGAGGGCTCGCGCCCGATTCTGGTCGAAGTGCAAGCGCTGGTGAGCACGACCAGCTATGGCCTGGCGAGACGCATGGCGGTCGGCATCGATCAGAATCGACTCTCGCTGCTGCTCGCCGTGCTCGAGAAGCGAGCCGGGCTGCACCTGGTCACCGACGATGTGTTCGTCAACCTGGCAGGCGGGATCAGCATCGAAGAGCCGGCGGTCGATTTGGCGATTGTTGCGGCGGTCGCCTCGAGCCTTCGCAATCGTCCCGTGATCTCGGGGACCGTCGTCTTCGGTGAGGTGGGGCTCGGCGGCGAAGTGCGCGGCGTTTCTCGAGCCACTCTTCGCATCCGGGAGGCTGAGCAGATGGGATTCACGAGAGTCGTCTTGCCCGCATCGAATGTCGATCTGGCAGGCGACCCGCCTCCACACAGTCAACGTGGAGGCCACCCTTCAGGGTTGCCTGATCCTGCACACGCGGAACTCGTGGGTGTCCGCACCGTTGGAGAGGCCCTGGATGCCCTCCTTGCTTGACCCTGACGCGTTCGGCGGTCTAAGGTTGCCTCAAGTCATAACGGCGTCATACTGGAGACGTTCTCCATGGCGTGGTTCATCCTCGCCCGACTGTTGTTTGTCGGGGCGGTTTCATACTCGGCGTACCTGCTCCACCCGATCGGTGACGACACCAGGCTGAACCTGTTGTTCGGAATTGGCTTGGCCGTGCTCGCGGTCGGGCTCGAATGGCAGCTCCGATCCACTCCAGTTACGAACATGCTTGGCGCGCTGCTTGGCGGTGGCATCGGGCTGCTGCTCGCCAAAGGCATCGGCGCGGCGCTGTTCTGGATAGATCACGCCGATCAGCGCGCGGCCTTCTTGCACAGCTTCATCCTCCTGCTGCTCCCGTACCTCGGATTGGTCGTCGGCGGACGCAGGGGCGAATGGCTCGAGCCTTCCCGCATGATGACGCTCTTCCGGCCGGCTGGACCCGAACGTCGCTACAAGATCCTGGATACGTCGGTGATCATCGACGGCCGCATCGCCGATCTCTGCGACACCGGGTTCATGGACGGCACGCTGGTGATTCCGCAGTTCGTGCTCAAGGAGCTCCAGCTCGTTGCCGACTCGTCGGATTCGATGAAGCGGAACCGCGGCCGCCGCGGGTTGGACATTCTGCAGAAGATTCAAAAGATGTCCGGCGTGGACGTGGTGATCTCGGACGTGGACTACCCCGAAATCCGTGAAGTGGACCTCAAGCTGATCGAGCTGGCCCGCAACCTGCCGGGAAAGATCGTCACCAACGACTTCAACCTCAACAAGGTGGCCCAGCTCCGGGGTGTGGACGTGCTGAACATCAACGAGCTCGCCAACGCGCTGAAACCCGTGGTCCTGCCAGGCGAGATCATGAAGGTCTTCATCCTCAAAGAGGGCAAGGAGTACAACCAGGGCGTCGCCTATTTGGACGACGGCACGATGGTCGTGGTCGACAACGCGCGCAAGATGATCAGCAAGACGATCGACATCGTCGTCACCAGCGTCCTGCAGACGACAGCCGGAAAGATGATCTTTGGCCGCTACCTGGATCCGACCGCCTCACAAATGACGCCACCACGACAGGCGGCAGCGCCCGCCTCGAGCTCATCAGCGCCAGCGGCCGTCCCACCGGCCGTCATCGCCGCCGCACCCGCCAAAGATCAGTAGGCCGGACAAGGCCGTGCGATCGACAGACCACGAGATCACATCACCAGATCATCAGGTCAGATCACCAGATCAGCCGATCGCCAGATCAACAGATCGATCACCAGATCACCAGATCACGAGATCACGAGATTCCGCCATCTTGTCCTTCCACTGGTGGCGCACGGTCTTCTGGCTGATTCCCACCATCGCCGTCTACACGATCGTGCTCGGCATTCTGTCGATCGGATCCAGCCTGTTCGATCGCCGTGGTTACTTTGCGCACCGGTGTGCGCGCGCCTGGTCGTGGTTGATTCTGGCCACCACCGGCGTCCGGGTCGATGTCGAGGGCCTCGATCGACTGGAGCGTGGCCGCACGTACGTGTTTGTCGCCAATCATCAGAGCATTTACGACATTCCGATCCTCTTCTGGTCGCTGCCGTTTCAGCTCCGGATCATCGCGAAGGAGTCGCTGGGACGGTTTCCGATGCTCGGTCCGCATTTGAAGCGGACCGGTCACATGC
>JBOGIV010000452.1:0-16935 GCA_050747925.1 Vicinamibacterales bacterium
CTAATCGGACGGCTTGCTGCTTGAATTCATCCGTGAAGCGCCGACGGGCTCGCCGGCTGCGTGGGTCTGCCATTGCGGACATCGTATCCACCTTTCGGAAGATGTCCACCAAAGCGGATCAAGTCCATGTGGCCCTTCTTGCTGTCGTTGGCGGGCTGCTATCGACACCTGTATTAGCGACGCTGTGGGCAGTTCGAAGGAGTAGTGCTTTGTCCGCTTTCCTTTTGGTCTTTCTAGCCTCAGGTGTGATCTGTTCGACCGTGTTCTACCTCACAACGGCCCCGGCAACTTCCCCGCCCTCTGAGCCCATGCCAACGCCGTCGGCTCGCAAGTGGGATGCCGACGCACAACGAACTTTGGTCGAGCGAATTCGTGACTACTCAAGCGACGCTTCCGTTCAGTTCCGTTTCGCACATGCGCCTCAGCGTGCAACCGTGGACTCGCTTAAGGGGGCATTTGACTTCGCAGGTTGGAAAACCGAGGTGAGAGGCGCCCCATTGGATAGCATCGCCGACGCTGGCTATTTCGATGGCATCGAAGTTCAGGGCTACAACAGACTGATCGTAGAGCTCGTTGCGAGCAGTCTTAAGGAGTCAGGGCTTGGCGAGATCAGGACTCGAATTGACGAGCTCAAAGTGCCCAAGACGAATCCGAAATGGCCGTATGCCAATCAGCGAGTTCGACTGACGCTTGGCCACGCCACCATAGACGAGCCTGTCGATGAGCGGTCCTTTGCGCTCAGCAAGCTCTCCGACACTCTCAAGCTCTTTGATCTGCCGTTCGACGGACTGAGCAGTCCTCAAGAGAAGCCGACTCCAGAGAACGACGTCTCACATTCCGAGTATTTCAAGCTCTCCGACGAACGCTACTTGCGGATGACAGGGGCAACGTTGACGCCGGAGCAATACGCGACAGCGCACGCGCTCATTCTGGTGCACGAAGTTGAGCTCAAGAAGGGCCAGAAGTAGTGTCCTTGCCGCGATCGCAGTGACGCGCCAGAGCTCAATTCACCCTGTTTGTCTTGCAACATGCAACCGCCGACACTACGCAGGAAAGGAAGCTTCAACAGTTGCATCCATTGCGAAGAGAGCCTGAAATTCGCCCTACTTACCTGAAGTGTCTGCGCGCAAACGCTCGACCAGACCCCGACTTGAGATAGAGCTCGAACGCCTGTGCACGTTCCTGCTGAGCGAACTCGATCACAGCGACGACGCTCCACGGTCTTCCCGTCGCCGTGTGCTTGGAGAGGCCGGCGTTATGAGATGCGAGTCTCGCGGAAACGTCGGACGTGAGACCCGTGTAGTAGCGGCTTGGATGAACAAAACTTTTCAGCACGTAAACGAACCGTTGCTCGGGGGTCATGCGTCGGACCGTGCATGATCGTCGCCAACCCAGCAGAACGGCTAAACGTCAGCCAAGTCAGATTTCCTCGAGTCGCAGCGTCGCAAATCTTGCGACCTTTAGATGCCAACAAGATCGCAGCTTTCAATCGATCTCGCGGGCAGACCGCAGCCGTCCGCCTTCGCGCTTTTGATCCCCGAGCGCTACGGCAGATCAGCCTTCGCTTGGAACCAGAGTGTAGGGCGAAGCCAGCCGTCCGCCTCCGCGCTGAAGAGTCTCGAGCGCTACGGCGGATCAGCCTTCGCGATGGCGGGGCCTCGCGGCGAAGCCAGCCGAAGCTCGCCGAAGGCGAGCGAAGGCTGGTGAGCCCGGAAGGAATCGAACCTTCAACCAACAGATTAAGAGTCTGCTGCTCTGCCAGTTGAGCTACGGGCCCACGTCGGTGAGGCGTTCGTGCAGGCGAAGGCGCCTGCACGATCTGGCTGGCCACGCCGACGCTCGCTCTCTCTTGATACACGAGCGGAGGCGGGAAACTGCAACTATAACATCCGCGCTTTTTGTTCGGCAATCGGCCAACGATCCGATCACCCGTGTGCGTCGCGACCGACACCCAGCGCATCGGCGACGCGATTGATGTAGTTGAACCACGATGCGATCAACGTGATCTGAAGAATCGCGGTATCGTCAAAGCCGACACGGCGAAGCTGATCATGGTGCGCCGGCGAAATGCGCGTCGCGTCCTTCGTGAGCTGCACGACGTAGTCCAGCATGAGGCGATCGGCGTCGCCGATCGGCGCCGTCGTGTGGTCGCGGCAGAGTGCGTCGACGAGTTCCTGATCGAGCGTGACCCTGCGCAGAAACTCTGCGTGCGATTCAATTCAATAGTGACAACGGTTGGTCGCCGAGACCACCGTGGTGATCATCTCGTGCTGGCGGCGGCTGAGCGGTAAGTCGGCGGACATCAGGACCCCGAACGTCGCAAACGCGTGGTAGAGCGCGTCCGGAATCAGGCTGTGCGATGCGACGATCGCGGACGACTCGCCGTTGCCGACAGGATGCACCGGCGTGGCGTACTCGATGGGGTAAAGCTGCCGTTGCATCGCCTGCGCCCGAAGCAGCGCCTCGCTGGCTTCGCTGAAGGGCACGGTCCTGATCCAGGTCATTGGTCCTCTCCCGTCAGCACGCGCGCGCGTGTTGGCGCCTCCTGCAATCGGCGATGGCCTCCGCTAAGAGTCTGTCTGAGTAACAGGAGCATTCACAGGGAGGTCATGGAGATCAGGGAGTCAATCTCTGTCAGATCCAATTCTATCTCCCCGATCTCCCTGATCTTCCTGTGATTCTCCCTTAAAGAGGCGGCCGCGTCCCTCCGCCGACCGCGGGAAAACGCGTTATTAAAACACAATGAAGGAGCCGCCGTTGTAATCGAATGAAACCGTCGCAGCCGACCTCGCCGGCCACCGCTTGCGAACTGTCTAGTCTCTGACTAAAGTCAGAGAAATGCCGAACAGCGCGATTGGTCACGTCAGGCGCTTCAACCGCACCGTCACCGAGGGCCTCGGCGTCCTCGACAGCCACTTTCTTGGCCGGGACCGCCCGGTGGGCGAGGCGCGGCTCCTCTGGGAAATCGGGACCGACGGCATCGAGGTGCGAACGTTGCGCGCGCGGCTCGGCCTCGACTCCGGCTATGTCAGCCGCGTGCTTCGTTCACTCGAGAGACACAAGCTCGCGCGGGTCCGGACCAGTCGGGCCGATCGACGCGTCCGCCACGCGTTTCTGACCAGGGCCGGATTGGCCGAACGTGCCGAGCTCGATCGACGCTCCGACCTACTGGCGTCGCGGATTCTGGAGCCGCTCAACGAGCGTCAGCGCTCCACGTTGCTTGCCGCCATGATCGACGTCGAGCGCCTGATCGAGGCGTCGATGATCACCTTCGCCGTTGAAGAGCCCACCTCATCCGATGCGCAGGCATGCCTGCAACAGTACTTCGCGGAGCTCAACGCCCGATTCGACGGCGGGTTCGACCCCGCTCGCAGTCAGCCGACTGAGCCCGATGAGGTGAGACCACCTGCGGGCGCGTTTGTGATCGCACGGCTTCGCGGAGTTGCTGTGGCGTGCGGCCTGGTGAAGTGTCCGCGCCGCCAGCCCGCCCACATCCGACGGATGTGGGTGGCGGCGAGCGTGCGCGGGCTTGGCCTCGGCCGGCGCTTGCTGCTGGAGCTCGAGCGCCACGCCCGTCAGTCGGGCGCCCGCCGCGTCCGGCTCGACACCAATGGGAAGTTGACCGAAGCGATCGCGCTCTATCGGCAATCGGGCTACAGGGAAGTCGAACCGTTCAGCACGGAACGCTACGCGCACCACTGGTTCGAGAAGGCGCTCTGAGCCCTCCCAGACATCGCGCACGTCCGATCACTCGACTCGCGCGGTCTTGATGTAGTCGAGCTTCGGAAAGTTCTTCTTCAAGTAGTCGTTGCCGCCCTGAAACAGCGGATCCTGCTTGCCGGCGCGAATGCCGCCAAGCGCGGATTCGCCGTACCCGTTGTAGAGCGAATCCACGACGTCCATTCCCTGAACGATGCGGCCGAAGGGCACGAAGGGTTCCTGGTCGTGTGTGACGCGGTTGTCCACCAGATTGATGAACACCTGCGTGGTCCGGCCGTCTTTGACGGCGAACGCAAAGGCAACCGTGCCTCGCACATTCGATTCACGGAACGGATCGTCAGGGATCGTGCGCGATCGCCGGGCCTGCGCGACCGCTGGTTTGCCGCTGATCCCAAACTGCACCCATCTGCCTTCGACCACTCGGAAGAAGGCCGAGTCATCGTAATAACCGGACGTGACGAGCGTGTAGAACCGGTCGGCGCCGAGCGGCGCCCAGGCGCGCGTGCAGTCGATGACGATGACGCCGCGCGTGGTGTCGAGACGCACGCGGAACCGTTCTGGCGCGCGTTGGTCGGTTTGGGCTGTGAGTATCGGGGGGATCGCAAGCATCAGGACCGCAACGAGAAAATCGAGCGTTCGTCATCACAGCGACCTGTCCCCTGGAGTCGTCAGAGTATCGGCAAAGCCCCGCTCAGCAGCCGATTGTACGAGTTGTCGTGGAAGTCGGCCTGGGGATCGTGAACTTCGGACGCACAGCCCAGGCGATCGCGTAGCCGACGGTCGCAGCGAGCAGCAGCGCCGTGTACCCCAATTCCATCGCCAGGAGCATTCCCACCACGGACGATAACGTTCCAGCCAGTCCGTTCACCGCCCACATCCAGGGGACCAGTCGATCGGCGCCGCCTGCGTGAAGCGCGCGAACCCCTGATGGGAAGGCTGCGCCCATGCAGAGCCCGAGCGGCGCAATCAGCGCGGCAGCGACGACGAGCCGTGCGACCAGTGGCCAGGAGTGCCACGCGCGGAGTAGAACGGGAACCCCTAGCGCCGTCGCCGCGAGACCCACGATCAGCAGCGGCAGCGCCAGACGTGCCCAAGCCAGTCGATAGCCACTGACAAAGCTGCCGACGGCGGTCGAAAGCAGGAGCGAGAACAACACCACCGCCAATGCGTACGTAGGATGGCCGAGGAACACGATGTAGCGCTGGAGTACGCCGAGCTCGGCCGCCATGAACGCCGCCCCGATCGCGGCGAAGTACGTGACCTCAGGCAGAGCGGTCGAGATCGCAAACCGGTCGGGTGCAGGGTGGGTCAGCTCGACCATCGCAAGAGGACGGACGACCAGCCGATGACCGACGATCAGGATGATCGCGGTCAATATTGCGAACAGCAGCGCGGTCTGACCGCCGTCGAAATCGACGATCTGACGAAGACGGGTGGTATTGAAGAAGAACGGCCGGTCATCACTCGGTGGCGACAGGTCGTACCGGCTGTCGGCAATCACGGTTGGCTGGCCACTCAAAACTCCGTCCACATCGATCGAGTGGTGCAGAGTGACACCTCTGATGTCGGGCCACAACAGACCGAATCCGGTGCGCTGTCCCAACGCAACCAGTGAATGGTGCTCCGCCGATGTGAACGGGCTCCGCTTCAGGATGCAGGTCGCGACGCCAGGGCCATACGGACTCGAATTGAAGACGACGGCAACATGCTGACCGACCTTCTTCACACCCACCGACCGTAAGGCGTCCGCCATCAACGAGAGCACTCGTGCCGTTTCGGCATAACGCTGCTGGTCGTACCAGCGAGAAACGGTGAGCATGCCTTCGTCATTCAGATGATCGACGTAGGTGTGGAACGCTTCGCGCGTATACAGCGCGTTCTCGGACAGCGTCAACGCACCGCTCATCGACGCGGCCCAGGTGTCGATCATCGACATTTGAATCAGGTCGTAGCGCTGGGATGATCGGGAGAGCTCGGTTCGCGCGTCGCCGATTCGATACTGCACGCCGGCGCGCGTGTAAGGCTGGCCTGAGAAATCCTTGAACCTGTCCTGAACGGCCTCGATCACCAGCGGGTTCAACTCGACCACGTCCACGGCGTCGGCGCCAAACGAGAGCGCGGTCAAGAAGTCGCGGCCGCCGCCGCCGCCAATGACGAATGCTCGACGCAGGTTACCGGGACGCAGCCAGTACGCGGCCGAAGTCACATCCCATTGCAACACGCCGAGTTCGTTGATCGGCCGAGTCCCACCGCGCTCGATCATCTGTGTGCCGGCGTCGCTGTCGAGTTGAATCCACAGCGATTTCGGCACGAGCCCCTGCCAACGATCGCTCATGGCCCAGCCTACGGCCCAGGTTCGAACCTGAGCCTCCGCGTCCGCCGCCGGGCGCGTTCGCTCGAGCAACTGGATCGCCTGTCGGGTTCCCGGGATCTCCTGGCTCACCGTCAGACGCGCAAGATGGTTCCACTGCTCGAATAACACCGTCGATTGATCCTGCATCTTCGCAGAACGAAGGCGGACGATGGACGGCGCCGCCCACGTCGTGATCGTCAATGCTGCGAGGGCGATCGCCACCCATCCATATCGGCGGACGAATCCGGACTCTCTCCTTCCAAGGAGCAGGCCGGAGATCGTCACGACCAGACCGCTGGCGATGAGCACCTGAATCGGACTGAGCTCGGTCAACACGGGAACGGCAATCAGCGCTCCGGTGGCGGCGCCCACGAGATCGGCGAAGTACACGCGCCCGACATCGCGGGGCCACGACGCGAGCAACCAGCCGACCACGTAGCCGCAGGCGTGAAAGCTCGCGTACAGCCCGAACGCGGCGGTGCAGACGTGCGCGGTCTGATAGACGCCGGGCTGCAAGCCCAGAGCACCGAGCGCCACGTACGCGATCGCCGTCGCCGCCAGAATGGCTCCCGCGCCGATCGCCATCTTCGCGGCGGGAACGACGCCGTGCGCCGCTCCTCCAGCACGACTGCGATCGCGGTACACGGCCGCCGCCGATCCGGCGAGCGCGAGCATGACCAGCGCCAGAACGGCGAAGGCGGCGTGATACGCCACGGTCGCGGAAAGCAGGCGGGTGGCTGCGATCTGGACCATCAGCACCGCCAGAGAGACCGCGGCGATCGTCAATCGCGGAATAAGCGGAGCGCACGCCTGGCACGCCGCATCGAGCATACGCACCCTCTCCCACGTCGAGTCGCCGTACGAGGACGTCGACGCTCCGCTCCGTTACGGCTGCAGCGCGAACGCGTAGAGCGTGTCTCCGGCGCCGACGACGATGTGCTGGCGGCCGTCGAGGAGATACGTCTGCGGACCGTTGCTGGTGTTGGTTCCCAGGCCCGCGTGCCACAGCGGCTTGCCGGTCGCCGCGTCGTACGCGACAAAGTTGCCGCCGCCGTCGTTGCCGAACAGGAGACCCCCGGCCGTGCTGAGCAGCCCGACCGCGCCGCCCTGAGTTCCTGCCGGACCCATCGCGAACGGACGCGACCATCTGATCTGACCGGTCTTGTAGTCGACGGCTTTCAGCGCGTTGCCGACGTTGCCGACATTGCGCTCGGCGGCGGCCCACCCTTGCGGGCGCCCGTCGGTGTCGGTCAAGTACATCACGCTGAACGTTTGACGCGTCCCGAAGTACACCAGGCCGGTGTCCGGACTGAAGCTTGGCGGCGGCCAGTTGGTCGCGCCAGTCGTGTCCGGCGACACCAGCGTGCCCGGGATGCGCGCGTCCTTTGCCGGATTGCGGATCGGCTGGCCCTTGGCGTTGATCTCCTTCGTCCAGTTCAGCGAGTCGATGTGCCGCGTGGTCAGGAGGTGTTCGCCGGTCGTGCGATCCAGCAGGAAGTAGTGCCCGTTGCGGCTTGCTTGCGCGACCATCTTGCGCGGCCGCCCGTTGAAGTCGCCGTCGATCAAGATCGGCGTCTGCGCCGCGTCCCAGTCGTGCGTGTCGTGCGGCGTCACCTGGTAGTACCACACCAGCTTGCCGGTGTTGGGATTGAGCGCAACGATCGAGCACGTGTAGAGGTTGTCGCCTTCGCGGCTTTGTCCGGCCAACACCGGATTCGGGTTTCCTGTTCCGAGATAGTAGAGATTCAGCTCGGGATCGTAAGTGCCGGGAAGCCAGGGCATGCCGCCGCCGTGTGCCATCGAGTACTCATCGGGCCACGTGTCGGCGCCAGCTTCACCGGTGCGCGGCGTCGTGTTCCATCGCCAGACGAGATTACCGGACTCCGGGTCACGCGACTCGAGGTAGCCGGGGACATCGAGGGCATCGCCGCCAACGCCGATAATCACTTGCCGGCCGATGACCATCGGCGCGTTGGTCGAGAAGTACTCGCGCTTCAGATTGGCGATCTCGTGATGCCAACGTTCTTTGCCGGTGGCGATGTCGAGCGAGACGAAGTAGTTGTCCGGCGTGAGGAAGTAGAGCCAGTTGTCGAGTATGCCGACCCCACGGTTGCCGATGTGGTCGCCGCCGCGCGTCTTCCACGCGTAGTGCCAGACTTGGCGGCCCGTGCGCGCGTCGAGTGCCCACACGTGATCGGGCACCGAGAAGTACAGGATGCCGTTGATCATCAACGGCGTCGACTTGATGGTCGGCGCCGCGCCCGGCGGCGGCGTATCTGGGCCCTCTCCGCCGACGATCGCACCGGCACGCGACGTGTTGAGGCGATAGACCCACGCCAGCGTGAGCCCGTTCACGTTGGCGGTGTTGATCTGTTGGAGCGTGCTGTACCTGCGGCCGGAATAGTCGCCGTGATAGGTCGGCCACGAATCGGTTGGAATCTGAGCCGCGAGGGCGATCGGTATCGCCACGATCGCGGCGATCACCAGGGCTTGCCGCGCCGAAGCTCCAAGCGACAGAAGCCGGGCTCCGAAGGATCGAAGCCGGGCTTGCCGCGCCGAAGCTCCAAGCGACAGATGGCGCGCTCCGAAGGAGCGAAGGCGGGTCTCCATGATTATTTCAGGCTCGCGAGATACGCCGTCATGTTGTGCATGTCAGCATCGGTCCACTTCGTGAGGTGGTTCACGTGCGCCTGAAGCGGATCGGTCACGACCACTCTCGGCGCCTCGCCGTTGCGCAGCCACGACCGCTGGCGTCCTGCGCCCGCGTCGTAGAGCGTGACCTCGAAATCGGTCAGGCGAACGAGCCCGCCTGAGACCGACTCACCCGACGGCAGCGTCACCGTCACTTTGAGGCCCGTGGGATCGGCGTACAGCGGGACCGACGGCGCCGCCGGCCCGCGGTTACGGCCGCGCGGCAGCAGGAGCCGCCCCTGAAGTATCGCCGGCTCGTACTTCCCGCCGACGCCTTTGAGATCGCCCGCCGGCGAGTGGCACGATCGGCATCCGCCCGCGCCGTTGAAGTACTCCTCGCCTTTGCGGCGATCGCCGACGAGGATGTCGAGGATTTTGTAGAGGCGGCGGTTCGAGTTCAGGTAGATCGCCGAATGCAGGAACGCGGCGATGTCCGACACCTGACCGGGAGACAGATCGAACTTTGGCATCCCGGTGTCGGGCCGGCCCACGGCCAGGAACTCGCCGAGCTGTTTACCGCCCTCGTCGGTCTGGACGAGCGCGGATCGCGTCAGATCGGAACCGCGCACCCCGCCGCGCGCGTTGGCGCCGTGGCAAAAGCCACACTGATCGACGAGCAGCTGCTGGCCGCGTTCGACGGCCGCCAGATCGGTCGGCGCCGTCAGCGCCTGCTGCTGCGCCGCGGCAACTGCCGAGAGCAGGAAGACCGCAACGATGGCGGCGCACGCCGGCACCAAGCCGTTGTTCATGTGGCAAACCTTACCGCAAAAACAGCGATGTTGGCGTAACCTGACACCTTTGCGCCGCGGCAGCGGATCCTATCGCGTTTGCGTGTAGTCTGGCGGCACCTCGAAGAGCGAATGGGCGGGTTCCTGCCGCACGATATTCGACAGCGTGTAGTGTCCGTCTTGACCGATCAAAAGATCGGCCGTGACCGCTCCACGAGCGGCGTCGGGAACGACCGCCACACCGTAAGCTGGCAGCGCCGACAGCGGCAGCTCGTATCGGACGATCCTGGCGCTTTCAAGCCGCCGCAGCCAGGTGGCGTCGGGCACGGGCATGAAGTCGTCCAGCGTCGATGGCGAGGCGTCGCTCGAAACGGGTCGCAGGCGATCGGCCTCAGGCGCGGGCGGCCGGGCCAGGAAGACGAGAAGGGCACCGGTCATCGCCATGAGCGCGGTCGCCGCTGTCGCGAGCGTCAGCGAGCTGCGACTCGCTCGGCGGATCCGCCTCCGACGCCAGTGGTCGGCGAAGGCGCGCAACATAGGAGAGGTCACCGCCTGCCGCAGCGGCAAGTAGCTCGTCGTCGGCGGCGCGGTCCAGGTCGAGACGCATCGGATGCCGAGTTGACGCCGGCATCTCGTATTCGGTTTGCGGGTGGCCGAGGTTCCGTTATCTTGGGGCGATCCAGGCGGAATTCATCGACCGAGGAGGCACTCATGCGACGACCGATCCTGCTGATCATCATTTTGAACCTGAGTGGCCTGGCCACATCTGCCGCGATGCAAACGCAGGATGGAGGTTCGACGGACCAGCTCCTTCAGGAACTCCTTACGCTCGAACGTTCGGCGCTCGATCGCTGGATCCGATTGGATCCCGATGGATATCTGGGACTCTTTTCTCCGGACATCGCGTATTTCGATCCGACCACCGACAAACGCGTCGACGGTCTGGACGCGATGAAATCACGGCTGGCGCCGATCAAGACGATGAAGGCGCCCTTCACCGATCCACGCTACGAATTCATCGCGCCCAAGGTTCAAGCCAGTGGTGACGTGGCGGTGCTGACCTTCAACCTCGTGAGCTACGGAAAGGTCCAAGGCGGTCCGGAGCGCGTCCTGGCCCGTTGGAACAGCACAGAGGTTTATCGTCGCACCGGCGCGACCTGGAGGATCAGTCACAGCCACTGGTCGTACACGCAGCCGGACATCAAGCCGCCGGCTTCGTAGCGTTCACGTTCCCCGGCGTGGTACACGCAGTATGATCGAGGCTTCCCGCGCCCGTAGCTCAATGGATAGAGCGTTGGCCTCCGGAGCCAAAGGTTGCAGGTTCGAGTCCTGCCGGGCGCGCCACGAAAACCACGGTTTCACTCTGAGAATACGATCCGGCCACCACCACATTGGCCGCAGATAGCCGCAAATAACCGCATACAACCGCAACAAAAGGCTGGCGCCACGGCTTGTCGTCGGTATTCGCGAAAGTGTGGCCGAAAACCCAGGGAAGCCCCCGCCTCTATCTACGGGCTACCCTGAGTGCAACATATTTGTTGACATTAAACATTAATGTTGCTATGCTCTCTTCGTGACATCGAACGAGTTTAAGCGCTGGAATCCGGCAAGGGCGGACATCTCATCGTGCGTCGCGGCGACCGAATGTCAGTGCTACCGATGCACGGCAACGAAAAGGAGTTGGGCAAGGGACTGGTCGAGAGGATCAAGAAAGACCTAGGGCTGAAGTAACACCAACCGACCGGAACCCAGCCGCCGGCAGAAATGGAACGAATGCATGGAATACCGAGCGACTCTCAAGCCCGACACCAACGGGACCATCATGGTGTCGTTTCCCGATCTTCCCGGAACTCACAGCTTCGGTGACACGCGCGAGGACGCACTCGATCACGGCCGTGACGCACTCGAGACGGTCCTCGAGTTCTACATTAGAAACCGCCGACCCATTCCGGCCCCGTCACCTGGCAGAGGTCCGCGGGTAGAAGTGCCAACCATGCTCGCCACGAAGATTCTTCTCCACAACGCTATGCTCGAGCAGAAGGTCACACGCGCGGAGCTCGGTCGACGTCTGCACGTACACCGCCCGCAGGTCGATCGCCTAGTCGATGTGCGCCATGCATCGAAACTCGACCAGCTCGAGGCTGCCTTTGCTGCACTCGGAAAGCGGCTTGCCGTTCAGATCGAAAACGCCAGATAAGGGATCGCATGCGGAGAAGGCGGTGGATGCCTGGAATCCGAAGCGAACGGCTGGCACGAAGGCTGGCACCAAGAGTAAAGTCAGTTGAATCAGCAAGTAACAGACGTGCGATTCGGCCTCCGGAGAAAGGTTGCAGGTTCGAGTCCTGCCGGGCGCGCCATCCGCCTCTGCTCGCGTGGGGAATCAAGCGCGAGCTACGGCGAGATGGCGCGTTGATTCTTTAGGCGCGCCGAAGCAAGGAAGCTTGTTTGCGAAGGCGGGCCGGACGCGTCAGCCGTCGCTCGCGGTGGAATTCCGACGCGAGCTCTGGCTGGGCAGCCACCCGAGCGAACTCACCGGAGAAACAGCTCGTAGGCCGCGTTCTCCTCCTCTTGCTGATACCGATACCCAAGCGCGTCGAGGAACGCGTCGAAGCGATCGGCGTCGGCGGCCGGCACCTCGAAGCCCGCGAGCACCCGGCCGAAATCGGCGCCGTGGTTGCGATAGTGGAACAGGCTGATGTTCCACCGCCCCCCGAGCGCGTTGAGAAACTCCATCAAGGCGCCCGGGCGCTCGGGAAACTCAAAACGGTAGAGCCGTTCGTCGCTCACGTTGGCGCTACGGCCACCCACCATGTGCCGGACGTGCAGCTTGGCCACCTCGTTGTCGGTCAGGTCGACCGTCCGGTATCCGCTGTCGGTGAGCGCGGCGGCGAGCTCCGCCGCGTCGTGGCGTGACCGCGTCGAGATGCCGACGAAGATGTGTGCGGCGTCGCGGCCGCTCAATCGATAGTTGAACTCCGTGACGACGCGTGGACCGACAGCGCGGCAGAATTCCCGGAAGGCACCTGGCCGCTCGGGGATCGTGACTCCGAAGATCGCCTCGCGGGCCTCGCCGATCTCCGCGCGCTCGGCCACGAACCGTAAGCGATCGAAATTCATATTGGCGCCGCTGAGGATCGCCGCGAGCCGCTTGCCGGTCTGCTCGGTGCGCTCCACCCACTTGTGGAGACCGGCAACCGCCAACGCGCCGGCCGGCTCCATGATCGCGCGGGTGTCTTCGAACACGTCGCGAATCGCCGAACAGATCTCGTCGTTGGTGACGCGGACGATCTCATCGACGGTCTGCCGTGCGATGCGAAAAGCGAGCTCGCCGACGCGGCGCACCGCGACGCCGTCCGCGAAGATGCCGACCCGACCCAGCGCGACGCGTTCGCCGGCGGCGAGCGACTGGTACATGGCGTCGGCCTCGAATGGCTCGACGCCGATGACGCGAATGTCGGGGCGAATCGCTTTGATGTAACTGCCGATCCCCGCGATCAGGCCGCCACCGCCGACCGGCACGAAGACGGCCGTGAGATCGCCAAGCCGATGCCGGAGGAGCTCGAGTGCGATCGTCCCCTGCCCAGCCATCACGAGGAGGTCGTCGAAGGGATGCACGAACGTCATGCCGGTGGCGGTCACGAGCTCATCGCAGTGAGCCTGCGCATCGGCGTAGCTGTCGCCAGCCAGAACAATCTCGGCGCCAAGGTCGCGCACCGCGGCAATCTTGATCTCGGGCGTCGTCCGCGGCATCACGATCTGCGCGCGCAGGCCGAGATGGCGCGCGGCAAACGCGACGCCTTGCGCGTGATTGCCGGCGCTGGCCGCAATCACCCCGGCCGAGCGCTCGGCGGACGACAAGGTGGCCATGCGGTTGTACGCACCGCGCAGCTTGAAGCTGAAGCAGGTTTGCAGATCCTCGCGCTTGAACAGCACCTCGTTCGCGAGCCGCCGCGAGAGGCGAGGGGCCACGTCGAGCGGCGTTTCCTGCGCCACGTCATAGACCCGACTCGTCAGGATGAGTCGCAGCATCCGATCCAGCGCGGCCGGTTCAGGCGATCCGCTGTTCAACGTGGCCTCCCTCGCAGCTCTCCGCAGCTCACTTGGGTTGATGATCTCTCCCGGCTTTTTCCCACCCGCCCTACCAGGCCTACCTGGCCCACCAGCCCACCGGAACTCGCCTCAACTCAGTTCCGGTTTAATGCAAAAGCCCTCACCCGTTTTCCGGATGAGGGCCTCTGGTGAAGACTCTCGATGCGCGTGTCGATCCGCTCACCCGGTCGCGATCGTTGCTGCGCATGGCCCGGTCATCCCGCAGGCCTGCGCGGTGGTAATCGCGATCGGCACGGAGCGGAACGCGCTCGACATGCTGCGCCGTAGTGTACGGCTCCGAGCTCGGACGGTCAACGCTGACATCGTGTGAAGCATTTGAGTTGAGCAGTCACAGGGAGTTCAGGGAGGCCAGGGAGCCAATTGTTTCTCCATGGCGCGTCCAGATAATCGGCCGGGGCGATGAGCGGTACGTGCACGTGACGCGCGCCGACGGGTCGGAATAACGGGGCTGGATCATGAACGTGCAGCCGGATATCCTTCCCCGCAACGCGTCGGATTCCGCTGGTGAGCCCGCTCGCCCCTGGGACGGTGATCGGCGTCTATCGGCTCGAGCAACTGCTCGGCGAAGGCGGCATGGGCGCCGTCTATCGCGCGATCGACATGAAGCTGAATCGCGCGGTCGCGATCAAGCTTCTCTCCAATGACCTGGCAGACTCGTCGGCGCGGCGCCGGTTCCAGCGGGAAGCTCAGCTCGCATCATCGCTCAACCATCCGCACATACTGACCGTCCACGACGCGGACGAGTTCGAAGGACGCCAATACCTCGTCACCGAGCTGGTCGACGGCGGCACGCTGCGCGACTGGATCAAGGCTGGCCGCCGCGACTGGCACGATGTCGTCGAGACGCTCGTCGGTGTCGCGGACGGTCTCGCCGCGGCGCACGAGGCTGGGATACTGCACCGCGACATCAAGCCAGAGAACATCCTGCTGACGAGGAGCGGCTACGCGAAGCTCGCGGACTTCGGGCTCGCCAAGCTCCAGGACTCCCCAATCGCACTGACGCGGACGGACATGGAGCGCACGCGGCCGGGCGCGATCGTCGGCACCGTGCCCTACATGTCTCCGGAACAGGCAAACGGACAGCCGGTGGACGCGCGCAGCGACGTCTTCTCCTTCGCCCTCGTCCTCTACGAACTGCTCGCCGGCCGCCGCCCGTTTGAAGGAGCGACGGAGATCGACGTTCTGCACGCGATCGTCAACCGCGCGCCGGCTCCTTTGCCGGATTCCGTTCCACGATCGCTGCGCGCGCTCATTGAGCGTGCGTTGCACAAGGATCCGGCGGCGCGGCCGCAGACGATGCGCGCGATGGTCGGCGAGGTGCGTCAGCTGGTGCGGCAGAGCGGTGAAGCATCGCCGACGCCGTCGCGACGCAGTCCTGTGTTCGGGTGGGCGGTGGCGGCGATCGCGGTGCTCGCCATTGCGGCGATCGCCGCGGCCGTGATGACACGGCGGCGCACGTCGCCGCCGCCGACACCGACGCAATACATTCAGCTGACGAACTTCGCGGACTCGGCGACATCGCCGGCGCTGTCGCCTGACGGCCGCCGGCTAGCGTTCATCCGTGGCCCGAGCACGTTCTTCGGCCGCGGCCAGGTGTACGTGAAGGCGCTGCCCGACGGCGAGCCGGTGCAGATCAGCGACGACGACGCGAACAAGTTCGGGCCGCAATTCACGCCCGACGGGGCGGACGTGACGTACACGACGGGCGGCAGTCTCGAAAGCGAATCGATGGACACCTGGATTGCGCCGGCGCGCGGCGGGCGTCGTCGCATGCTGCTGGCGAACGCCGAGGGCCTGACGTGGTTCAACGACCCGACCGGCCAGAGGCGCGTGCTGTTTTCAGAGATGACCGGCATGGGCGGCCAGATGTCGATCGTCGAGTCTTCCGAAACGCGCAGCGGCGCACGAACGGTGTACGCGCCGCCACCGCCCGACGGCATGGCGCACCGCTCGTACCGATCCCCGGACGGCAAGTGGATGCTGGCGGTCGAAATGGACATTCATTCGTGGCTGCCCTGCCGGCTGGTACCGTTCGATCGCAGTTCGACGGGACGGCAGGTTGGGCCGGTGCCGTCGCAGTGCACGGACGCCGCGTGGTCGCCCGACGGCAGGTGGATGTACTTCACCGCTCAGACCGCGAACGGCACGCACATCTGGCATCAGCGGTTTCCCGACGGCTCGCCGGAGCAGGTGACATTCGGCGCCGTGACCGAAGAAGGGATTCAGTTTGCGCCCGACGGCCGCTCGTTCGTGACCTCGATCGGTACGAGCCAGAGCACGTTGTGGATACACGACTCGCGCGGCGACCGGCAAATCACGTCCGAAGGCTACAGCTTCATGCCGTCGATCGCGCCGGATGGGAAGAGGCTGTATTACCTCGTGCGGGCAAACGGGCTGAGAAGCTGGAATCAGGGCTCGTTGTGGATTGCCGATCTCGAGACCGGACAGCGGCAGCGGTTATTTCCCGAGCGTCAACTGCTCCACTACTCGCTGTCGGCCGACGGCCAGCGCATCGTGTTCGTTGCGATCGACGAACAGGGACACTCGCCGGTGTGGGTCGGAGCGCTGAACGACGTCAACGCGGCGCGGCAGATCACGACGACGAACGCGTCGATCGCGTTTTTCGGCGCGCCGGGCGAAGTGCTGTTCGGCGGCGCGGAGGACTTCGCGATCTTTCGGATCAAAGAAGCCGGCGGCGAGTCGCAGAAAGTCATTCCGACACCACTGATGCCTCTTGGCGTGTCGACCGACGGCCAGTGGATTGCGGTGCAGGACCCGAGAGCGTGGGGCGCGCTGATTGTGTATTCGGCTCGCGGCGCATCGCCGGTGCGGCTGTGTGATCGCTGCGCTCCGCCGTGGGGCACCGACCCGATGCCGTTTTATCTCGGCTGGAGTCCGGACGGCAAGTTCCTGTTCTGGAGCTTCACGGGCTCGACCTACGCGATTTCGCTACCCGCCGGCCGCATGCTGCCAGAAATTCCTGCCACGGGAATACCATCGAAGGAGGCGGTCGGTACGCTGCCAGGGGCCCGACGGATCGCCGACGAACCGCACACGTTTCCCGGTCCGCAGCCGTCAATCTACGCGTTCATGAAAGTGACGACGCAGCGGAATATTTACCGCGTACCGGTCAGCGAGTAGATCTGCGCGCCGCAGCCACTGCAGGCGCGCGCCGCCGCCCTCACCACCTCGTCATCGCTGGTTGCGGCCGCGGGCACTCTGCGAACTCGCCAAGCAGCGCGCGGCTCGAACAACGCCAGTCCCCGCCTGCGTAGCGTTTGTCGGCGGCTTCGAGGGCGCGGCTCCCACCAGCCTCCGCCAAGGCTACGGCGA
>JBOGIV010000453.1:0-2799 GCA_050747925.1 Vicinamibacterales bacterium
CTAATCGGACGGCTTGCTGCTTGAATTCATCCGTGAAGCGCCGACGGGCTCGCCGGCTGCGTGGGTCTGCCATTGCGGACATCGTATCCACCTTTCGGAAGATGTCCACCAAAGCGGATCAAGTCCACTAGGGCTACGTACGTGACTGTGTTGTTTACAGCTCTCTGAGGGCCGACGGAATCGGCAGGCGCGCCGCACGGATGGCCGGAAACAATCCCCCAATCAGTCCCATGACCAGGGCGTACACCAGTCCGGTCACCAACAGCTCCGGCGTCACACGGAACGCAAACGCCACCTGACTGAAGGTCTGAAAATTCATGGTCGACGTCTGGTAGCCGTTGAAGGCGACGTACGCCAGGATCCCGCCAATGATGCCCCCGAGAGCCCCGAGGGCCAGTGACTCCGCGAGCACCGAGACCACGACCGATGTCGAGTTGAATCCCAGCGCGCGCAGTGTCGCGATCTCGCGGGACCGCGTGGACACAGCGGTGTACATCGTGAGGATCGCTCCGAAGACGGCGCCAATGCCCATCAACGCAGCGACGCCAAAGCCAATGGTGCGGATCAACGTGTTCATGGCTTGGGATTGCGCCAGGTAGTACTCCGTCTCGCGCCGCACCTGCACGTTCACTTGCGGGTTCGACGTGAGCCAGTCGCGAAACGTCCCAAACGAGTCCGACGACTCGAGTCGCGCGAGCAGAGTCTGATACGAGTTACCGCGGCGATAGGCGCCTTGCAGCGTCCGGGCATCGAGCCACACTTCGGTTTCAGCGACGCCGCCGTCGGCTTCGAAGATGCCGACGACCTTCCACGAGGTCTGCCCAGACTTGATCTCGTTGCCCACCGTCAGCCCGGTGAACTGGGCCGCGGCCCCACGACCGGCGATGATCTCGTTGGTGCCGAACTGAAACATCCGGCCCTCGACGATCGACGCTTCCTCCCGAACCTGCATCGTCAGCGGCTCGATGCCGCGCATCGGGACGTTCGCCGAAGTGCCCGTCGATTTCTTGGGCAAGTCGATGATGACGAAGAGCTCGGCCGAACTGAGCGCCGACTGACCGCTGCGGCGCAGGCCCGGCGCCTGCTTGATGATGTCCACCTCCGGCCCGCCCAGACCGCTCGTCATCTCGCTGTCGGCGCCGCTGCGCATGACCAGCGCTCGGGTCGGCGACCCCGATCCCGTCATCGCCGCCGTGAACCCCGCGGCGATGGAGAGCACCGACACGAATACGACGACGACGCCGGCGATGCCGACGATCGCGACACCAGAGGACCCGAGCCGTTGCGGAATGGTCCGAAGATTCAGCGCCGTGACGGCAAGGGTCTGACGAATCCACCTGAGCATCTCAGTTGCTCCTCAGCGCTTCGGTGATCTTCAGCCGCATGGCCGTCCATGCCGGCAGCGCGCCGGCCAGCAGACCCATCGCGAGGATCAACGCGACGCCGACGGCGATGTCCCGCATCGGCAGAATGAAAATCGGCAACATCCCGTTGGTCGGATCCCCCTGCTGCACGAACCACCACGCCAGAAACAATCCCAGTCCGCCGCCTAGCAGGGCGATGGCGACCGATTCTCCAAGCACCATCGTGAGGATCGCGCCGCTCGAAAACCCCAGCGTCTTGAGCACGCCGACTTCGCTGGTGCGCTCGCGCACTGATTGCGCCATCGTGTTGGCGGCCACCAGCAGGATCGTGAACAAGACCGCCGCGAGAATCGCAATCATGATGGCGCCGATATCGCCGACCTGCTTGGCGAAGCCCTCGACGAATCCTTTCTCGGTGGTCGTCTTGGTTTCGGCTGACGAGTTGGCGAACATGTCGTCAAACGTGGCGCCCATCGCCTGCGCCTGCGAGGCATCGGCGATCTTGACGATGTACCAGCCGACCAGACCCTGTCCTCCGCGCCGGTTCTCATCCAGGTAGTCGTAACGGAAGAAGAACTGCGTTTTGTCCACGCCCTGGCCGCCATCGTAGAGGCCGACCAGGTTGAATTCCCAGGTCTGTCCCTGCTTTGGCTGCCAGATCGTTCCTTGAATCGGTATGCGATCCCCCACCTTCCATCCGAAGCGCTTGGCGAGGTCGACGCCCGCGATGACGCCTTGCCGATCGCCCAGCCACGCGTTGAACTGCTCGTTCGGGAGGATGTACTCCGGGTAGAGCTTCATGAACGGCTCGGGATCGACGACGATCTGCGCGAAGAAGTTCGACGGATCCTGATAGACACCGCCAAACCACGTGTTGTGCGTCGCGAGCGTCACCCCGGGCGTGGTTTGCAGCCGGCTCAGATACGAAATCGGAAGCGGCATGATGAGGCTGACCTTGTGGATCAGCACGAGCCGATCGAGCCCGGCGATGTCGACGCCAAAGGTGAACGCCGTGCGAATGGTCATCAGCAGACCAAACAGGATGAACGCGACGAACACCGAGAGCAAGGTGAACGTGGTGCGGATCTTCTTGCGCCAGACGTTCTTCCACATCAACGGCAGGAACTTCATGCTGCCGCTCCTTTCAGCAGGCCTTTGTCCAGATGCAGCGTGCGCTTGGCGCGCTCGGCCGCGTGCGGATCGTGGGTCACCATCACGATCGTCTTTCCGTGCTCGCGGTTGAGGGTCTGCAACAGATCCAGGACCTCATCGCCCGCTTTGCGATCGAGGTCGCCGGTCGGCTCGTCGCAGAGCAGCAGCGTCGGGTCGGTCACAATCGCGCGCGCGATGCCAACGCGCTGCTCCTGGCCGCCCGAGAGCTGACGCGGATAGTGCTTGGCGCGATCGGACAGGCCCACGACCTTCAACGCGATCC
>JBOGIV010000454.1:0-15855 GCA_050747925.1 Vicinamibacterales bacterium
GGCCTGAACGAACGGATGGCTGCCCGATGTCGCGCGCGCGTGGAGGCTCAGAATTGTGACCTGCGACGGCAGTATGCCTGACTCGGACCAGAAGGATTCGACGCCACCCACATCAAGTATCCGGACGCGCTGCTCGCTCCGGAGCATGCGATCGCGAAACTGTCGCATCCGCCGGCGACGAAACAGCGGCTGCACACGGGCATAGAGATGCGCTGGGGTCAATCGCATGGGCTGCTAGTCGCCTTCGGTCCGGCGCGGATCGATCTCTCGAACAGCGTCGGGGTCATAAAACGTCTGGCCCGCCGGCCGCATTGGCTCTCGGACGGACAGGACCAGGACTCCGCTTGCCTCGTTGGCGAGCACGCGCACTTGGTGTGTTCCCAACGTCAACTCAACCGATTCGCCGTTGTCAATCGCCTGACCATCCACGGCGATCGACATTGAAGCCGTCCCTTGGCATGCCACCTGTACTGACCCGGCACGACGACGTCGAACTCGAGTGTGTCGCCGCGGCTGGCACGAAGCTCTCGCCCCGGAAGCATAACTTCGTCTCGGTAGAGGACGTAGTGACTCTTCCAGAACTCATCGATGGGTTCCGGAAACGAGAACAGCCGGTGCGCGATCATAAAGCTGACCGGACGGCTGCGAAATTCGTCGATGAACGCCTCCGCGTTGGCACCCCCTGCGGGCCGCCGAATGACGCCATCGGCAAAGTAGACGGGAAAAGGGTCGGGGTCGGGTCGGCAGAATAAGGCCCCCTCGGCATGAAAGCCTCGCGCGCCTGGAAGCGCGCGCTCGATGAATGCGAGCGCGTGGCGTTGAACGCGCTGCGTATCTTCGCGTTGGTTCTGAGCGTAGGTCGTTGCCGTGAGGGCGCGAGGAGAGTGGCGATGACCGCGACGAGTGCCCATCGCACGACCGGTGAAAACGATTGGAGGATGGCATCCCCATGCCATGCCGAGGGCGACGGCAGGGAAAACGCCCAAGGTCATCCAGAAATACGGAAACGCGCCCCCGTGCGTCACGCCAATCGCGTAGCCAATCAACAGAATGAACCAGGCAAGAGACGAGCGCGATCTTGTGCTCCTGCGACCGACGGGCGTCGCAAATGACGCCCAGACAAACGCGGTCAACAGAACGCCGTGTGCGAGAAGACTAGGCAACATCGCCCAGTAGGCCCGGTATCCGAAAAACCGAGCGGTAGTCAGCGAAGGTGCTGAACCCAGCCGATAGGGACGTCATTGTTTGCGGTTGGTAGAACGCCGACACGATGACTCGGAAAGCGACGACGACGGCCAGAGACGCCGAACCCGCGATCACGATGAGGACGACACCCCGGCGCCACGGCGCCGTGCGCGGTTTCAGGTCAGGGGCGAGCCGTACAGCGAGCAACGTGGCCGCGAGCGCCGCCACGTAGAGCGCCTTTTGCGAGCAGAGGAAGCCGAGGCCGAATCCTGCGCCTGCCAGCGCTGCGAGCCAGGCGCGGCGCGTCGACGCCAGCAGCGCGACGCCGCCCCAGACCGCGAACATCAGGGCCGGCTGATCCGTTCGCACTTGGAGCGACCAGCGCAGGAATGCCGGCGCCAGAGCGAGAAGCGCCACGCCGATAACCGCTCCCGTGTGGCCACCTGCGCGGCCGCGCGTCGCCTCGACAATCAAGGCAAAGACGCCGAGCAGATAGGCGACCGTGAAGCCGAGCTAAACTCGCCGTCCGCTGACGACGGCATCGACGCTCTTCTGACAACCCTTCACGATGGGAACGAGCATCAGGGACACGAGGCCCGGTCGTCCAGACCCGATGAGCTCACCGGACCTGATGGTTCGCTGGACGCGATCCACCATGGCAAATTCGTCCCAGTTGATGTTTTCCGTGTGAATCGCCTGCGATTGGCTGGCAAGAAAAAGGGCGGCGAAGGCCAGGAGTACAGCGGTTGTTGTTCGCTGGAATAGCGCCATGTCGGAGAGCGACCGCTGACCCCCGTCGCTCCCCAGTCAGGTCCAGCCCCGCCGCCGCCCAAATGGTCTCAGAAATGCGTCGAGGCCACCAGTCCTTTGTGCCAGCAGAGAGACGCGGACTCGATCCATGCAGGGCACGCGACCCGGCTAACGCCGTGGACCTGGACGTGTCGACCAGTTATCCTCAAGCACCTTGAGTCGCATTTCAGAGCTTCGAAAGCGCGTGCAACGCCGAACCCTGAACGTTTACGACACGTACTTCACGCGACGCGTTTCGATTTATGTGACATCAGCCATCGCACGCTTGAGTGTCACACCCAACCAAGTCAGCGCCGTTGGCGTGCTCGTTGGCGCAGTGTCGTGCGCGCTGATCGCCTTCGGGTCGCCACCATGGGTGCTGTTCGGCGTCGGCCTGCTGCACTTGTACGCCGTGTTGGACTCCGTCGACGGTGAGCTGGCTCGAATGACGCAGCAGTTTTCGCTAGTTGGATTGTTCATCGAAGATTTGAGTGCTTACGTCATGATCAACGCATTCAACTTGAGCGTGGCGTGGCGACTGTACGTTGATGCACAACTTGCGTGGCCGTTGGTCGCCGCGGTGGGTATCGCTGCCTTCGGACGCAACGTGATGCCCGTGGCCAGACGAGCCGTGCTCAAGTCGTTGATGACGCAACGGCCCAGGAAGAATCCTGAAGGTGTGGATGTTGGCCGAGCGCCGTCACCAATTCGCGAGTTTCTGCACGAGAATGTCGTTCACATCACGAATCACTGGGTTGTCATTTCTGCGCTCCTGGGGTTGTGGGCGTACGGGTTAATTCCGACGACCGTCGTGGCCGCCGCTTTCGGACTAAGCCTGGCATCGTTTGGCGCCCGCGAGGTAGCTGCCCTGATCATGTTCGTTCGTCGAGACCGACTCGAGCGGGAACTATCTCGAATTTACGCCGCCGCCTCACGGTCTGCCGATTCCGATCCCCATCGACTAGTCGACTATCAAGCGCTGTGATTCACGAAGCAGTGATTCTGGCGGCCGGCAGCGGCCTTCGGCTCGATCAGCGATTGCCAAAGGGGCTGACACCGATCAGCGGCCGGCCATTGCTTGCCTGGATCGCCGCCGCCTTGGCTGAGTGCGGTGTGACCGTCGCGCATGCGATCGTGAGCGACCGAACGGAATTCGAAACAAGATTGGCGGACTTGTCTCACGACATCGAGCTACGGCTGTCGGAGTGCCCGGATAGCCATCTCGGCAATGGACGAAGCGCAGCCTACGCTGAACACCTGCTCACCTACGATCGCTTCTTCTTACTGATGAGCGACCATCTGATCGGCGCGCCACACCTCAGGTGTGTAGCCGCAGCGGCCGCGTCGGCGTGTTCATTGGGTACGAGCGCAAGAGCGCCATGGATTGATCTCGATGACGCGACGAAGGTCGTTGTTGACGACGCAGGCTTCATACGTGAGATCGGCAAGGAGCTGAGGACCTTCGACGCCATCGATACCGGCGTGTTCGCGATGACACGAGCGGTGTTTCCAGCCCTCGAAGAGGCGCGTCGCTCAGCCGAATACTCGCTCACCGCTGGGAATCGACGGCTCTGTCGCGATGGACTCCTGCGGGCGGCTCCGATTGGAGACTTGCGTTGGTACGACATTGACACTGCAACAGACCTCGCTACAGCGGAAGCCTGGTGGGGCCAAACTGGAGGCTGAAATGTCGCTTCCCTCACAGTATGCCTCGCTTTTCAAGCCGAAGGCTCTATGTATAGTGGACGTTGGTGCACGTGGCGGTCTCCAGGAGAGTTGGAATCGAATTCGGGAAAACTGCGTCTTCGTTGGCTTCGAACCAGATGCGGCCGAGGCCGAGCGACTGCAGCGTGGTGCAAAGTTAAACGAGCAATACGTTGCGAAGGCGCTTTATAGCGAGTGCGGGATGGTGCGTTTCTACCACTGTGTCGCGCCGTCTCGAAGTTCGGTCTATCAGCCAAACGCACGTGTTGTTGCCGCCCTCTACGGAACAACTGACCCCTTCCGCGTTTTGCGATCAGCGATGATCCCCGTCACCACCCTCGACGTTCTCGTTGCCGAGGGCGCGATTCCAGCTCCAGACTTCATCAAACTCGATACGCAAGGTTCAGAATTGGCAATCCTGAAGGGTTCGACTGAATCGCTACGCATGTCGCTCGTCGGTCTCGAAACGGAAGTCGAGTTCTCCTCTTTGTACGAAGGCCAGCCGCTTTTTGGCGAGGTGGATTCGTTCCTACGTGATGCTGGCTACGAGCTTATCGGCTTTCGACACCTATTCACGAAGGCGGATCTCTTGTTCTGGGAGCGTGGCGATCGCGGGTATACCAGCGCAGTCGAGCTACTCCGTGCTTGGGCTTGCCGACTAGTTCCGCCATATGGTTCGTGGGTTGGAATGCACCAACTCGTGTACGGCGACGCGGTGTACTTTCGGAATCCAACTGAGTATCTGAGTTCCCTCCAGAAGAGCGGGATCGATTCGAAACGGGCGATTCTCAAGGCCGTTGTGCTTGCTACCGAGCTACATTGCTACTCATATGCATCGGATGTGTTCGAATGTGCGACGAGGATTGGGCTGCTCAATGAGGACGATCGGACGGAGTTAAGACGATATGTGCGAAAGCGCTCGCGAGATCTGACACCTCTTGTCGCTACCTTGACGCGCCTCTCTCGTCGCGCACTTCGTCGATTGAAGTCGCCAGGCTCCCGCCGGATCGGCTGAGCCGTAGGAAGAAAGTCGAACGATCGAGTCAGCATGGCAGGGGCAGAAGATCTCGTTAGTCGGCCCCGTTTCATATGGAGTTCAATCAACTGCCCGTGCCAACTGTGGATGTCCTCGGAATTCCCATTGGGTACTGGACGCCGGACACCTTGGTCGATCAGATGGTGGCTTGGGCCCTATCGCGATCAGTATTGAAGAGAACGATTCTGTACGCCAACGTGCATGTCCTTAATACGGCTACACGACACCCAGCATTGGCTGAGGAGCTGCGCCGGGCATCCGCGGTGTACTGCGATGGGTCTGGAGTGAGGCTTGGCGCATGGCTCCTTGGTCAGACTCTACCGCCGCGTTTGACCGCAACAGACTGGATCGATCTTTTCTGCAGTCGTGCACGCGAAAGGGGACTTCGGCTTTACATTCTTGCCGGAATTGACGGGGTTGCTTCGCGCGCCGCCGAAATCCTTTGCGCACGACACCCAGGGCTCCGGATCGTCGGAAGTCACCATGGCTATCTAGGTGCGACAACTTCCGTCGATGTGATCGCCGACATCAATCGCCAAGAAGCGACCATCCTGATTGTTGGAATGGGAAGTCCAATTCAGGAACGATGGATCGCGGAGAACCGCCATCGAATTGACGCCAAAGTCGTCTGGGCTGTTGGGGGGCTGTTTGACTTCATCGCTGGCGTTCAAGAGCGGGCACCCGCAATCCTGACTCGTCATCATCTTGAATGGCTAGGTCGGCTTACGCGGGATCCTGGACGGCTCGCGGGGCGCTACTTGATCGGCAATCCATTGTTTTGTTGGCGGGTATTGCGGCAACGGATCTCGCAGAGGTGACCTCCCTTCCTCTTCAAACGTGAAACTGGGAACGCCACTCGTCCATTCGGCTGACTCGTCTAGCGCAACCGACAGTACAAGTCTTGTGGCAAGGTTTTGGCGTGTGAAACTGAAGGCGCATGTCATTCCATGTGTAATCGAAGATGCTCTTTGAGCGGACGTCAAAACGTGTCTGCGAACACCACGGAACTCGTTGAAACTCGTCTACATAAAGGTACCGGCTGCCGGCGCGGCAACGAAAGCTGGCGTCGAGACCGTTCACTAATCGCCAACGATAGTCGCCTTGAAAGTTGTAGTGGAGTCCGTGTACTTCCGTCACGACTTGCCTGTAGTGTTCGAGCTCCTCGGAAGACAGGAGAGCCTGTCCCCCGTCGTCGTGAAGAATATTGAAATGAGTCTTGAAGCCATTCGCGCGCGAACAATCGAGTACGCGCTTGACCTCAACTGGATCAGTACTGCCGAGAACTGTGCCGAGGGACACTTGAAACGCCGCGTGCGTCCTCAACCACGTCAACCTTTTCTCCAACTGTGCGAGAACCTTCTCGGTCTTCTCGTTAGCGTTTACGCCATCGACGCTGATCGACAACTGGTATAGCCCAACGGTGTTCAGGGAGCGGATCAGGTCTGGTGTTAAGAGGAATCCATTCGTGATGACGCGACGGCGAGGGATGCCGACGCGACGTGCATAGTCGAGAATGTCTATCAGTCTAGGATGCAGCAGCGCTTCACCGCCGGTCAGCTCAAGTGAGAAAGTGCCGAAGCTCGCAACCTTGTCGATCACCTCGCAAACGACTTCGTACGGGACCGGCTCGGATTTCTTGTCAAACTCATTGCAATACCCACACGACAAATTGCAGCGCCGAGTGATGACGATGTGAGTCAGCCAGTTTCCCCAAAGAATTCGACGGGGCAAATTGACAAGACGAGTGAGAGCACGAGTGATGGGCGCCGTCATCGCGATCTAGGGAACCGCCGCCGCGCTGCTTTGCTCCTTTATCTTGCACTATTTCCAATGGTCGTTGTCGCGAAAGCGTAATCTTGAGGATCTGGAAGTCTGAAGGATCAGTGCGCCAAGGCGAATACAGAAGAAGTCAACGTGTGCCACTGCGGGGCAATGATACGCGTGTTGCACGGCCCGAGATAACTCCGAGAACAGCGCGGCCACCATGGCGGCGCGGAAGAGAACGCTGGATTTGATCGGACCTCGTGCTGGTGCTGGTGAGCAGATATCACAGAGAATGACTGGGCATCCGCCATAATACGCGTGGGCGATCTTCCATGACCGTGATCCCGGAAAGTCGCGCGCCTCAGGCGCGTCAACACCGATCGCCGCCGACTGTCCCCATCACGACCCTTGACCGTCGCTTTGCCAGCTTTGCCCGTATCAGTGTCCTGGCGGCGACCGATTTCAGCGCGTTGATTCTCGCCGGCGGACTGGCGTACTCGATTTGGGCCCTGCCCGTTAAAGGCCAATCGATAACGCTGTACCTCGAGCTGGTCCCGCTCATCTCACTCTTCCTGCTCGGCTACGCACAGTCAGGACTGTATCCGGGCTTCGGACTCGGGCCGGTTGAAACCCTTCGTCGTCAGTCCTTTGTCACCTCTTTCGGGTACCTCGTCCTCGCCGCCTTCACTTTTGCGTTGAAGCTGCCGCATCTGTATTCACGCGTCACGTTTACCCTCGCTGTCGGTCTCAGCCTCCTATTCGTCCCGATCACGCGCGCGATCGTCGTCGGTCTCGCGCGTCGTTGGAGCTGGTGGAACGAGCCGGTCGTGGTCATCGGAACGGGAGAGCGCGCCATTCGCGCCATTCGCAGCATTCAACGCGGCAGCCTCGGCTACACGCCCGTTGCCGTCTTGTTTGAAGGGACGCACTCCACATCGAAGGTTGTACCCCACGGCACAACCAAAGTTGTGCCCTACGATCCCAGCGGCGGTCTGGTCGAGGATATACCTGTCGTCGGCGGACTGGCCGTAGCGCCCAACATCGCCGCCTGCGGCGTTCGCGTCGCGCTCATCACCGGCGGTTCGTTGCAGGATTTGACGACCATCGACGAGCTTCAGCGGCACTTCCGCCATGTCATCTTGCTGCGGGAATACGACGACCTTCCCGTCGAAGGCATTCAGATTCGCGCCCTTGGCCCATTAGTGGGCATCGAGTACACGAACAACCTCCTTCTTCCTGGCAATCGAATGATGAAGCGCGCACTGGATCTCGTCGTGGCCGGCGCGACACTCCTGGTCGCCTCGCCGCTGGTCGCCGTCGCCATCGCACTCGTCCGGTTGATCGATGGCTCGCCAATTTTCTTTTCGCAGTCACGAGCCGGCATCGACGGCCGCCGATTCGCGGTGCCGAAGATTCGAACCATGAAGCGAGATGCTGAAAAACAGCTGGATGAGTTCCTGACCGCCGACGCCGCGTTGCGCGAGGAGTGGGAAACCCGTCACAAACTGAGAAACGACCCGCGACTGATTCCCCTTGTGGGAAGACTGTTCCGCCGCCTGAGCATCGATGAGCTTCCACAGTTGTGGTCGGTCCTGCGCGGCGACATGAGCCTCGTCGGCCCTCGGCCCTTTCCTGACTACCACCTCGCGAAGTTCTCGCCCTTGTTCCTCGAGTTCCGTCAGCGCGTCCGACCCGGCATCACCGGACTGTGGCAAGTGGAGATTCGAAGCGAGGGGTCGATCGTCGAGCAGGAAGCGTACGACAGCTACTACATCCGCAACTGGTCCGTCTGGCTCGACCTGTACCTGCTGGCTCGAACCGTGGCCGCCGTCGCCGCCGGCCGAGGAGCGTACTGAAGATCAGCGTTCAGAGTGGAGTCTCTCCGTGCCGTTGGCTGGCGCTTCCCGAAAGGTGATTGCCTTTCTCGCCGCCACGTAGAGAAGGCCCAACGCCCACGTGTAGATCGATCCGTTGAGGAGCGTGAGGACGGCGTTCGGCTGACCAACTCGCGTCAGCTCGACAGGCAGCATTAGTAATGCCGACGCGAACAGAATCTCGGGCGCTCTCCAGCGCGCGCGGAGTGCGACCGCCATCACCGGCCCCACAAGCAGCCAGGCCGAATACATCCACGCCCGCGGCGAGATCAGAAACGCCGCGGCGAGTGCGCCCAGCCACGCTGCGTCAGCCGACGCTCGCCGGCTCCAGCTTGAAAGGTCAAACACCAGGAGCAGCGACAGCATGATCCATAACGGCCACACCAGGAATGGCGCCGCGATGGTCGGCCGAAACCATGGCGTGGAGATGAAAGTGCGCGCGAGCGCCGCCGATATCGATCCGTTCGCCCAACTACCGGATGCCTCCACTGTCCCAAGATCCTGGTACCAGCCGCGATACGCGTCGATTCCATGAACCACCGAGCCGCTACCGAACACGAGCACCGCGACCGCTGCGGCAGTCGCAAGCGTTCGCGGCCGAAGCCAGACGAGCCACGCGAGCGGAAGCAGGAGCAGCGGCTTCACCGTGGCCACCGCCGTCAGCAGCGCCGCAGCCCTGTGCCATCGCGACGATCGCGCCGATAGCCACGCCTCCGTCACTGGCCACATCAGCACGGCATACACCTGCCCGTAAGTGATCGTCCCCCAACTGACGCTCGACACGAGCAGCGCGAACGCGCCTCCGACAGCGGTTAGAGGCGACACAGCAATGCCAAGTGCCCGCACGGTGCGCAAGGCACTGAGCGCAACGGCCGCCACACTCATCAGCAGCCAGAGTCTGTATGCCGTCTCGACGTCCATGCCAACCAGCGGCGTCAACAGCCAGTGGAAGTGTGGCGGGTTGAGATTGGGAAAGGGGCGGGGCGTAGCGGGATACGGATCGCAGCTGCCGCTGGATAGACAACCGGCTGTCGAAAAGAAGATGCCGAAATCGTCCCACCGATGAAGCGGATCGTGGTTGGCGAATTCTGCCACCCGCGAGGGAATCAACGCGTAGGCCAGCGCCACCGAGCACAGCAGGGCGAGTACGGCCGCGCGGAAGTACACGCTCGATCGGACGAGGACCGCGCGCGGGTGCTCCTGAGCAGACATTACAGAGAACGAATCGCCATCGGCCATGATACACATCGGCACTCGCCCGTTACCATGACGACTCCTCGTTCTGCCTCGGCTTCTACGTGGTTGGCCGAACCATAGCCGCCGCCACTTCCGGACGAGGAGCGTACTGAAGCTCAGCCTTCACAGTACAGTGTCGACGTGCAGTCGGCGAGCCAGGTGTCGTGGTCCGCGCTCCTTGTCGAGCCAATTGCTCTCACACTCGCCATCGTCTGGATCGCTCTTGCCTACTCCGTCGTCTTGCGACCACCGGAGATCAACGCTGCAGATTTCTACACATTCTGGGACTCGGCACGGTGGTATCGCGAAGGCCTCGATCCCTACCTGCACCAGGCGCCACGATATGGACTCGGCTACAACCTGAACGTCCCAGCCGCTGTTCTCTTTTTCCTGCCGTTTTCGCTGCTCGATCTCGTCCCGGCGTTCGTGATCTGGACGACGATGAGCGTGGCGCTGTTTGCGTATGCGGGGTGGCGAATTGCCGTCGTGACCGGCTACGAGCGTCGCCTCCTCGTTGTCTGCGCCTTGTTCATCTCGCAATCAATCTTTACCTCCTTACAGCTCGGCCAAATGACAGCAATCATCATGATCGTGTTCACGGAGGCGTGGATTGCCGATCGGCAGCCGCCTTCGCCAAATGGCGTCGTCGGGCCAAGGCATCGGCCGCTGACCGCTGGAGCGCTGTTGGGAGTGGTCATCGGCTTCAAGCCGCTTCTCGCGCCTTTTGCGCTCTACGCGCTCTGGCGGAGTTCACTGCCGCTGATAACCGGCATGCTCGCTGGTATCGCGGCCATCTGGCTCGCCGGGCTGCTCCTGATGGGAACCGCCGGCTATCGGTCGTGGTTCGACGTCCTTCAGCGCGTCACGTGGAGCGCCCAGCTCAGCAACGGGTCCCTGCTTGCCGCGCTCCAGCGGTTGTTCACCACGGTGCCCGATCTCACGATCACGCCTCTCGGACTTCACGACAACTGGATCTCGCCGCTCTGGTGGACATTGACTGTTATGGTCGCGGCCATCGGGTTTCGAGCGATCGCCGGTGATCGCGATCGGGAATGGCTGATCGTGTTGTTGGGATCCCTGTTGGTCTCTCCGCTGGGGTGGGTCTATTACGTGCCGCTCGCCGCCGGACCGCTTGCAGCCCATCTCCGTCGAGCCTCGACACGGGCGCGATGGGTCGCGGGCGTTGGTTACGCGTTTCTGTGTATCCCTTACACCGTGATGAACGGCGCCTATGGGGTTCTGCTGAGTCTCGTCGTCTCTTCCGCGAGCACGTGGGGCATCCTCGCACTCTATTCTGCCGCGGCGATCGGGGCCGAGAAGCGAGCGCGATAGTGGTCGCTCGGCCCTCCCGGCTCGCAGCGGTGGTCCTGAACTTTCGGACGCCCGAGCAGACGTGGCTCGCCGTCAAATCTCTGCTGGCATCGTGTCGCCCGATCGACGACCTCATCGTCGTCAACAACGACGGACCCGCGACCGAGGACCAAGGACTTAGGACTTATACAGGACTGAGGACCGCGGACTGTGGACCGCGGACTGAGGACCGTGGACCGAGGACCAGCCTCCGCGTTCTCGAAACCGGCCGAAACCTCGGGTTCTCTGGCGGAATGAACATCGGCATTCGAGCCGCGCTCGACGCTGGCACCGATCGCGTGCTCGTGGTCAATAGCGATGTCACGGTCCCGCCAGGTTGTGTCGAAGCCCTCGAGCAGTGCCTCGAGTCAACGCCAAAGGCAGGCATCGTCGGCCCGGTGATCATCGCCCGCTCGAACCCTTCGCAGGTCGTCTCGTTGGGGATGTCGTACTCCGACGTCACCGGACGTATGCGGCACCAGGGGTTCCTCACGCCGGCGTCGTTGAAGCTCCCCGAGAGCAGCCTCGTCGATGCCGTCGCCGGTTGCTTGATGCTGATCTCGCGAGAAGTGTTCGAGGCGGTTGGACTGTTCGACGAGGACTACTTCTTTTCGTTCGAGGATCTCGACTTCTGTCTGAAAGCTCGCCGCGCTGGTTTTGTCACCCTCCTCGCGGGACAGGCCAGCGTCTATCACGAAGGCGGGGGAACGATGGGCAAAGATTCACGCCGGCTCTACTTCGCCTCCCGCAATCATCTGCTCGTCGCCGCTCGATCCGATCCGTCAGCCTCTCCCCTAATGCGCGTGCTGCGCGAGTCTTCCATCGTCGTCCTCAATCTTGCGCACGCGCTCGCCGCCGCCGGCGGCTCACCGGTCGTACGAGTGTCGGCAGTCGTTCGAGGAACCGCGGACTATTTCGCAGGCAGACTTGGCGAAGGCGACCGAGCGTCGGGCCAGTCTTTGCGACAGCCTCGAGGCCGTCGCGAACCATGACTCAGCGCGGCCATTGCATGAATGTACATCTCGATGTACATTTACGGCATGCCTCGGAGATACACGATCGCAGAAGCCCGGTCCCGCCTTCCCACTATCGTGGATGAAGCCGACGCCGGCCGCGAAGTGGAATTGACGCGACGAGGAGAGCCCGTCGCCGTCGTCGTGTCCGTGCGGGAGTTCGAGCGCCTGCGCGGCAAGCGGCGGCATTTCAGGGACGTGTACCGGAGATTCCTCGAGACGCACTCGCTCGAGGAGATCGGCATCGAGAGCGACTTCGCTATTTCGGTGCGAGACCGGCGCTCTGGCCGGAAGGTATTGCTGTGAAGTTAAGGTACCTTCTGGACACGAGTATCGTGTCGGTCCCCATCTCCAAGACGCCGGATGAGGCCATTCTTAGACGGATCGACGCGAGAAGCCCAGAGTGCGCGATTGCAGCGCCTGTCTGGCACGAGCTGACCTATGGCTGTCGGCGGCTTCCGCCGGGCAAGCGTCGGACGGCGCTCGAAGCGTACTTGCGGGACGTGGTGCGTGTCTCGTTCCCGAACCTGCCATACGACGAAGCCGCCGCGACGTGGCATGGAGAAGAACGAGCACGTCTGGAAGGGAAGGGGCAGCCAGGGCCTTTCGTCGATGGCCAGATTGCTTCCATCGCTCATGTGCATGGACTCGTGCTGGTCACTGCCAACGACAAGGATTTCGTTCGCTTTGAGGGACTCAAGGTCGAGAACTGGTCGAAGGGTCACACTCGTCGGAAGAGGTCACCACGGCACGACGTTCGAAGGATCTGACCGCCGCCCACAGTGCCGCAGAGACGATGGCGGCTTCGGCCGCCGAGAGCTTGTGAAATGGCCGGCCGCCTGGCGTGTGAGTGTAGAAGGGAGAGAGCACAGGTGGGTCGACGATGAACGCCACGACGACCACAGCAACTGCAGTCACCAGAACCGCTCTCGCGTAGAAGGGGGAGCGCTCGCCTCGCACCCTACCGAGCATGAGCATGATGACCACACCGAACGTCGCGCCAATCGCGTTCAACAGCACGTCGTTCCAATCAAAATAGTCCGGTGTGCCGCGCGGCAACGCGACGTACTGATAAGCCTCGTCGAGAGCGCCGAGGCCGGTTGCGACGAGCCAAGCGCTTTCCACGCTTGGCAATCCACGAGCCAACGCCCAGAGCAGCAGCGCGTATTGCGGATAGTGAATGTTTTCGATGCTGGCGACCACGATCAATCGCTGCGCCACAGCCGTCAGCGCCACGAGAGCCGTCATGGCAATGCCGACCAGAACCCGCCGGCCGCTCGGCCACGTCCACGCGGCCACGAGCACGGCGACGCCTCCGGCCATGAATCCGATCAAAGCAAACCGATCGTAGGTTTCGAATCCGAAGCGCCGGGCCAGCATGTCGAAGAAGTCTTCGACGGGAAGGTGAAGGAAAAGATACGCGGCAAAGAGTACGGCCGCGCCAGCCAGCTGACGTGTCATCGCACGCGGCGCTCGGTCAGTTAGCGAGGCTCCGCCTCAGACCGGGCCAAGTTTTCCAGTTCCTGAGTCCTCTGCACCCGGTCCGAGGGCGTCGAAACTCTACGGCGCATGCTGTTTTGCGGCCGCGACCGTTGCCCAAGCGTTCGCCGGACCAGCCAAGTGACGATGGCCGCGACCCAGGCGACGTCTCGGACGAGATGCACTGGGGCAAAGAGCAATGCAGCGACATCGCGCGAACGACAACCGGCCTGAATACCGGCAGCGAGTCTTTCCAGAGACAATCCAGCAACGATAACAGTCCCGCCGAGCACGAATGGCTCCAGCGGCGTCGTCGTCATCGCCAGCAAGGGTAGGCTGAGGAAGGCGACGAGTGCCGTCAGCATTAGAACCGGGTGAGCCATCATTCCCGCCGGCGATACTGAGTCACCGGCGACACGCGTGGGGTGCTTGGCCACAACGTCGAGGCGACCGTAGCCAAATCCGTACTGCTGAATGATGTATCCGATCAAGCCTTCGCGCCACTGATGCCGGCTGCGCGCCGCGCGGCAGAGGGACAGGTGGTAGCCCGCCTGTCGCAGGCGGTAGCTCATGTCGTTGTCGTATCCATATCCCAGCGACTCGTCAAACGGGCCGACGCGCTTCAGCGCGTCGGCGCGGTATGCCGTATTCCCCGTGCAGACGTGATTTGTCTCGCCATCATCGACCGCGGCGTATCGGTGCTCGAGATCCAGGCCCATCACGCGCGCGAAGATCGAGCCATTCGGATCGGTCTCGTAGTATCCCTGAACCGCTCCGACGCTCGAATCGCCGAGCTCGGCCGTCAACAGACGCAGCCAGTCCGGTCCGATCAGCACATCTTGATCGACCTGGCAGATGATCGGGAAGCGGGCGGCGCGAACGCCGGCATTGACCGCGGCCGCGGCGCCTCGACCGGGGCCGGAGATGACACGAAGCGACCAGGGTCGCCCCGCCGCAACACTTCGCGCCATCTCGGCAGAATCGTCGCTGCTCCCGTCGTCAACGACGATCACTTCCATGACACGCCCGTCCGCCTGAGCGAAGATCGCGAGCAATGTTTCGCGTATGAACGCGGCGCCGTTGTGAACGGGAACCACGAAACTCACTGGGGCCAGAGCGCTCTCGGGACTCGGGACTTGGGGCTCGGCGCTGGTAATCGAACTGGACTCAGAACCGCAGACTGACGACCGTGAACTGCGGACCAGGGATTGATACAACTCCTCAACGCGCTCGGTCACGACCTCGTGTCCATATGTCGCCCGCACGCGAGCGGCGGCCTGCGCCGCCGCGGCTCGCCACACCGACGGGGTCTCCAACACCAAGTGGATGGCGCGAGCCAGTGCGTCCACGTCGCCCAGCGGCGTCACCAGTCCGCCGCCGATGGCGCCCACCACTTCGCCGCAGCCGCAATCGTCTGCGACGATCACCGGTGAGCCCGACAGCAGTGCCTCGAGCGGGACCAGCCCAAACACCTCGTGGTCTGATGGGTAGACAACGACATCCGCATCGGCCAGCGCCTCGAGCCGCTCCCGTCCTCGCAAGAGTCCGGTGAAATGCGTCCGGCGATCGATGCCAAGCTCCCTCACGAGAGCGTGAAGCGTCGAACCAGCGCCCATTTCGTTACCGGCAATGATGAGGTGTGCGTCGGCCGGGCGAAGAGCGGCAAATGCGCGAGCCAGGACGTCCACACGCTTGCGTGGCGTCTGTCTGCCGAGAAACATCACCAGTGGCGTGTTCGTCAGGTCGAGACGGTGGCGAAAGCGACCGCTTGGAACTGGCGTTGCGAACTCGTCGAGATCGACAGGGTTGGGCACTTCGGCGATCGCGTCAGGATCCACTCCTAAGTTGCGCAGCTGCTCGCGTTCGGCGCGTGTGACGGCGAGAACGCGTGTGGCGCCGTGGAGCACGCGATGTCCGAACAGCAGATCGAAGGCACGCTTTGTGGCCCGCCGCCTTTCGATAATCGGCGCCGTGCCGTTTGGCGCGAGGACGTATGGCACTCCGGCCCGCCGCAACGCCCGCGCCGCGAGGACCCCAGGAACGTTGCGGCACGCATGAAGGTGAGCGACGTCGAAGTCGCTCGCATGACGATGGAGGTAGCTCGCGAGGCCAATTGGCAGGAACAGCTGCTGCTGATAGGCGAGATGGTTGGACAGGTTCGGGAACACGTGCTGGACGACGCCATCGATGGTTCGCGTCTGGGCGCGCGAGTACCACTGCCATGGAGTGGTCGGAACACCAGAGCCGAGTCGGGCCGAGGGCTCACCGGCGTCGGTCGTGCAGACGGTGACCTCGTGACCACGCCGCGCCAGCGTGCGTGTCAGCGCGCCAGCGGCGCGCGGAATTCCGCCATACGCCCATGCTTCGGCTGCATACGGCGTGACGTGGAGAATTCGCACGAGATGCGCTTAGCTTACAATGCTTC